>SXTU01000002.1 GCA_005791875.1 Verrucomicrobiales bacterium
GCCTTTGTCGAACAATGCAGCCGCACTTAGCCGACGGCGTTGCAGGCCAGTGAAATCACGCCTTTGCCCTTTAGGAAATCCCATGCCGCATCGGACGGAGAATCAGCCAATTCGTTCACTCTATTATGCAGGAGTCAATAAGTCACATTGGAAAGCTTGCCCGGAATGTGGAGAGATCTTCAAGACAACTAGAGTCGCAAGGACAGAACCTAGGAAGGCTGCTGACTCTCGGATGATGTCTGTAGCGGTTGCGAGTTGCACCGTAGTCGCCCTTGTCACCTTTCTTGTCGGGATGGGCGGATTCGGTCGTCAAGGTAACACTCAAACGCGCGATGTTACGCCCCGGGGATCAAGCAGCACAACACGTAGACCTTTCCAATCGGAAAATCCGGCAGCCGAGACAAGGAACCTACCTAACAAGCCAACTCCTCAAACGACCAAACCAGCTTCCCCTCAAGAATTGCGGGCAGTTGTTTACTCGCAACGCTACGGAAGTCTTGGTGAATTGGCAGAAATGATGCGCTCGATCGATGAAGAAGTCCGCGACCGAGAGCGGCGGGAAATCGATTTGGCCTTTGAATTGCGCAGCTTATCCGGACTCAATACTGGTCGCAGTGTCGACGAGTTGAGGGTGCGCCAAGAACAGCGGAATAACATCAACACCCAGCGCGCCGATAATCAACGTGAAATTCAAAAACTCAAGAAGTCGAAGGCAGATTTGCAAAAAGACTTTGACGATTGGTCGCGCGCAAATGCGACGTCACGTAAGTAAGGAGAACGCCATGCGTAATTTGAACAATTCTACAGCCGGGCAGAAAACTGGCGTATTCTCGCGCGTTGAAGGAATCTTTGAAACACGCGCTTTGGCGGGAAAACTGGTGACAATCATCGGTCTCGGCACCGGCGGTGCGATCTGCGCAGACCAGTTGGCCAGATGTGCGGTGGATCGGTTCCGTTTGGTAGATTTTGACCGTTTGGAAATTCACAACATTGCCCGGCATACCTGCGGTTGTAGTGACATTGGCCGGTTCAAGACCGAGGCTGTCGCCGACCGCATTCGCAATGTGAACCAGCAGGCCAAAGTCGAGACTTTCAAGGAGGATGTGGTCAAGAAACCGGACTTGCTCGAAAAAGTCATCAGCGGCAGCAGCCTGGTATTGGCCTGCACTGACAACAATCGCTCTCGCTACGCCATCAATGAAACCTGTCTCCGTCTCAATGTGCCGGCGGTTTATGCCGGAGCGTATGAACGGGCGTTCGGAGGATTCGTGATGCGGGTCGTTCCGGGGAAAACTCCCTGTTACGACTGCGTGTATGGCGCTCTCCAGCAATCCCTGGGTGCGGCGCCCCACAAGCCCGGTCCTATTGCCTATTCAGAGTTGGAGGATGCCTCAGAATTCAAGGCGGAGCCGGGTCTGTGCGTTGATGTCCACATGATCGCGCTCATCCAATCCAAGATGGCCTTGCTGACGCTGCTCCGTGGGACGGACAGCAAGCTGGAGGATTTCCCTGCCGATTTCCTGCTTTGGGGCAATCGAAAGGAATGGATTTTCCCGGAGCCGCTTTACTGCAAATTCGCCAAGACCTCGTTCCGAAAAGACTGCCCGACATGCGAGGCTACGCGCCTGCGCGGTGAAGAGCTTGCAAAGGCAAGTGAGGAAGCTCGCAAGATTATCGCTTCTGCCGAATACGATCCTGGCATTTTGAAAGACCACCAAGACCAAAAGTGAGGGATATACATGGCGACTGAGACGACAACGACCAACTTGCTGGATGGAGTGGCTGAAAAGAACTTGATCGTTGCCGAGAGCGGCACAGGGGAATACACAAATTTGCCCTTCGCCCAAACATCGCTTGAGCAGACTCAGAAATCCGCGAGCACATCTGGCCAATCAATCTCCGGACAGCCGCCACAGACATCTGCCTGGAATTCGAGCGAGATATTGTTGGGTATCGAGGGCGTGCTATTCGGCGGACTGGCAATCGCCTTGATTGCTTTCTGGGCGCGGCAGCGTTGGAAACGCCAACAAGTAGCAGCGTCCTTGGCCCGATTAGTGTCTGGAGAGCAACGGACGGATTCGCTCGGAATCGACAAGCCTTGGTTCCGGAAATCGTTGGCTCAAGAACTGAAAAAGAACTTCGCGCTAGAGCCAAATGAGCAGAACCGCGCCCGAATGATTGAAGGATTATATGTGCTTGCAGCGAACGCTTCCGATAAGACAGAGCTAAAGGTTGCAGAAGTGGCCAGACTCTCTTTTGAAGATTCTTCGGCAATGGTCCGGCAGAGAATTGTAGATCGGATTTTCCGAGACCCATCGCCCGTTGCTGAAAAGCTTTTCGCCGAGCGCCGCGTCGTGGATCCGGATCCAAATGTTAAGGCATCAATTACGGATGGTTTGATCAGGGCAAAACTTCCTGAGCTTCAAGAAGTCAAATCCACAGGCCGATATGAGCACGCCAATGAAATTGTGCGGGAACTGGAAGCCTTGGGTTGGAATGGGGAGTTGGCTGCTTCGGAAATTGCCGTGCTCGGCCGGATGCAACAAGAAGCGTGGGAGCTGGAGCGTCGCTCAAAGGATGAGGAAATTCGAAGAATCGCCGCAAGGCTGGCAAGGCAGGCGGCTGAAGCCATTGCGAATAACGACTGCGACGCCGCCGAGGAGATGGCGAAGAAGGCACTCGGCCAGTTTCCACAAGACGAGCTAGCGAGGAATCTGCTTCGCGACTTGCCGCAGCTTCGCCGGGAGTTAAACGAGGCCGAGGTGGCGCGCCACATCGCCCGTCGTCAAACTGAGGCTGCGGAACGTCGACAGGAAGCAGAGCGCCGCCTCAAAGACCAAGAATACGAAGCAGCCAGCGAGGCTCTCCTTGCGCTGCGAGCACTCGATCCAATCGATTGCTGGGCAATCCAGAACCTTGAGAATTTGCCTGGCCTTCAAGTTCAAAAGCACTGTTTTGAGGAGCAAGAAGCCCTCAACGAAAGGAGCAAGCGCATTCGCACACTTCGTGGTCTTGTTGACAAGAAGTGGAACTGCAAGAATTTTGAGGAAGCCGAAAAGGCTGTTCATGAATTGCTCTCACTTGAGCCTTTGGAGAAAGGACATAAAGCACTCCTGTCTAAGGTCACGGAAGCCCGACGAATGGAACTTGCGAACCTGCTTCATAGCCAGGCTGAGGAAGCCATCAAGGGCGGTAGATTTGACTTGGCTGATGAAAAGCTACGCGAGCTGCTCTTGGCGGATCCAGCGGCATCAAGGGCCAAGTCTCTCAGCGACCAACTTTCCACGTTGCGTCAGATGCATAGCGATGCCAAAGGCCGGCGTTTCGAAGCGCGTCGGCAGCACTTGGCTGAGGGCTGGAAGCGAAAGGCTAACGCACTTCTCACGGCAGGCAAGCTTGAAGAAGCGAGAAAAGCCGCCAACAAGTTTGCCGCGAACTCGACTGACGGAGCGGCTGTTTCGGCTATTTTGGCGCTGATCGAAGATGCTGCCCGCCGCACGACTGCCAAGAAGATCGCTGACCGGGTGTCAACATTGCTTGAGGCGGGAGAACTGGACGAAGGGGAACGAACATTACGTTCTCTGCTCCCCTACGAGGACGGCTCAACGCGTATTGAGGATGCCCTCAAGAGCTTCGCCCTTCTTCGAGCGCGACAGACTGAGGCAAAGCAGATAGAAGTTGAATGTCAGAAGAAGGAAGAGGCGGGACGGATGCGTAAGAACGTCATGTCGTTTATGAGGGAAGCTGAGTTTGACAAAGCCGAGAGCGAGCTGCGTGCAATTATGGCTGTATTGCCAGATGGCGGTCTCCAAAGGCTTTTGACCGACATGCCGGAAGTGCGACGCAAGCACCAAGCATCCACGGATGCGGCAAGTGAGGTCGAAAGCCTCGCCAAAGCTCAAAAGTCCTTTGAAAAAGCTCAGGAATTGTTTTCAACAGGCCGCTTCGACGAAAGCGGCAAGTTGCTGCGCAAAGCGATTGCTCTTGATCCATTCAACGATCGGGCCGCCAAGTTGCTTCGGCGTGTCCAGGAATTTGATAATCTTGCGTCTCTACCTTCACCAACACCCCGGACCAAGCTGGATGCCTACGGTCAAATACAAGATTAAAATCAGCCGTAAGTAGTCGTCCCTGAAAAACTCCAACCGTTCCAACCGGGAGTGCGTTGGGTTGCGGGCGGTTAATGGACGGGCACTGGGAGCATTATCTGGAGCAGCCGGAACAGGGACAATAAAACCGCCCGCAGCCATTTGCGGAGGTTCCACGCCGCTCCGGCCAGCATCAGATTCAGGCTGTCGCCCACGCTGCCCTTGAGGAAGCACCGGCCCAGCCGGAAGTCGGTAAGCGTCTGCGTGATGGCGTTAAATTCCAGCTCGGTTCGGCGAAAAGGCCGCTCTGGATTTCCGATGATTCCAGACAATCCGGCTATCATCAACCCGTCGGCTTCACTCAAGTCCCCGTCCAGGAAGTGGATTCCCGGCTGCTGTTTGAATTCAATCAAGTCCTCTTTCAACCAACGATTACCGAATAGGTCGTGATTTCCAGCGACCCCAGCAACCCACCGAAGGCGCAGTGCAAATGCCGCCCAAACTGATCGCACATCCCAGAGCCGCCCCGCTTGTCGAGTCCTTCGCAGCAGTAGAAATCCCCTGCCAACACAACACCGATTCGGTTCGTCGCTGGCAGCAATCCTTGGGAGGCCAACTCCTCAACGCATTCTGCCACGCTCTCGCCGAGCAGGCGTGTGACCGCATTGCCACATGCGTCCCGAACGCGCCCTTGCAGGTCGGCTGTCACAAGTAGCGCATCAAGTCCGTCGGGAAGTCCTTCAATCTGGCCCCGCAGGAACGGTAACAACTCCCTGACCGCCTTCCGCCCGCTGCTAACGTTCAGGAACGGCAGGACATGGAACGGGGTCGCTTCGATGGAAAGAATGCGGAGCATACCTCATGGATCAAGGCGGCAGCCGAGCTTCGACAGTGCGAATCGGCGGTCTATGCCGTTTGGTTTATTCGCCTTTCTATTGCGCCCAGAGCATCTGCTGCAAGCACACCGTAGATTTCCACGTCTTCGAAGATGCCCCATTTCTTCCTATGGTCGCGGAGCGTGCCTTCGTGCCGCATACCGACTTTCGCCATCACTTTACCAGAGGCCGGGTTTCGGGTAAGGTGCTGGGCTTGGATGCGGTTCAAGCCAACAACTTGAAAGCCGTAGTTCACGAGCACACGGGCTGCTTCAGTCGCGAGTCCTTGCCCCCAGAAGTCCCTGCCAATCCAGTAGCCAAGTTCGGACTTGGAGTGTTCTTGAAAAATCTCCAGCCCTATCGCCCCAACGAGCAATCCCGTCGCGCGTAGAGAAATCGCGAGCGAAATGCCCTCGCCTTGAGCGAACTTTGCGGCGTGCGTTCCAATCCACTCTTCGGCCATCCCGTCCTTGTAAGGGTGAGGAATTCGCAACGTGGTTGAAGCCACCTCCCGGTTACCTGCAAGTCGTTGGACTTCGGGTGCGTCGGCCAGCGTGAAGGGACGCAGCAGCAATCGGTCGGTCACAAGTGTTGGTAGTGCGCTCATGGGCTTGCCCTCAGAGTGGCCACAACTCGGAGTTGCTTTCAACTCCTGTTAGCTCTTGTGTTTCCACCGTTTCTTCTTGGGGCTCACGCAGCCATATCCTAACAAACTCGAAAGTTTCTGACGAGGGCGCTCGATTTCTGCGGCAACGCAGTTCAGCAATATGCCACCTTTCACCGTCCTTCGAGAGGCGGAGGGTTGCGCGCTCAGGCCACAACACGCGGTAGAGCAGGATTGGCAGCGCGCCCGACACCATTTTGAGGACGTATGACGCCACGCAATGCCCCATCGCTTCGCCTTCGGCGATGATTTCCTTCGCCGTGCTCAAAAGCTCGATTTCTGGCCACTCCGGCAGGAGCCTTCCCTGCAAGTGCCCCTCGACACCGAAGGTTTCGGCACGCCTTTGGCAACATCGTCAAAGTTCATTGTGTAGTGCCTCATCCTGGTTTCTCGGCGAACAATTTGCAATCCGCCCTATCCGTGCCGTGCGCTAAAATGCGACTGAGCCTTGGAGCGTGGCGGTTCCGTTTGTTCGGCTAACCGCTTCGGTCAATGTAAGCACGAGCCGGCCCGCATTCGACACGTATCGCCCACGCACCTGCACCACGCTCGACGGGTCAAGGCCCCGCAACCGCAATTCCTTCACGACCTCGGCCTGCATGTGCTGGTCCACACGGTTGGGCAGCAGCAGGATGATGGAGTAGAAACCGGGGCCAAGAAGCCGCTTCGCCTCCTCCAAGCACGGAAGCAATGCTGGCTCGGTAACCTCTCGAGAGCGCGGACTGAGGCCAGCGAGCCGGGCTGGTGCGATCGGCAGCACCTTGCGGTTGAGAACATCGGCTTCTCCCCGAATCTTTTCGCCATCGAAAATCAGGAAAATCCCGCCCACTCGGCGCATGGCCTCAGCATACGCTGGAAAGCCCATACCAGACCGGTAGTCAGCGTAAATGGGGAGCACGACCCCTTCATCAGCACTCGGGTTTTCTCCCCCAGCCTGGCTGGAAGCGAGCTTCGGCGTCTGGATGGGCGGCGCTTCCACCGGAATCGGCGGCGTAGTCGGCGGAGGCGCTGGAACTGGTAGTGGCTCCGCCATTGCAACTGGGGGTGGCTGGGGAACCTGCTCAACCTCCTCAAACTCGCGCACGCTGACGACCATCCGGTCCATCGGCGGCTCGTTCGACGGAGCCTTGATGGTAACTGGGGATGGCAAGTTTTCGCTTTTCTGAATGAACCGGAACAGCAACGCCGAAACCGCCACGAGCGCAGAAATGCCCATCCTAATTGTTCTCCCATTCGCTTTCATAAACAGTCACTGCTCGTCTGCCAAAGTTCTCAGGGCTTGGTTCAATTTCGCCACGATTGCCTCATGCACTTCAGGAGGCGACGGGAGGGGTTGTGGGGCGTCCTTGTGACCGAGCCAGCGTGCGACCGTGGGGATGTCCACCCCGGACTCGATGCAACGGGTGGCGAAAAGGTGCCGAAGATCGTGGTGCGTGATGCGAGCCATCTCGATCTCCTTTGCGGCCCGGTCCATGGCACGCTGACACTCACCCACCTTGAGCACTCTGGCAGAATCCACGGTAAGCGAATTCTCAGCACGCAGGCGCTCCAAGAGCTGCCGCATCTCCGTGATGATGGGAACGCGCCGGGTCTCGCCCACCACCCGCCCCTTCAAGCCGGTCTTGAGGTCGCCCCGCACGATGATCTCGCCCTTGGCCAGGTCAACATCTCCCCAGGTGACGTTCTTGGCCTCCGTCAACCGAAACCCGCCGTAGGCGAGGAACCGGACCATGTTGGCGCACGGCTTGGACCAACCGCTGCCACTGTCCTCGATCGCCTCGATGAAGCGGAGAAACTGCCTCGGCTCGGGGAGCTTCAGCGACTTTGGCTTTTCGGGCAGGCGATCGACGTGGGTGGCGGGATTGTCAAACCGCGCCCCCTGCTCGATCCCGATGGCAATGATCTCACGCAGGGTGCCCAAGGCATGATTAAACGTCGTGGGACTGTAACGCTTGGCGCATCCTGCCGCCCAACTCAGGCAGTCGTCCTTGGAGATGTCCCGGATTTTCAAATCCCGGCCGGCGATCTCCTTGTATTTCTCCTTCGGGCTGGTGGCCCAGAGGTGCCTGAGCTTGGTCACGGTGCCGCGCGGAAAGATCCGGCCGATCATGTCTGCCGAGGCCGCGCGATACTGGCGGGTCTTCTCCTTCAAACCGGGATTGCGTGCATCACGTTCCAGATAAGCCCGGGTTGCCTGAGCGAGGGTGATCTGGCCATCCCCGGCGGCAATCAACTGCTTCTCAGCCTTGATCACGTCCGGCAGCCTGGTTTTCGCGGTGGTGAACGCCTGAGTGTCCAAGCTGCGCCATACGAGCTTGCCGCTGACCCGGAACCGCGCGTAGTATGTGCCCGATGCCGAGTTGCGGACAACATTTGGGGCGCGCGTTTTCTCCCATGGAGACGACGTGCGTTTCGGTGGCGTTGACGGTCGTTTCGGCACTGCCGAGTATAGAAAATCAGTATAGAAAGGCCGTCAATCGCGTTTTTTCAATCGTTGTAAGTGACTCTTTGTAAATTGGTTGCGCTCGTAGCTCAGTTGGATAGAGCATCCGCCTTCTAAGCGGACTGTCGTGGGTTCGACTCCCGCCGGGCGCACCACTTCTCCAGCGCAGTCGGCGTGACACGCCTCTCCCAGAGCCCGATTGTCGATTGCCGAGCGGTCCGACTCCCGCCAAACTCCCCGCGATGCTCACGCTAGAATTTCTCGCCGAACTCGTGGAGAAGAACCGTCCTGCCTCGCAGGCGCGCGTGCCGGAGTTTGCGCTTGGTGGTCGTGAATTCCGCTTTAACTCCTCCCCATCCATCATGGGCGTGGTGAACCTCTCCGCCGGCTCCTGGTATCGCGAAAGCGTCTGCCTCTCCGCAGACGCCGCCATCGCGCGTGGGAAGGTTCTCGCAGCGCAGGGCGCGGCCATCGTGGACGTCGGCGCAGAGTCCACCCTTGCGAACACCGAACTCGTCGGCGCCGACGCCCAGAACTATCAACTCCTCCCCGTCGTCCGCGCGCTGCGCGCCGCCGGCGTGCTCGTCTCTGTCGAGACGTATCACCCCGAAGTCACTCGCGCCTGTCTGGCCGCCGGCGCGAATATCCTGAACCTCACCGGCACCGACCGCAGCGAGGCGATGTATCGCGCCGTGGCCGAGCACCAAGCCGCCGTCATCCTCTGCTATGTGCAAGGCGCGAACGTCCGCGCCGTCGGCGACTTCGACCTCACTTCCGATCCGGTGCCGGCGATGTATGAGTTCTTTGCGCGCGAGATCGAGACCGCGACCCGGTGCGGCGTGGAGAAAATCTTCGTGGACCCCGGCCTTGGCTTCTACTACCGCAACCTTCAGGACAGTGCCGTGCGCGTGCGTCACCAGATGACTACCTTCCTGAACACCTTCCGCCTCCGCACGCTGGGCTTCCCGACGTGCCACGCGCTGCCCCACGCCTTCGAGTATTTCGGCGAGGAAGTGCGCAGCGCCGAACCGTTCTTCGCCGTCCTCGCCGCGCTGGGCAAGACCGACCTCTTCCGCACGCACGAAGTCCCGCGCATCAAGGCCGTGCTGGATACGCTGCGGGTGTTTTGAAGTTCGGTTGTTCCCCAGTCCGCCCGTTCGACTCGCGTAGCGAAAAGATTTCCGCTAAGGATTCTCCCACTCACACGTTATCCCCTCGAAGGCCCGACCCAGTCGGACTCATGAACGAACCGGGTGCTGACAACGCGGATTGGTTGCGCACTGCTCACGAGCAGCACGCCCCCGCCTTGTCCCGCTACGCCGCCAGTATTGTCGGCGATGCGGACCGCGCCCGGGAAGTGGGCAGGATGTCTTCCTGCGCCTCTGGCGGGAAGCCCCCGCCCGGCTCAACGGCTGTCTCGTCGAGTGGCTCTTCACCGTCTGCCGCCATCGCGCGCTGGACGTGTAGCGCAAGGAACATCGCATGACTGCGTTGACCGAAGTGGAACTGGATACGCGCCCCGCCGCCGGCCTCGCGCCGGACGCGCAGGCCGAGGCGGGCGAGACCCCCGGGCGCGCGTTGCGCCTGCTGGACGTGTTGCCTGAAAACCAGCGCGAGGTGGACATAGTGAATAGCAGCGCGGGGCGGAGCGTTAAAAATGTGGCTGTCCGCTGAAACCAACCGCGCTGAAAAAAAACGACTGAACTTATGGACCCAAAGCAACATCAGCCGCAACTCGCAGACCTCTTCGCAACACGCCGCCAGTTCCTGAACCGGTTCGGAATGGGCATGGGATCGTTGAGCCTTGCATGGCTCCTTGGTCCTGATGGCGGACAGGCCCGCGCCAGCACCGCGCTGAACCCGCTCGCGCCGAAGCAGCCGCACTTCACCGGCCAGGCCAAGCGCGTCATCCACATCTTCGCGCAGGGCGGACCGTCGCACATTGACACCTGGGATCCGAAGCCCGCGCTCGCCAAGCACGGCGAGTCGAAGGTGGAGGCCATCGGCGGCGTGCCGCTGCCGACGCAGTTCAAGTTCGAGAAGCGCGGCAAGTCCGGTGTCGAGATCAGCGAAATCTGGCCGCACCTCGGCGCGATGATTGACGATATCTGCGTCATCCGCTCGATGACCACGGACATTCCGTCGCACGAATTCGCCACGCTGATGATGAACACCGGCTCGGGCCGGCTCGTGAAGCCCTCGATGGGCTCGTGGGTCACCTACGGACTCGGCACGGAGAATCAAAACCTGCCCGGCTTCATCGCGCTGGGCGGCGGACTCGGCGGTGCCTCCAACTGGCGCTCGGCATTCCTGCCGGGTGCGTATCAAGGCACGCTGGTCAACAATCCTTCCGCCTCGGTCGAGAAGATCATTGAGAACATCAAGAGCCAGCACCTCAGCCTCGCCAGGCAGCGCGAGCAGCTTGATCTCGTCAAGTCCTTCAACGAGCTGCATCAGGAGAAGCTCGGCCAGGAAGCGTTGCTTGAGTCGCGCATCCAGTCCTTCGAGCTGGCTTACCAGATGCAGACCGAGGCCACGGATGCCTTCGACATTTCCCGCGAGCCGCAGAGCGTGCGCGATCTTTATGGCGACACGCCGCAGGGGCGGCAATTGCTCGTCGCGCGCCGCCTCGCCGAGAAGGGCGTGCGCTTCGTCCAGACCTGGCACGGCGGCTGGGATCACCACACGGCGGTCGGCACGAATCTCCGCAAGAAAGCCGGCGAGTGCGACCAGGCAATCGGCGCGCTGCTCAAGGATCTCAAGCAGCGCGGAATGCTCGATGACACGCTCGTCGTCTGGGGCGGCGAGTTCGGTCGCACACCGCGTCACGACCGTGGACAGCGCGGCGAGCCGGGTCGCGACCACCACAACAAGGGCTTTTGCTCCTGGGTCGCCGGTGGCGGCGTCAAGGGAGGCCAGACCTACGGCGCGACCGACGAGTTCGGCTACAATGCCGTCGAGAACAAGGTGCACAACCACGACTTGCACGCGACGCTGTTGCACGCGCTCGGCTTCGACCACGAGAAGCTGACCTTCCGCTACAACGGCCGCGACTTCCGCCTGACCGACGTTTACGGCAGCGTCGTGAGGGACATTCTCAAGGCCTGAGCTCGCGCCGCAGCGATCACCGGCCGCATGGGTCATTTCGCAGACCAAGGGCAGGCCACAAGCCTGCCCTTGATTTTTGTCCGTGTCGCGGCCCGACAGATTCAGTTTTGCCGGTAGCCTTTTGTCCAGTGTGTCCGTCCAAGTCCCTGAACTTATGAAATCTTCATTCCTAGCTCTCGGAGCCGTCGTCGCCGGCTTCGTCACCAGCGCGGCAGCAGCTCCCGGAAAGCTCGACCCGGAGCAACTCGCGTTTTTCGAGAAGAAGATCCGGCCCGTGTTCGCCGAGCACTGCTACAAGTGCCACTCCGCGCAGGCCGAGAAACTCAAGGGCGGCCTCTTCGTGGACAGCAAGGACGGCCTGCTCAAGGGCGGCACCAGCGGTCCTGCCATCGTGCCCGGCAGGCCGGAGAAAAGCCTGCTCATAAAGGACCTCAAGTCCACCAACCCGGACGAGATGATGCCGCCGAAGGGCGAGCGCCTTTCCCCGCAGATCATCGCCGACTTCGAGACATGGATTCGCATGGGCGCGCCGGATCCGCGCACGGAGACGAGCGGCGCGGCTGCGGCGCTCAAGGTGGACTGGGACAAGGCCCGTGAGCATTGGGCTTATCAGCCGGTGAAGGCTCCGGTCGTTCCCAAGGTGAAGGACGCGGGCAAGTGGGCGAAGAGCGATCTCGACCGGTTCGTGCTCGCGAAGCTCGAGTCGAAAGGGCTGGTGCCTTCGCCTTCAGCCGACAAGCGCACGCTCATCCGCCGCGCGACCTTCGACCTCACCGGCCTTCCACCGACAGTGCAGGAGGTCAATGACTTCCTTGCGGACAAGTCTGCGAACGCCTTCGCCAAGGTGATTGACCGCCTGCTCGCCTCGCCCGCCTACGGCGAGCGCTGGGGACGGCACTGGCTGGACGTGGCTCGTTACGCGGACACGAGCGGCGACCGAAACAACAATGCGAAGAACAAGACCTCCTACCCATTCGCGTGGACGTATCGCGACTACGTGATCAAGGCATTCAACGAGGACAAACCCTACGACCAGTTCATCCGTGAGCAGATCGCTGGCGACCGCATCGCGACGGCGGAGAACAAGGCGCCTCTGGCCGCGATGGGTTTCCTCACAGTGGGCAAGCGTTTCATGGGCAACGTGAACGAGGTCATTGACGACCGCATTGACGTCATCACGCAGGGGCTGATGGGTGTGACCGCCTCCTGCGCGCGCTGTCACGATCACAAGTTCGACCCCGTCTCGCAGAAGGACTATTACTCGCTGCACGGCGTGTTCAGCTCGTCGGTCGAGCCCGCCGATGAGCCGATGCTCGCGAAGCCGAAGTCCGATGCGGACTACCAAGATTTCCAGAAGAAGTCCAAGGAGATTCTGGCCCGCATCGCCAACGTGCGGGAGACCGAGGAGGGCCGCACGCTCGATACCTTCCGCAACACGGTGGACAAGTATCTTCTGGGCGCACGAGACGTGCAGGTGGCCGGCAAGAAGGACGCCCTTGTTCGCAACAGCCGCGGCCTTGACCCGGACGTTTTTGGGCAGTGGCAGACCTATCTGGAGGCCGCGACAAAGAAGACTGACTCCATCTTCTCTCCTTGGCTCGCCTTCGCCGCGCTCAAGGACGACGAGTTCGCCGCGCAGTCCGGAAAGCTGTCCGCCAAGTTCGCCGCCGACAAGTCGGTCAACGAACTGGTCGCGCAGCTCCTCACTCCGGCGCCTGAAAGTTTGGCCGCCCTTGCCGAGGGTTACGGCAAGTTGTTCCGCGAAACCGAGCGCCTCGCCGACAAGGGCGAGAAGCCGGAAGGCGCGCGCGCCGCGCTGCACGCCGTGTTGCACGAGAAGGGCACGCCGATTGCCCTCGACCGTCGTGGCTTTCAGCGTGTCATCGGCAACCGCATCCAGAACCTCGAGGCCACCGAGCGGCTCAAGCTGGACGAGTTGAAGCGCGAGCATCCCGGCAGCCCGCCAAGCGCGATGGCGCTCAACGACCTCGACAAGGCGCGCGATTCCTTCGTCATGATTCGCGGCGAGCCGGCCAATCGCGGCCCCATCGCCAAGCGTCGCTGGCTGGAAATCTTCGGTGGCTCGGACACCAAGCCCTTCGCCACAGGCTCCGGCCGGCTCGATCTCGCCAACGAGGTCGCCAGCAAGGACAACCCGCTCACAGCGCGCGTGTTTGTGAACCGCGTGTGGAACTGGCACTTCGGCGACGCCATCGTGCGCACGCTCGGCGACTTCGGCATGCGCTCGGACCCGCCGTCGAACCAAGCGTTGCTCGACTACCTGGCCTCGCGCTTCATGGCCGATGGCTGGAGCGTGAAGCAGTTGCACAAGCTCATCATGCTCTCCGCCACATGGCAGCAGTCCTCGCAGGATAATCCGGCCAGCTCGAAGCTCGACCCTGGCAATGCCCTGTTCTGGCGGCAGAATCTGCAGCGCCTGAACTTCGAGTCCATGCGTGACACGCTGCTGATGTTGAGTGGCAAGAACGAGTTCACCGACCGTGGCGGGCCGTCCGACACAGACATCAACAGCTCTGGGCGGCGCACGGTGTATGGCTACATTGACCGGCAGAAGATGTCCGACTCGTTCCGAATCTTCGACTTCGCGAACCCGGACATGACCGCGCCGTCACGCGTGCAGACGACCGTTCCGCTCCAGGCGCTCTACCTGATGAACAACGGCTTCGTCGTCGAGCAGACGCGGAACGTCGCGGCCCGCCCCGAGCTGCTTTCGGGCGCGAAGGACGAGGAGAAAATCGCCTTCATCTACCAGCTCTTCTTCCAGCGCGCGCCCTCGGCGTCCGAGCAGAAGCTGGCGCTGGCATACATCGCCGATCAGCAGGCCAAGCCGGCCACCGGCGGCGCGGACTTGCGCGTGTGGCATTACGGCTACGGTGAGTTTGACCCCGACGCGAAGAAGCTGATTGGCTTCGAGCCGTTCCCCACCTTCCTGCGTGACTCGTGGGTGCTGGCTGAGAAGGGCGCGCTCCGCAAGGGGCCGGAGCCGAAGAAGGATCCGAAGGGCAAGGCCGCGATGGCTGTCGGTGCGGCTTTCAACGTCTCGCTCAACGCGGTCGGTGGTGTGCCGGGCGACCGCAAGCATTCCGTCGTCCGGCGCTGGATCGCGCCGCGCGATGGCGTCATCAGCATCGAGGGCAAGCTGGAGCACGATGCAAAGACCGGCGACGGCATCGAGGCCTTTGTGTCGCGTGGGAGCGGTGGACATCTCGGCTCCTGGCAGGCGGCTGGCAAGGACGTGGCGACCAACTTGAAGGCCATCTCCGTCAAGCGCGGCGAGGCGATTGATTTCGTCGTGTCAAGCCGTGGCACGTCCGAGGACGACGCCTTCCGCTGGGTGCCCATCATCCACATGCCAGGCGCGAAGCTCGGCGAGGAATACGTCTGGAACTCCCAGCAGGAATTCAGCGGCCCGGTGAAGCAGAAGCTGGAAGCCCAGCCGTTCACCCCGTGGGAACGCCTCACACAGGCGCTCCTCATGAGCAACGAGCTGATCTATCTCAACTGAGCGAGCGTCCGTCTCTTTCACCCGGCGCGCGCGAAAGCCCGCGCCGGTTTTCTTTTGGCAAGCCCTCCGAAGTTGGCGCTCCAAAGGAGAATCACAAACCAGCGCGGGGCAACGCCCCGGGTTACCCGGCAAGAAGATTCCAAGCCCTGAAAGGGCCAAACAAAATGTTCCGCCCCGTCAGGGCTGCGATCCTTCTATTCCTCTACCCTGGGCGTTGCCCCGGGCTGTCATGCCTGAGGCTTTCAGCCTCGACTTCGGAGGTCGGGTTTAGCGCCGGATGCCGTCGGTGAACTCGAAGGTCGCCGCCATGCAGCGGTGCTGTGACTGCCGGCCTTCCTCCACCTCGGCATGGATGGGACGCAGACCGGTCTTGCTGCAATAAATGTTGTCCAGCCGCAGCCAGGCCGGGAGCGAGGCGTCGCCGGGGAAGGTGGCCCCAGCGCCCTGGCCGCGCTCGTTGAACGCCTCGGTCCAGCTCTCCCGGTAGAGCCGGTAGATCAGCCCGTGCGTCGGCACGTTGAAGTCGCCGCAGACGATGAAAGGCACCTTGGCCTGCCGGGTGATCTGCACCATCTGCCGGGCGAGTTCCTGCTGGGTCTTGAAGAAGCTCGCGTTCTGCTCGCGGATTTTTCCGCTGTGCCCGCTGGTCTTTCCGAGGGCGGCGGTGAGCGCGCTGGGGCTTTTCATCGCTTCGAGCTGATCCCGCGGCGTGGGCATGTGGACCACAAAGACGAGGATTGTTTTCCCGTTCACATCCACCTCGAACCACGCCGCCACGCGCTGGCGAGGATCAGCAGGATCGGGCATCGGCAGCGCGTCGGCCGCACGGATGGGGAACTTGCTCACCAGGACGAACTGGTCCTTGCCCACCACGAACTTGTCAGGATGGTCCTTCGCGATCTCCGGCCCGCGTGCGGAGGCGTTGGCGTCCTGGAGCGCGATGATGTCGGCCTTCTGGAGGTCTGCGAAGTCCTTGTAGCTGGTCTTGTGGCTCTGGCCGATGTTGTTCGTGACGATCTTGAACGAGGGATTGAAAGGGGGCGGCCAGCTGTGCCAGCGCAGATCCATGAAACCAATAACGATCACCGGCAGGCACAAGGCCAGCGGGATCAGCAGCCGCGCATAGAGGAAGATCGCCAGCCCGCCCAGCGGAATGATCGGCAGCAGCCACGCCCACGGCGGCACATACATCATCGTGCTCAGGAACTGGTGCTCCTCCGCGTGGAACTCGATCCCGTAGAGTATCGCCAGCAGCGATAGACAGTAGACCACGGTCAGCGCCGTCAGAATCCAGCGCGCCCACGTGACCGCCTTTTGCACGATGCCCACGTCGTTGGGGTGCGGCACGCCGAACTCGCGCGCGCGCGCGCTGCCGGGGGCGGATTGGGGTTCGTCTGAATTGTCCGGCGGGTAATTGCGCGCAGCCATAGGTGGTTTTGGAATGAACGGCGCGCCTGCTGTGCCGTCCTGCTTGCTGGCGGAAAGAAGTAGTCGGCAGCACGCCGGATTGCACGGAAAAAGACGCGCGCATTTGAACGCAGGCGCGCGCAATTTGAATCGCCCTCTCCCCTGCCCCGTCGCAAGCTTCGCCCATGCGCCGCCCGCTTTTCCGCCTCCTGCTGACCCTCGCCGTCCTGTTTCGCGCCGCGCCCGAGGCCGCCCGCGCGCAGACCGCGAAGGCCAAGGAGAAGTCCGCGCCGGTCATCCCGCACTATGACCCGCCGGACCAGCCGTTCCGCATGGCCCCGATGCCGCAGAGCACGCGCAGCATCGTTGTGCCGCTGGCGACGAACCTGCACCTGGCCTTCGACACCGCGCTGCTGCGCACGCACACCGTCTGGTCGGGCCGGGGCCTCGCGCTCCTCGGCCCGCAATACGGCCTGCCCAAGTCGCCCTTCATCAGCACCAACGACGGCACGGTGCTGTGGACCATGCCGCCGGTGTTTCCGTGGGCGGTGGGGAAGTTGCCGGAGAAGGATGAGTTTAAGCTGCCGGATGGCTGGACCTTTCGAGGAATCCACAGCGGCTACGAAACCACGCGTCTCAATTATGGAATTCTAGGCGGTGGCAAACCTAGCTTGTTGATCAGCGAAGGTTTTGGGCGTCTTCGGGATTCATTCACTGGAGTCTATCGGCACATCAACGTCTCTGGGCGTGAAGGCGACCTTTGGTTCTTGGCTCATGCAGAAATGGGGAAGATCGAGATGCTCCCCGATTCAACCACAGTCGCATTGATCCAAAGGGCAAACGATTGGTTGCTGACTACTCTCTGGTCGGACCAGAAGGGAATCCAATTTCAACCGGTGGAAAAGGAAGTGGATTACGAAGTGGAGAGCGTTACCGATCAGGGAGCGGAGAAGGGAAACCCCAAACGCCGAGTTACGGGCAAACAGGCTAGAGTGTATGTGCTAATCACCGACCCAGCGACCCGACGGCCCTTCTTTTTGATACAGACCGAACTCTTCCCGACCAAAGACACGGCCTTGAAATGGCTCGCCGAGGGCGAGAGAAGAAAAACTCAACCATCCAAATATGCGGAGCATGGGATGCCTCCGAAGAAACCGTCATTCGCTCTGCCGGGCGATTCGCATCCCAAGCCAAGCCTTGCATCTACGCCCTACTTCCGCGCCGAGTCATTCTCCCTCCCCAAAGAAGCCAACCTCCTCGTCGGCGGCATGGACTTCCTACCCAACGGCGACCTCGCCACCTGCACATGGGCGGGCGAGGTGTGGATTGTCGAGGGCGCACAAGGTCCGCCCGCCGCCAGGTATCGCCGCTTCGCGCGCGGGCTGGCCGAGCCGATGGGCTTGGCCGTGCGCGACGGGAAGATTTACGTCGGCACCAAGCAGGCGCTCTACCGACTCACCGACACGGACGGCAACGGCGAGGCGGACTTGTTCGAGTGCCTGAACCAAAGCTGGGGCTACACCGGCAGCTACAACGCCTTCGTCTATGGCCCGGTCTTCGACAAGGCGGGCAACTTCATCCTCGCCAGCGCCGGGCACAGCGGGCGTTGGGACGCGCCTTACATGGGCTGGGGCATCCGCATCTCGCCCGACGGCACGAAGCTGGACGCGATTTGCTCCGGCTTCCGCGAGCCAAACGGCATCGGCACTTTCGGCCCCGACCGCGACGTGTTCGTCTCGGAAAACCAAGGCCAGTGGATGGCAGCGTGCAAGCTGAACCACGTCGCGCCCGGCAAGTTCTACGGCCACCCGAGCGCGTGGCCCGCGCCGCAGGAGGAATACGGCAAGCACACGCGCTTCGACCCGCCGGCCGTCTGGTTCCCCTACAAGCTCGCGCGCTCCGTCACCGGCTTCGCGGAGATTACCGACGACCGCTTCGGGCCGTTCAAGGGCCAGCTCATGGTCGGCGATTTCCAGAACGCCATCGTGACGCGCGTGCAGTTGGAGAAGGTCAACGGCGAGTATCAGGGCGCGGTGTGGCCGTTCCTGAAGCAGTTCCAGTCCGGCGTGAACCGCCTCGCCTACGGGCCGGACGGCAAGCTCTACGTCGGCGGCTGTCAGGCACCGGTCTCGTGGAAGGCCGTCGCGCCGCTGGACTTCGCGCTGGAGCGCATCAGCTACACGGGAAAGCTGCCGTTCGAGGTGAAGGAAGTTCACGCGCTGCGCGACGGCTTCGAGCTGACCTTCACGCAGCCCGTCGAAGCGAAGGCCGCCGCCGACCCCGAGAGCTACGACGTGACGCAATACGGCTACAAGTATCACGCCAAATATGGCTCGCCCGAGTTCGACCACGACGGCAAGGAGAACGCCGCCACCGCCATCAAGGTCGCCGCCGCGACCGTCTCGCCGGACAAACTCAAAGTCCGCCTCAAGCTCGAAGGCTGGAAGGCCGGCTACGTGACAATGGTCCGCAGCCTCGACGTGAAGAACGCGACAGGTGAGGCCCTCGTGAACGACATCTTCTGGTATACGCTGAACCAGATTCCCAAGTGAGCCGCGAGGGAGAGGATTAGCCACAAAGAGGCACAGAAGGCGCAAAAAAGGAGAAAGGCAGAGGGCGCTCTTTTTGCGCCTCTTGTGCCTCTTTGTGGCAAACCTCTTCGCAGCCCTTTTCGCCTCGTTTGATTCGCCCTGCTTGGCCTACCGTCCGTCCACCATCCACCCGTGTTTCTGCGTTTGGCTTGTCTGCCTGACGGCACTTCTCTGCGTCCGTCCCGGCTCTGCGGTGCTCTCGGCCGCCCCCTACTCCACCAACGCCAACCGCCTCGCCTACCTCGACGAGGACAACCCCTTCTACCCGCACCGCGACTTCCCGAAGCTCACCACGCCGCAGTGGGTCGGCGACGCGAGCTGTTCACGAAGCAGTGCGGCGTCTGCCACAAGCTCAAGGGCGAGGGCCGCGAGATTGGCCCCGACCTCGCCATGACCACCGCGCGCGACACCGACTGGCTGCTCACCGCCATCCTCGACCCCAACGCCGCCGTCGAGTCCCGCTACCTCGGCTACACCGCCGAAACGAAGTCCGGCCGCGAGTTCACCGGCATCATCACCGCCGAGACGCCGAACAACCTCGTCATGCGCGGCGCGGACGGCACCGAGGAAACCATCCTCCGCACCGACCTGAAACAACTCCTCGGCTCCGGCCTCTCGCTGATGCCCGAGGGAATGGAGTCCACCCTGAAGCCCCAAGACATGGCCGACCTCCTCGCGTTCATCCGCGCGAAGAGGACAGCGCATCACGACTGTCCTTCGCGCTCTTCTCCCTCTTCCTTTGCGGAGCAAGGGGAGAGGGCTGGGGTGAGGGGTTTCGTGCGTCGGCGTTGGTGGCCCCTCCCCTCATCCGGCCTGCGGCCACCTTCTCCCCTCGCTCCGTGAAGGTAGAAGGCCCCAATCGATCACCCCGGCTTGGCATTCACCGACCTCCCACACACACGAGGATGTGAGACCCCTCACGTCGTCTCCTACGGTGGGTTAAAACTGCGCGCCCAGCAGCCACGGGGCGAACTCGTCGTCGCCGAGGCCCGCCAGCTCGCTCTTGGTCCTTTTGCCGCTGGCGACGGCGATGATCTCCTCGAAGATGCGCTGGCCGACTTGCTCCACCGTTTCCGTGCCGTCGAGGATGGTGCCGGCATTGATGTCCATGTCCTCGATCATGTGGTTGTAGATGGGGGTGTTGGTCGCGACCTTGATGCACGGCGAGGGCTTGCAGCCATAGACGCTACCGCGGCCGGTGGTGAAGACGCCGATGTTGCATCCACCACTGACGAGACCGGTCATGCTCACGGGGTCGTAGCCCGGCGTGTCCATGAAGCCGAAGCCGGGAGTGTCGATCTCCTGCGCGTAGGCATAGACCGCGGCGAGGGGGGACTGCCCGCCCTTCGCGACTGCGCCGAGGCTCTTCTCGTAAATGGTCGTCAGGCCGCCTTCCTTGTTGCCGTAGCTCGGGTTGTTGTCGATCGAGCCGCCGTTGGCGCGCGCGTAGGCCTCCCACCAGTGGATGAGGTCCACGATCTTCTGCCCGACGGCCGCGGACCCGGCGCGGCGCGTGAGCAAGTGCTCGGCTCCGTAAATCTCAGGCGTCTCCGCAAGCACGCTGGTGCCGCCGTAGCGCACCAGTTCATCGGAGGCGACGCCGAGCGCGGGGTTGGCGGTGATGCCGCTGTTGCCGTCGGAGCCGCCGCAGTTCTCGGCGAGGATGAGTTTGGAAATCGGCTGCGCAGTGCGGCGCAGCGCGCTCGCGGCGGGGAGCAACTTCGCCACAGCCGCGGCGGCGGCTTCGACGGTTTTGCGCACGCCGCCGGAGTTTTGAATCGTGAGGAACGTGGGCGGCTGCTCGCCGGGGCGAGACAGGTCGAGCTTGTGCGCCTCGGCGACTAGGTGGACCTGGTTCACCTCGCAGCCAAGGCCGATCATCACGTAGCCCGCGATGTTCGGATGCCGCGCGATGCCGGCGGTGACGCGCTGGAGAAGTTCATGCGGCGCGCCGGGCTGGATGCCGCAGCCGATCTTGTGCGTGAAGGGGACGACGCCATCGATGCCTGGGAAGTCGCGCGCGAAGTCCGGCCCTCGAAAACGGTCGGCGACAAAGCGCGAGACGCCGGCGGAACAGTTCACGCTGGAGATGACGCCGATGTAGTTGCGCGTGCCGGCCTTGCCGCTGGCCCGCGCGAAGCCTTGGAAGGAACGCATCTCGGCCGCAGAGCGATACACCACGGGCCGCGCATCCACGCCGAAGGCGTAGTCACGTCCGAAGTCGCGCAGTTCGACGTTGTGCGTGTGAACGTGTTCTCCGGGCAGGATGCGACCCTTCGCGAAGCCGATGGTCTGGCCGTATTTCGTGACGGGCGCGCCGTCCGCGATTTCAGCGACGGCGAGCTTGTGGCCGGGCGGAATGCCCTTGGCCATGACGAGACGCAGCCGGCCGCTTTCCAGTTCCACGCCGGGTTTGAGCGGACGCTTCACCACCACCACGTTGTCGGCGGGATGCAGGCGCAGCGTGAGGTCTTCGAGTTTCAACATGAGGCGAGGGTAACAGCGGAGGCGATGGCATCAAGCGTTGGCAAGCGAATGGTGGCAGGCGAATGGAATCTGGAGGAGCAATTCGTTTGCCCCATTCGCTGGCCATCCCTCTGTTCGGCGAGACGCACGGCGGCGCTCCCGCCTTTGCTTTTTCATTCCCCGCCGACGCCTCGTCGCTATCCTTCGCCGCAACCATGACACGCCAACTTCTCCTCCTCTGCCTCGCGCTGACCACCGCAACCGTCCCTGCCGCCGAGGCCAACAAGACCCTCCACGATTTCTTCACCGCGGAGTGGGAGGACACGATGCAGCGCAGTCCGACGTGGGCTTCGCAGCTCGGCGACCGTCGCTGGAATGACGGTTGGGAAGACCTCTCGCCCGAAGCCATTGAGGCCGAGCATCGCCACCACCAAGACGCGCTCGTTCGCCTGCGGAAGATTGACCGCAAGCAACTCCCGCCGCGCGACCAACTCAACTACGACCTCTTCGAGCATCGCCTCACGCAAAGCATCGAGGGCCACGCCTTCCGCTGGCATCTCGTTCCCCTCAACCAGCGCGGTGGCCTTCAGACCGAGGACGAACTCGCCGACAGCCTCCGCTTCGAGACGGTGAAGGACTTCGAGGACTGGCTCGCCCGCCTGCGCGCCCTGCCCCGCTTCGCCGCGCAGACCACCGCGCTCATGCGCGAGGGCATGCGCGCGCGCGTCATCCACACGAAGGTCGTCATGGCGCGCGTGCCGGGACAGATTGAGAAGCAAATCGTCAGCGACCCGGAGAAAAGCCCGTTCTACAAACCTTTCGCCAACATCCCGAAAGCTCTCGCCGCCGACCGCGACCGCTTGCAAGCCGAAGCCCGCACCGTCATCGCGCAACACGTCGTCCCTGCCTATCGCGCGTTCCACACCTTCTTCGCGAAGGAATATCTCCCCGCGTGCTTCGACCAAGTCGGCTGCTGGCAGATGCCCGACGGTGAGCGGCGCTATGCGTTCGAGGCGCGCAAGTTCACCACCACCGCGCTCACGCCACGCGAGATTCATGAGCTGGGCTTGAAGGAAGTCGCGCGCATCCGCGCCGAGATGCTCGCCATCAAGGACAAGGTCGGCTTCAAGGGCGACCTCCCCGCGTTCTTCCAGTTCCTCCGCACCGACCCGCAGTTCTACTACAAGACACCGCAGGAACTCCTCGTCGGCTACCACGCCATGTCGCGGCGCATTGACCCGCTCATGGTGAAAGTCTTCAAGACGCTCCCGCGCATGCCCTACGGCATCGAGGCCATCCCGGACAAGATGGCACCCGACACCACGACCGCCTACTACCGCCAGCCCGCCGCCGACGGCTCGCGCGCCGGCACTTACTTCGTGAACCTCTACCGGCCCGAAACGCGCCCGAAGTGGGAGATGATGGCCCTCTCGCTGCACGAGGCCGTGCCTGGTCATCACCTGCAGATCGCGCTCGCGCAGGAGCAGGGCGAGCTGCCGAACTTCCGCCGCTACGGCGGCTACACCGCGTTCATCGAGGGCTGGGGCCTCTACTCCGAATACCTCGGCGAGGAACTCGGCCTCTACGCGGACCCCTACGACAAGTTCGGCCAGCTCACCTACGAGATGTGGCGCGCCGTCCGCCTCGTGGTGGACACCGGCATGCACTCGCTCAAGTGGGACCGCCAGCGCGCGATTGATTTCTTCAAGGCCAACGCGCCGAAACAGGAGAACGACATCATCAACGAGATTGATCGCTACATCAGCTGGCCCGGCCAGGCGCTCGCCTACAAGGTGGGCGAACTCAAGCTCAAGGAACTCCGCGCCCGCGCGGCGAAAGAGCTGGGGTCGAAGTTCGACGTGCGCGAGTTCCACGACATCGTCCTTCGCAACGGCGCGGTGCCGCTGGAGATTTTGGAGCGCTTCGTGAGCGAGTGGGTGCAGGAACAGAAGCGCGACCGAAGGTAGGACCAGCTCTCAGTAAGTCACCAGCGACTTGACGGGGTAGCTCTTGAGCTTGCTGCGGCCGTCAAGGAATTGAAGCTCGATGAGGAAGTGGACTTCCAGAATCTTCGCGCCGATTTTCTCCAGCAGGTGGATCGCCGCGGAGGCTGTGCCGCCGGTGGCGAGGAGGTCGTCAACTAGGAGCACGCGCTCGCCGGGCTTCACCGCGTCCACATGGATGGCGACGGTGTTGGAGCCGTATTCGAGGTCGTAGCTTTGCTCGTGGGTGTCGTATGGGAGCTTGCCTTTCTTGCGCACAGGCACGAAGCCCGCGCCGAGGCGCAGCGCCGCCGCCGCCGCGAAGATGAAGCCGCGCGCGTCAATGCCCACCACCGCGTCCACGTCGCCGGGTTTGTAGCCTGCGCAGAGGAGTTCAATGGTGCCGGCGAAGAGGCGGCCGTCGGCGAGCACGGGGGTGATGTCCTTGAACTGGATGCCGGGCTTGGGGAAGTCCGGCACGTTGCGGATGGCGGCGGCGAGGTCGGCGGGAGTGACTTTGTTGCTCATGGAGAAAAGTGTTTGAACCACTGACCGGCACTAACTGCGCTAACAAGGCAAAAGAAATGAACTGGGATCAAGGGTGCGCGCTTTGCCTGCCCTGCTTCATTAGTGTCCATCAGTGCAAGTTAGTGGTTGGAAGCCCGCCCGGTTCAAGTGGTCTGCTTCTCGCGCCGCTCGATCATGCGGCGCATCTTGTGGAGGGCGATGTTCTGAATCTGCCGGACGCGCTCGCGGGTGACGCCGAACTTCTGGCCGACTTCCTCCAGGGTGCGCTCGTTGCCGCTGTCGAGGCCGAAGCGGAAGGTGAGAATGGTCGCCTCGCGCGGCGGCAGGGTCTTGACCATCTCGCGCAGCATGGTGTTGACGGTCTTCTCCTCCAACTGCTCGTAGGGCGTCTCAGCCTGCTCGTCCTCGATGATCTCGCCGAAGAGGTGGGAATCGCCCTCGTCGCCGACGGGCGCGTCGAGTGAGGCGGGGCGGATGGCGGCTGTGCGAAGCTGGGTGACGCGGGCAGCGGTCATGCCCATCTCCTCGGCGATCTCCTCGTCAGTCGCCTCGCGGCCAAATGCCTCGAGCAGCATCATCGCGACCTTCCGCATCTTGGAAATCTTGTCCACGAGGTGGACGGGGAGGCGGATGGTTTTGCCCTGGTTGGCGAGGGCGCGCTTGATGGATTGCTTGATCCACCACGCGCCGTAGGTGGAGAGCTTGCCGCCCTTCTTCGGGTCGAAGCGCTCGACGGCCTTCATCAGGCCGATGTTGCCCTCGTTGATGAGATCGAGCAGGGGCATCCCGAGCCAGTCGTAGTCGTGGGCGATCTTCACGACAAGGCGGAGGTTGGCCTTGATCATCAGTTCGCGCGCGGCCTTGTCGCCCTTCTGAATCTTGGCGGCCAAGTCGATCTCCTGCTGGATGGTCAGCAGCGGCACTTGGCCAATTTCGCGGAGGTAGAGGCGGATGGCGCTCTCGCCGTCGTAGGGCGTGCGGATGCGCTCGGCGGACTCAGCGGGCGTGGGGCCTTCCACGCGCGGCACGCTGACACCCGTGACGCTGGCCACTGGCAGGTCGGTGACGACGGGCTGTCGCCTAGGCGCGGCTGGACGCGGACGCGGTCGGAAGACGTTGAAGGCGCGGCGCGGCTTGGCCGGAGCGGGCTTGGGCGCGGGCTTGCGGGCGGGTCTCCGGGAAGCAACCGCGCTCTGCTTCGTCGCTTTCGCTTTTGGCTTACGCGCGGCCATGTTGAGGGGAGAGAGTTCGTTAGCGGCGACAATCGCGGCAAGGAAAATTCCCCGCCGTCCATCGCGCGTTGATCACCGTCCGAGGCTCTCCAGGTGCGCGATGCGTTCCTCCAGCGGCGGGTGCGTGGAGAAGAGTGCCATGAAGCCGCCGGACTTGCTGGAGATCTGCAGAGCTTGGTAGCCGGAGCCAGCGGCATGGGCGGCCAATTGCGGATCGTAGATGCGCTGCAACGCGCGCAATGCGCCGACCATCTGCAGCTTGCCCGCGAGCAGCATCCCGCCGGCGTCGGCGCGGAACTCGCGCTTCCTAGAGAACCACGCTACCACGATGCTGCCGAGCAGGGTGAAGAGGATTTCAAAGAGGATGACGAAGACCATCTCCATGATCGAACTCCCGATGCTGGGGCGGTCGTCGCTGCTGCGGTTGCCGCGCAGGGCCTGCGACGCGAGGAAGGCCAGCACGCGCGAGAGGAAAATCACGAAGGCGTTGATGATGCCTTGCACGAGAGTCATCGTGACCATGTCGCCGTTGGCGATGTGCGCGACCTCGTGCGCGATGACGCCCTCCGTCTCGGTCCGGTTCATCTGTTGGAGCAACCCGCTGGAGACGGCCACGAGCGAGCGGGATTTACTGGGGCCGGTGGCGAAGGCATTCACGTCGGGCGACTCATAGACGCCGACCTCGGGCATTGCGGGCAGCCCGGCGCGTTTCGCGAAGCCGTGAACCATCCGCACCAACTCGCGCGCCTCGGGGTCGCTGGTGTTCGGGTCAATCACCTGCACGCCCATCATCCACTTGGCCATCATCCGCGAGATGGCGAGCGAGATGAACGCGCCGCCCATGCCGAAGACGAGGCTGAACACCGCCATGTAGCCCAGCCAGCCACTGGTGCCCCGGCGGCCGCCGATTTGCGGGAAGAAATGCAGCACCACGCTCAGGACAATCCCGAGCGTGATCATCACCAGCAGGTTCACTGCGATGAAGAGGAAGAACCGCTTGCCCATTTGCGCGAAGTTTTTCATGGCTTGTTCAGTTGTTTAGTTGCCCGCGACCGTCGGCGGCTTTGACATCGCTCGCCCACGGCGCGTTCAGTTCAGCCGGAGAAGTGTCAGCCGACAAGTGGAATCCCGGCGGCGGATTTATAGGCGCTCCGAGGAAGGGAGCGAGAGCGCGAGGAGCGTGGCGTTCACGCGGCAGAAGGCTGGGCCGGAAAAGTGCGTTCGGATGGCGGTGGCCCACGCGAGTTTCTGCGGCCTGAAGGCCGCGCTCCGGGTCTCGTCGCGCGCCTACACGCCGAAGAGACGGTCGCCGGCGTCGCCCAGGCCGGGGACGATGTAGCCTTTGTGGTTCAGCTTGCGGTCCAGCGCGGCGGTGAAGATCGGGACTTCGGGATGGTGCTGGTGGACGAACTTGATGCCCTCCGGCGCGGCGAGCAGGTTCACCAGCCGCACGCGCTTCGCCTTGCGCTCCGCCATCAAGTCCAGCGCGGACACGGCGCTGCCGCCGGTCGCGAGCATCGGGTCCATGAGGATGATTTCGAAGCTGCTCAAGTCCTCGGGCAAACTCTTGTGATACGTCGCGGCCTCCAGCGTGTGCTCGTTGCGCTTGAGGCCGATGAAGCCCACGCGTGCGTGCGGGAGGAGGCGCAGGATCGGGTCGAGCATCCCCAGCCCCGCGCGCAGCACGGGCACGAGCAGCACCTCGCGTCGCAGCTTCACGCCGCGCGTCTTCTCCAGCGGCGTCTGCACGGTCACCCGCTCCGTGGCGAACGTGCGCGTGGCTTCATACACCATGAGCGCGGCGACCTCGCCCAGCGCGCGGCGGAACGCCTCCGGCTGCGTGGCCTTGTCGCGGAGGCGCGTGAGGTTTTGCTGGATGAGCGGGTGGGTGATGACGGTCAGGTTTTTCATGGGAACTGGATTAGCCGCGAAAGAACACAGAGAACGCAGAGCAAAGAACTTTCGACTTCCAGCGCTCCACGTTCAATGCCGCATTCGCAAGCGTGGGCGTGGGATGCGCTTCCTTCCCAACTTTGCGCTCTCTGCGCCCTTTCGCGGCAAAACTCACTGCACGACGTTGAACGACAGGAAATACATCCGGCCCGCCTGCAAGCGCGGGAAGTCGAAGCCCAGGTCCACCTTCACCGCGTGGGCGTCGGTCTTGCCGAGCAGGCGGAAGATGTTCCCGAACGCGAAGGGCGGCTGATACTTCACGATGTTCGCCTCGGTGACGCCCGCGAGCTTCTTCGCGCGCTTCACGGCAACGTCGAAGTTGCCCAGCTCGTCCACGAAGCCCAGGCGCTTCGCCTCCTTGCCGGAGAAGATCCGCCCGTCTGCATACGATTCCCAATCGCCCGCCAGCTCGGCGCTTTCCTTGTCCATGCCCGCCTTCTTGTTCGCCGCGCGCGAGGCCTCGCGGCCCTTGCGCACGACGCCCTTGAACGTCGCGTAGGTCTCGTCAATGAGCGCCTGCACCATCTCGCGCTCGCCCGCAGGCACGTCCTCGGGCCGACGCGTGCTGCTCATCATGTCCTTGAACTTCCCGCTCTTATAGACCTGCGGCTGGATGCCGACCTTGTCCATGAGGCCGCGAAAGTTCATCCCCGACATGATCACGCCGATGCTGCCGGTGAGCGTCAGTTCGTTGGCCACGATCCACCGGCACGGCGCGCTGACGTAGTAGCCGCCCGATGCCGCGAGGCTGCCCATCTGCGCGATCACGGGCTTGCCGGTCTTGTCCTGAAACTCATGGATGGCCCGGTAAATCTCGTCGGACGCGAGCACTTCGCCGCCCGGTGAATCCACCCGGAGGATGACGGCCTTCACATGAGCGTCCTTCTCGGACAGCTCCAGTTCGTCCTTCACGCGCTGCACCAAGTCACCCGAGCCGTCGAGGTCGTGGCTCGTGATGATGCCGTTGATGTCTATCGCCACGATCTTGTTGTCGGTGTCCTTGTCCGTCAGCGAATGCTCCTCGTAGAACTTCCCGTCCAGCCGCGCCTTCGTCGAGTGCGAGCCGTGGAAGCTGATCGCGCCCATGAGCCACAAACCCATCCCGCCCAGCACCACGAGCAACAGAACCCAGACCCACGCGCGGCTTCGGCGGGGCGGCGTCTTCGTCGTCGGGTAAAACTGCGGCGGCGGTGCCGAGACCAACGGCGGTGGCGTGGTCAAGGGGGGTGGCGTGGGCGCGCTCGGCGCAGGCGAAGGCGGCAGAGAATTATCGCTCGGTTCCATTCCCCGCACGCTAACCACCATCGCGCGGACGGGCAAGCGCCTTTGCGCGAAGCGCGGTTTGCGCGCGGGCGAAGTCCTCCACGGTGTTCAGGTTCCGCAATTCCTCCTGCCGCCGCCGGGGCAGCCGCAGCTCAGTCGCGGCCACGCGACGCGCGAGCGCTTGCAGGGAGAATCGCTTTTCCGCCAACGCTTGCTCCACTAGCGGGAGACACGCCCGGTCCAACGCGAAGGGAAAGCCCGCGCCCTCCTCCGAGTGCGCGAACACTCCCCTGCCCTTCCGTTCCGCGACCGCGCGGATCAGCGCCGCCGTCACGAACGGCATGTCGCACGAGAGGAACACCAGCCGCTCCGCGCGACTGCGCCGGAACGCCGTCCACACCCCGCCCAACGGACCGCAGCGCGGCAGCAGATCGCGCTGGATCACGCGCACGCGCCAGCCCGTCGCGCGCGTCGCGTCGCGCACCCACGCCAGCAAGGTGCGCCCGCCCAGCCGCAGTCGCGCCTTGTCCCGGCCCATGCGCATGCTGAGTCCGCCCGCGAGGATGACGACTTCCACGGCGGACGGCGGACGGCTGACCGCTGACCGCTGACCGCTCTTTCGCTTCGCCTTCAATGCGCCCGATTTGCCGCCGCCGCCGGGTTCCGCGCAACCTCTTTCGCCGGAAAATAGCATTGCCACAACAGTGCTGGCTGCTACGGTGCGCCCTCTTTCCGCCGGGAACGGCGGGGAGCAACGGCCTTAAACCAAACAGCCCGTGCCCGGGTGGGCAGGGGCGGCCATCGTAACATCAACTGAAATCCCGAGTTCTGCGGGATGGCCGGCGCGCCAATCACGGCGGCGACGGCTGACAACCAACCGGAACGATCAAGCACATGACAATCGGCATCAAAGAACTGTTGGAAGCAGGCGTCCACTTCGGACATCAGACCAAGCGCTGGAATCCCAAGATGAAGAAGTTCATCTTCGAGGCCCGCAACGGCATCCACATCGTTGACCTCAGCCAGACCGCGCAGCAGCTCCAGGCCGCGCGCGATTTCCTCGCCGGCCTCGTGGGCGGCGGTGGCAACGTCCTCTTCGTCGGCACCAAGAAGCAGGCGCAGGAGGCCGTGAAGGAATCCGCCAAGACCTGCGGCCAGATGCACGTCACCGAGCGCTGGCTCGGCGGCACGCTCACCAACTTCTAGACCCTCCAGCGCTCCCTCGCCCGCCTCAAGAAGCTCGAAGGCATGATCGCCGACGGCTCGATCAAGAAATACGGCAAGAAGGAACAATCCGCCCTCGGCCGCGAGCTGGAGCGCCTCGTCAAGAACCTCGACGGCCTCCGCCCGCTCGACAAGCAGCCCGACTGCATGTTCGTCGTGGACATCAAGCGCGAGCACAACGCCGTCGCCGAGGCCCGCAAGCTCAAGGTCCCCATCGTCGCCATCGTTGACACCAACGCCGACCCCGACCTCGTGGACTACCCCATCGCCGGCAACGACGACGCCCTGCGCTCCGTCCGCCTGATCCTCGCCGCCATCACCGAGACCTGCACCAAGGCCCGCGCGGAATACGAGGCCAAGTATGTCCGCAACAAGCAGGCCGCCGAACCCGCCCCCGCTGCCGAGCCGGCGCTGACCCCCGAGGCCCTCGCCTCCCTCGTCACCCCCGCCGCAGCCTAGTCGGCATTTTCACGAATCGTGGCGGGCGGCCCAGTGCCGCCCGCCCCTTTCAACTTTCAACTCCGAAACACATATGGCTGAAATCACCGCCGCAACCGTAGGCAAGCTTCGCGAAATGACCGGCGCGGGCTTGATGGACTGCAAGAAAGCGCTCACTGAGAACCAAGGCAATCTCGACCTCGCCGTGGACTGGCTCCGCAAGAAAGGCGTCGCCAGCGCCGCCAAGAAGGCCGACCGCGCCGCCAACGAAGGCGTCATCGCCCAGCACATCGTCCCCGGCTCCAAGATCGGTGTCCTGCTCGAAATCAACTGCGAGACCGACTTCGTTGCGAAGAACGACCAGTTCCGCGCCTTCTGCGACGACCTCGCCAGGAAGATCGCCACGAACCCCACGGTTGACCTCGAACCCGACCGCGTCGCCGCCATCTCCAAGATCGGCGAGAATATCCGCCTCAACCGCCACCTCCGCTGGGAAGTCACCGGCAACGGCCTCATCGCCGCCTACATCCACACCGGCGCGAAAGTCGGCGTCCTTGTCGAGGTCGGTGCGGGCAAGGAAGCCACCGTTGGCAGCGATGACTTCAAGCAGCTCGTGCGCGACATCACATTGCAAATCGCCGCCGGCAACCCCACGGCTGTCCGTCGTGAGGAAGTCCCCACCGAACTGCTCGACAAGGAGGACGAGATCGCACGCAACTCCGACGCCCTCAAGGGCAAGCCCGCCGCCGCGATGGCGAACATCCTCAAGGGCAAACGCGAAAAATACTTCCAGACCATCTGCCTCGTGGAGCAGGGCTTCGTAAAGAAGAACGGCGAGATCACCGTGAAGGAACACATCGCCACCGTCGGCAAGGCCCTCGGCGACGAAATCACCGTCCGCCGCTTCGTCCGCTATCAGATCGGCCTGGCCTGAGCCTTCAGTTCAATCACAGACCCGCACGGGCACCTCGCAAGAGGTGCCCGTTTTTGTTTTCGCTCCCGCTTCTTCCTCGACCCGTCGGCGCGGAACGCCGGGGCGTGCGAAAGTAGGGCACGCCTGTCCCAGCGCGCCGGTCGGTGGCTGGGTTGCACTAACAGTTCATTGAAAAAGTGTCTGGCGGATTGAACGGCGCGAAGCTGTGTCAGTCTGAGACTCCATGCGTGGCCAAGTGAATCCCCAGTCCGAGATGTTCTGCCTGCTCTCGCCTGCGAGCCGCGTGCCGCAGCACCA
>SXTU01000176.1 GCA_005791875.1 Verrucomicrobiales bacterium
CACCAGCCCGTAGTGCGCCACCAGCGAGAGGAACTCCGCGTTGAACTCCCGCTTGCCCCCGACGCTGATCTGGTGCGTCGCCGCGCTGCTGTTGTCGATCTGCAACTGCCCCGGCACCTTGCCCAGCCGGTGCAGCGCCGCTTCCACCACTTCCGCCGCTGCTTCTGGCTGGAGGCCATAGCCCCGAACGAGGCGCTCCAGGTCAACCGCACCGTCCTCCATCCCGGCGAGCTGGTCCCGATGATGACCGACCAAAGCGTTCGCATCGGGCCGAATACCTTCAAGGTGTCGGTCGTGTCCTGAGCACCGACGTGAGGCGGATACTCCTGTCCGCAGCTAGGCGGTGCTCGCATCATGGGAAAAAGTGTCCCCCTGCACCGGAGCATGGTCCGCAGTCCACCGTCTAACCGGACGCAATTCTGCTTCCACGCTTGCCCCCGTGGGCGGCGCTTTCCTATTGTCGCACCATGAAACGACTTCTCTACGTCACGGCGCTGGCCGGCTGGCTCGCACTGCCCGCCCCCGCCTGCGCGCAAAACCTCGTCAACGACGCCAAACGGGAGGAGCTGGAGGACCGCCTCCGCCGCGTCGAGCGCGACCTCGAAGCCGTGAAGGAGACGAACGAATCCCTCCGCAAGAAGCTCTCATCCGTTGACACCGTGGTCGGCGAAGTCAGCCGCGCCGCAGTCGAGCGCGCCAACTCGAACAACAACCTCCTCAAGCTCGCCGCCTCCAAGTCCGAGCTGGAGCAGTTGGCGAATGCGCTGAAGGAAAGTGAGCAGCACCGCGAGGCCGACAAGAAGTGGTTCGTCGAGCAGCTCAAGGAGCTGGGCAGGGTGATGGGCGCCGCCAGCAGCGCCCCGCCGCCGTCCCATTCGTCCAACTCGCCGAAAGCCAGCAAGGCCAAGACTGATCCCTCCGCCAAGCCCACGCCGACGACACCCGGCGTCCCCGACAGCGGCGTTTATCACCTCGTCGAGAAGAACCAGACCGCGCTGGAAATTCTCAAGGCCTACAACGACGACCAGAAGTCCAAGGGCCGCCCCGGAAAGATCACGCTCAAGCAGCTTGAGGTCGCGAACCACGGTGTGAACATGGACAGGCTGCGCGCCGGGCAGAAGCTCTTCATCCCCATCCCCGAGAAGTGAGCCGCGCATGAAGTTCATCCGTCGCGCGCACCTCTTCCTCGGCTGCTTCTTCACGCCGCTGCTGCTCTTCTACATCCTCACCGGCTGGTATCAGACCGTGAATCTCAACCGCCTCAAGCATCCCAGCGAGGCCGAGACGCTCCTGCAAAAATTCCGCGTCGTCCACTCCGACCAGATCTACCCCGCCGACCAGGAGTTCGAGAAGCCGTCCTCGCCCAAGTATTTCAAGGCCTTCGTGGTCGTCATGTCCATCGCCGCGACGCTCACCATCGCGCTGGGCCTGGTGCTCTCCTTCAAGCTGCTCAAGCCCGTCTGGCCCGTCTGGCTCTGTCTCGCGCTGGGCATCCTCCTGCCCATGCTCATGCTCTGGCTGGGGCAGAAGCGCTGACGCCTTCCGCTTCAGCACTGGATGCACCACCGGGTTGGCGGCTTGCTTGCCAGCCCACTCACGCAGCCGCTACGCTGCGGCCAGTGCGTTTGCTCGACCGCTATTTGCTGCGCGAGTTGATGGTCCCTCTGCTTTACTGCCTGGGCGGCTTCTTCATTTTCTTCGTCTTCGCCGACTTGATGAACGAGCTGCCAGAGCTGGAGCGGCGAAAGCTCAACGGCTGGGACATCGCCGAATACTACGTGGTCAAGACGCCGGAGCTGCTCGCCAACGTCCTGCCGCTGGGCCTGCTGCTGGCGATGCTCTACGCGCTCGCCCAGCACGGAAAACACCACGAGCTTGTCGCCATCCGCGCGGCGGGCGTGAGCCTCTGGCGGCTGGCCGCGCCGTATCTGGCGGTCGGCATCGCCTTCAGCGTGGCGCTGTTCGTCGCGAGCGAGATCGTCGGCCCGCGCGCACAGGAGGCGGCGGACGATGTGTTGAACCGCTACCAGACCAAGCTCGAACAGCAGACCGAGCTGCAATGGCGGCGCGAGGTGAACTTCAACAACGACGTCGCTGGCCACGCGTGGAAGATCGGCGCTTACGGCCTGCTGACCCAGGAGATGCTCCGCGTGAACGTCACCTGGACCGGCCGCGACAACATCCGCCGCGTCCTCTTCGCCAATCGCGGCACCTACACGAACGGCGCATGGCACTTCAGCGACGCGGAGCTATGGTCCTACGAGCCGCCTCACCTCGACTTCCCCGCGCGCACGCGCACGAACCGCGTCAGCTTTCCCGAGCTGGACGAGTCGCCGCGCCTCATCAAGAGCGAGATCAAGGTCGGCTCCCTGAGCGCCGTCCGCGCGGCCAAGCGGCTCCGCTTCACGCTCGCGGAAACCCTCGACTACAAGCGCCTGCACCCACAATTGACCGGCAGCAAGGCGGACGAGTTGAACACGCAGTTCCACGGACGCCTCGCCTCGCCGTTCACCTGCTTCGTCGTGGTGCTGCTCGCACTGCCGTTCGGGGCCGCGCCGGGACGGCGCAACGTCGCCATCGGCGTGGCCGCGAGCATCGGCATCGGGTTCGCGTTCTTCGTGCTGTCGCGGCTTTCGCTCGTGCTGGGCACGGGCGGCCATGTGCCGGGCTGGGTGGCGGGTTGGACACCGAATGTTCTCTTCGCGGCGGTGGGCGTCGCGCTGACGTGGAGGCTGAGATGAGCGGCGTGTTGCGTGTTGCGTGTTGCG
>SXTU01000177.1 GCA_005791875.1 Verrucomicrobiales bacterium
GCCGGCAACTTCCCGCTCTGGCTCGCGCCCGACCAAGTCCGCGTCATTACCCTCGGCGACGACGCCCCGCTCCTCGCCGCCGGCAAGGCGCTGGTGCACGAGCTGCGCCAGAACTTCGTCCGTGTGACCGGTGACTTCACGAACGAACCCATCAAGGCAAAAATCGCCAACGCCGAGCACGCGCGCGTCCACACCATGCTCGTCCTCGGCCCCCGCGACCTCGAAGCCGGCCACGTCTCCGTGCGCCTACACACCGGTGGCCCGCAGGGCGCGAAACCGACGGCGCAAGTCGTGGCGGATATCGTGCAGAGCATCAAAGAACGCCGGGCGTAAGCCCGCTTCCTGTAGCGGCGCTCTGTGAGCGCCGAGTTCGGGCGTCGGCGGTCACAGACCGCCGCTACAGGAAGCTGGAGCGCCGGTCCCTCGCGCGTTCAGAAAATAAACTGCGTCGCGCCGCCGGGGACGAGCCACTTGTTCACCATCTTGGAGAAGTCGCGCCATTCCACATGGCCGTCCACGAAGGCGATGTTTTCGCCCGCGGGAACCTGGCCCTTCATGTGCGCCGGGTGGTCGCTGAAGCCGGCGGCGGGCGTGAAAATCCATGTCGTGTAGGTTGGCGGGCCTTGGCTGGGGTTGATGTCCACGACGAGTTCGCAATCGGCCGGAGTCTTGCCGTTGCTCCCCTTGTTGTCCGCCTGGAGGAACTGCGCCGGGCTGCTGCCCGCCTGACGCGGCACGAGGAAGACGTAGCCCACGCACCGCAGCGTCGGCGCGCCATTGTTCGCCCCGTAGTTCCACCAGTTCAGGATGTTCTCCGCCTTCATGAACGACGGACAGTAATACATCTTCGGTCCACCATCCCATACGCCTCCATCGTGGTGCAGACCGACGTGTGCATGTCCCACGCCCAGTTGCCGCCGATGGAGGGCCAGACCGGGAACTTGTCCTGCCAGTCATCCGCGTAGAGCTGCAGCGCCAGCCCGTGCTGCCGGACGTTGCTTTTGCACCGCGCCCGCAGGCCCTGCTCCTTGGCCTTGCCCAGCGCTGGCAGCAGCAGGCTCGCGAGGATGGCGATGATCGCAATCACGACGAGCAGTTCGATCAACGTGAAGCCGCGCGTCGGGCGAGGAACAGCGCGCTGTTTCATACCAACCACGGATGGAGGCTGGCATAATCACTCGGCTGGCGGCTGGACACTTGCTCCCCCACCCCGGCCCTCGCCCAGCGGGAGAGGGCCGGGGTGAGGGAGAACGGCCTCGCCGATCCAGAGCGTTTGAACAGGTTCTATCCGTATTTGGTATCACAAGGCGCGTGGGCAGGATTTTGGCGGTGGCCATAAAATGCTTTTCAGCTCGAATGGGTCTGAGACTGAGGTAGACCTTCGGGCCGCCTGGGTCAACTGACATGTTGCGTGCAACCCCTGTCGCAATGGCCGTGGCTTGCCTCCTCTGAACCCTTCCCCTACAACCGCCCCATGCAACTCCGTTCGCTCGCCCGCGCCTGCCGCTCCGTTTGCCTTTTGCCTTTCGCCTTTTACCTGGGCGCCTCCGCCCAGCTTCCGCCCGCCGTCACGGATTCGCAGAAGGCTGGCGACACGCCGACTTCGCCTGCCGAATCGCTCAAGAAAATCACCCTGCCGCCGGGCTTCCGCGCGCAGATCTTCGCCGCCGAGCCGCAGGTCATGCAGCCCATCGCGATGGAGTTCGATGACCGCGGGCGGCTCTGGGTGGTCGAGAACTTTTCCTATCCCGCGCTCAAGAAGAACAACGGCGTCACCAACCCCGCGCCCGACCGCATCCTCATCTTCACGGACCGCGACGGGACGGGCCGCAACGTGGAGCGGAAGGTCTTCCTCGACGCGGGTCGCAACGTGACCAGCGCGCTGCCGGGCTTCGGCGGCGTGTGGGTGTTGTCGCTGCCGGACCTGCTCTTCATCCCGGATGCGAATGGCGACGACGTGCCGGACGGCCCGCCGGTGGTGGCCTTGACGGGGTGGAATATCAACGCGGGGCACAACTTCGTGAACGGCCTCGCGTGGGGTCCAGACGGCTGGCTATGGGGCCGCCACGGCATCACGCAGAAGTCCAAAGTAGGCCGGCCCGGTGTGCCAGAGTCCGAGGTGGTCACGCTGGATTGCTCCATCTGGCGCTACCATCCGGTGACGAAGAAGTTCGACGTGGTCTGTCGCGGCACGACGAATCCGTGGGGCCTCGATTGGGACGAGAGCGGTCAGGCGTTCTTCTCGAACAATGTCATCGGGCACTTCTGGCACGTCATCCCCGGCGCGTTCTACAAGCGGATGTTCGGCACTCACGACAACCCGCATCTCTACGAGTTGATGGACAGCGCTTCCGACCACTTGCACTGGGCCGGTGCGAAGTGGAGCGAGGCGCGCGGCGGCGCCGCACACGACGCACTGGGTGGCGGCCACTCCCACTGCGGGCTGATGATTTACCAGGGCGACAACTTCCCCACCGAGTGGCGCGGACGTGCCTTCATGGGCAACATCCACGGCAACCGCGTGCTCTACGACGTGCCATCGCGCAACGGCTCTGGCTACACGGCCAAGCACGGCGGCGACTTCCTGATGGCGAACGACCCGTGGTTCCGCTCGACGGTGCAAATCACCGGCGCCGACGGCGGCGTGTTCATCGCCGACTGGAGCGACCTGGGCGAGTGCCACGACAACGATGGCTCGTATCGCAGCAGCGGGCGCATCTACAAGGTCACGCATGGTGCGCCGAAGCCGGTGAAGGATTTGAACCTCGCGAAGCTCCGTGACACTGAGTTGGTCAAGCTGCTCGGTCACGCTAACGAATGGCAGCGCCGCCACGCGCAACGGCTGCTCCAAGAGCGCGCCGTGGCAGGCAAACTGGACAAGAACTCCGTGGCGTCGCTGCACAAGCTGCACGAGGCGGAAAAGGATGGGCCGCGTCAGCTCCGTTTGCTGTGGGCCTTGCACGTCACGGGCGGCACCGACGAGCCGTTCCTCACGTCGCAACTCGGACACACGAGCGAGCACGCGCGCTGGTGGGCCATCCGCCTGCTGACCGAGGACAAGAAGGTTTCCCCCGCGCTGCTGGCGAAGTTCGTGACGATGGCGCGCGAGGACAAGTCCGCCTTCGTCCGCCTCGGCCTCGCCTCCGCGCTGCAATGCCTGCCGGTGAACGACCGTTGGGAACTCGCCACGGCACTGCTCGCCCACGCCGAGGACGCCGCCGACAAAAACCTGCCGCTGCTCACCTGGTATGGCATCGAGCCAGCCGTCGCCGCCGACCAGACCAAGGCCGCCCTGTTGCTCGCCAAGTGCCAGCAGCCGTCCGTGCGCCAGTTCATCACCCGCCGCCTGACCACCAAGTAGTCACGGGCTTCAGCCTGCGCTTCCACTGCCCTCCATGAAACTCCTCGATGCTACCTTCAGTAACCGCGCGTCATCTCCCTCTCCCTTTGCGCAGCAAGGGGAGAGGGCCGGGGTGAAGGGTTTCGTCCTGCCGCGTTGGTGGCCGCACCCCTCATCCGGCCTTCGTCCAACTTCTCCCCTTGCTGAGCGAAGGGAGAAGGCTCGCAGAGCAGCGTCCGCTTGGTCGGTTATCGCGTTGGCTTTCGCTGCCCTGCTCGCTGCTTCCGCCTCCGCCCAGACCCACGCCACCAACGAGTTCCTCCATGTCCAGCGCGGCGAGCTGCCTATCCTCATCACGGCCCCGCACGGCGGTTCGCTCGCCATCCCAGGTGTGCCGAGGCGCGTCGGGCCGGAGGGGGAGCGCACCAGCGGCAAGTTCGTCACGGGGCAGGATGTGCGGACGTTCGAGCTGGCCACCGCGACGGCGAAGCGCGTGGAGGAAATCACCGGCAAGAAGCCTTACCTCGTCGCCAGCAAGGCGCACCGGCAATTCGTGGACCCCAACCGCCCCGAGAAGGAAGCCGCCGAGCATCCCAAGGCCACCGCCGTTCACGCCGCGTTCCACGGGCAGGTGCGCGAGTTCGTGGATGAGTTGCGGAAGAAGTTTCCCCACGGCGCGCTGCTGCTGGACATCCACGGGCAGGCGAGCTTTCCCGACACGATGATTCGCGGCACGCAGAACGGGACGACCGTGATGCGGGTGGTGGAGAAACACGGTGTCGCCGCACTGACGGGCGAGGCGAGCATCCTCGGCTTCATGGCCGGCAAGGGCGTGAAAGTCGAGCCCCCGAACACCCCGCCCGGCACGCCGCCGGAACCGCGTGGCTTCAGCGGCGGCTGGATTGTCCGCAGCTACGGCAGCCACA
>SXTU01000178.1 GCA_005791875.1 Verrucomicrobiales bacterium
GCTGCTGCTGGCCGCCGGAGAGGTTCGTGGGTCGCTCGTGTCCGCGGCCCGGCAAGCCCAGTTGGTCGAGCATCGCCTCGGCTTTCTGCTCGGCGACACGCCGGGACACGCCATTGATGAGCAGCGGCACGGAGACGTTCTCGATGCACGAGAGCACGGGGATGAGGTTGAACTGCTGGAAGATGAAGCCGACGTGGCGCTTGCGGAACTCGGTCACATGGCGCGGCTTCATCGCGTGGAGCGACGAGCCGAACACGTCAATCTCGCCGCCATCGAAGTTCAGCGTGCCGGCGATGACGGAGAGCAGCGTCGTTTTCCCGCAGCCGCTCGGCCCGACGATCATCAGCAACTCGCCCTGCCGCGCGGTGAAATCCACGCCCTTGAGCGCGGGCACGGCGGCCTCGCCCGTGCCGAAGGTCTTCGTCACGGCGCGGACGTGGACGGCGAGTTGGGTTGAAGCTGAGGTGCTCATGTCAGCCCCGGAACACAATCGCCGGCTCGATTTTCCACACCTTGCGGATGCCCAGCAGCGCGCTGAAGCAGCAGATGGCCATCACGAGCACAAACGTCCCCGCCGGAAGCTGCCACGGCATCATGAACGGCGGCTCGCCTCGTGCCAGCACCGCGCGCCCAAACGCCGTCACCAGCAGCACGCCGATGCCGTAGCCGAGGAATCCGACGGTGAGCGATTGCACCAGGAGCATCCGCGCCAGTAGCGCGTTGCTCGCGCCCATCGCCTTGAGCGCGCCGAGGTGCCGGAGGTTCTCATGGACGAACGCGTAGAAGGTCTGGCCTGAAATCGTCGTGCCCACGATGAAGCCCAGGAGGATGATGGACATGAAGGCGATGGGGATGCCCGTGTTCCGGAAATACCACCAGATGGTGGACCAGAAGAGTTCCTCCTCTGTGAAAGCCTTCATGCCGGTCTCGGCTTGGATGGACGCAGCCGCCTGCTCCAGCGTCCAGCCGGGCGCGGGCTCCGCGAGCACGAGGGAAAGCATCTTGCGCTGCTTGGGCGCGAACTGCAGCGCCTGTGTGTAGGTCGAGTAAGCGTAAGGATAGCCGAAGAAATGCCGGTCCGCGCGACAGATGGCCACGATGCGCGCCTCCTTGTCGTTCAGCTCGAAGGTGTCGCCGAGGCCCAGCGGCTTCGCGCGGCCGACGCTCAGGCGCTTGATGCCCAGCTCGTCGAGGATGATGGCGTTGGGCAGGCGCACGTCTTCGAGGCGGCCTTGGAGAATCACCGGCGGGCGGCCGACGAGCGTGGTGTTGTCGAGGCCGACGAGCAGGATGGGCTTGAAGTTTCCGTCAGCGAGCTTGGCGGACTGGATGGTGATGTAGAGCGGCACGGCCCACGCGACGCCAGGTGTTGAGCGCACACGGTTCACGTCGGTGTCGCGGAGGGCCTTTAGTTCGTTGGCCTGCTCGACCTTGCGGTCCACGACCCAGAGCTTCGCGCGCATGTTCCGCATGTGGCTCGTGGTCCATGTGAGCAGGCCGCAGAACACCGCGCTCTGCTGCGTCATCAGCATCGTGGCAAAGGTCAGCCCGCCGACCAACATCACGTATTTCGCGCGGTCGCCGAGCAGCATCTTGAGGGCGAGGTGATACATCAGCGGGCTCCGCGCTGCGTGTTCCTTGACTTCTGCCTCACGCGAGCGGTGATGGTGGAAGCCGTTGACTGTGCGGGAACGCGACGGGCGGCTTCCTTGATGGCCGCCAAAGAGAAGCTCGTGATGTGATCGGCGAGCCTCTCGATCTGCCCGGGTGAAAACTTCTGCTCCGGGAACAGGCGGCTCACCACCGGTTGGCAGTGGTGGTAGAACAAGCACTGGCTCACCACGCTGAACGAGCACAGCCGCACTGTCTCGGGGTCGGGTTGGCCGCCCAGCAGCTCGCGGACAATCCCGCCGAGGTGCTGCGCCTGCGGGCGGATGCGCTCGACCACGATGGCGTCCAGCGCGCTCGTGGGGTCAATCATCTCGCGAGAGATGAGCTTGCCGTGCCACGCGTCGCTGCTGTGGTCGAAGATGCGCAGGAGAAACGAGCGCACAAACGCCCGCAGCCGCTCCGAGGCGGGCGCGTCCGGCTGCACGCCGAGGTCGAACGGATACTTCTGGCGCGCGCGCGCCTGATAGTAGGCCAACACCTCGCGGTAAAGCGCGTCCTTGTCACCAAAGTGGTAATGAACCGCCGCGATGTTCGCCCCGGCGCGCCGGCAGATCTCGCGGACCGTGGCGTTGTGGAAGCCAACTTCTGCGAAGACAGCGCCGCCCGCCTCGATGAGCGCCTGCCGGGTCTGGGCGGAGGAAGTGTCGAGCTTCGGCAGGGTGGCGGCAGCCATTTCAAAAGCATACTTCAAACACGCGTTTGAACTGTCAACCGGGAATTCTGCTCGATGGAAGCCGTCGCTGGGTGAATCCGACTGTCCAGAGGGAAGTCGTAGCACCCTGAACACCACTTTGTCACCGGTTCGCTCCACAGTGCTAATGTTTGCCCTTTGCACCGCGCTGGCCCTGCCGGCACTGGCGCAGAAGCAGAAATCCACCGACCTATCCGGCTTCCCGCTGCTGTGGTCGGCGAAGAAGACGCCGCTCACCGGGCCGTTCATTCCCGGCCTGAACGCCTCGCTGCTTCTCAGCAACGCGCAAAAGGAGAAGCTCATCGCCGCGCGCGAGGAGACCTTGAGCAATGAGAAACTTCAGAAGCTTGGCGCCGGCGTGAAGCTGAACCCCAATGCCTCCGACGTCGAGCGCGAGGCAGCACGCAAGGCCAGCGACGAGGTGCGCGACCAGTTTAAGACGCGGGTGGAAAACATCCTCACCGCCGAGCAGTGCAAGCTGGTCGAGCGCCTCAACGCGGTGTTCGAGGAGTCGCTCACCGCCGCGCAGGAGGCGTATCGCGGGCAGCTAGAGCAGGTGGTCAAGACCGACAAGGCCAAGATGGAGGAGCTGCGTCAGGAGGTGCGCGAGAAGGGGTTGGCGAACTTCAAGGGCCGCCTCGAAGGAATGCTTTCCAAGGAGCAGTGGTCCGCGCTGACCAAGGCCGCCGAGGCCGAGAGCGCCGTCGGCAAGAACTCAGTGAAAGTGAAGAAGCCCTGACGCCCATGCCGGCGGTTCGCAACCGCCGACCGTGGGGAGCAGCAGTCCGAGGCGGTCCCGAGTAGTGTCCACCCGCAACGCGGCGATTGCAAAACTCCGGCACGGGATCACGCCGCTTCCCACTTCTTCGCGCGCTCCAACGCCTTGTCCCAGCCAGCGGTGAGCCGCTTGCGTTCGCTGCCTTTCATCGCGGCAGAGAAACGGCGGTCCACCTGCCACTGCGCGGCAATCTCCTTTTGGTCTTTCCAGTAACCAACGGCGAGGCCGGCGAGATACGCCGCACCGAGCGCGGTCGTCTCGGAGACGCGTGGGCGCACGACAGGCACGGCGAGGAGGTCAGACTGGAACTGCATGAGCAGGTTGTTCGTGCTCGCGCCGCCGTCCACGCGGAGTTCCTTCAGCTTGATCTTCGCGTCGGCCTCCATCGAGTGGAGCACGTCGGCGACTTGGTAGGCGATGCCTTCGAGCGCGGCGCGCGCGATGTGCGCGGAGGTGGTGCCGCGCGTCAGGCCGGCCATCAAGCCGCGCGCATATTGGTCCCAGTGCGGCGCGCCGAGGCCAGCGAAGGCGGGGACGAGATAGACGCCGCC
>SXTU01000020.1 GCA_005791875.1 Verrucomicrobiales bacterium
CAGTAGCCGAAGTAGGTGTCCGCGATGAGCGTGACGATGACGCCGGACTCGTCGCGCGCGGTGAGCTTGAACGCGGAGCCGTCGTTGTAGAGTTCGGACTCGTCGCGCCAGCACATGCCGTCGCGTCGCTGGCGCTCGGTGGCTTGGTCGAAGTGCGGCAGGCCCGCGTCCTTCTTCGTCACCGTGATGAGATGCGGCGCGAGGATGACGCAGCCCGTGTGGCCGGTCCAATGCTCCACGTCCAGCGCGGCATCGTTGACCGGGAGATACGGGTCGCCCGCGTTGCCGAAGATGCTTTCGACGAAGTCCAGGTTGCTCACCAGATTCCCCGGCGCGAAGAAACGAATCTCCATCGTCTTCTCCGCGCAGAAGCCCGGCACGGCGGGACACACGAGCGGGCGCAGTAGCACCGACACGAAGCATTCCGCCGACTCGGGCTGGGTCGAGGTGAAGGGCAGGCGCAGCAGCGTTTGGGGCGGCTTCAGCGCGGCGTCGAGCATCCGCGCGAAGGTGCGGACGGGCACGGCCTTCTTGTCATCAGGGATGGGCAGTCCGCCCTCGGCGACGTGGAAGACGCCCGCGGTGGTGCGCTTGTCCTTGGTCGGATTGTGCAGCACGCCTTGCCGCACGCGATACGAGCTGACGATGGCCGAGTGGAATTCATCCCCGTCCGGTGGCAGCGACAGCGCGCGTGCGACGCCGTGGCGGTCGAGCACGAATGTCTGATGCGGCAGCCGCACGGCCACGCCAGTCTCGTGCAGGTATTCGTCAAGGAACTGCTGGATGCGCCAGTCCGCCGGGGCCTGATAATCCGCCAGCAACCGCTCCGTCTCGCGATGCCGCGCGAGCAGCGACTCGGTGAGGTCGCGGAACTCCGCCGCGTCCGCCGTGGCGTGCGTGGGGCAACCCAGCGCGGCGAGCTTGAGGTTGATGTAAGTGACGAGCTTGGGGTCCGTGAGCGGGGAAGCGTTGCCGCCGAGTCCGAGGTTTTTCAGCAAGTCAGCCTTCATGCGCGGCGACTCTAGGGAGCCGGTGCGCGGCAGGGCAAATGACATTTTGCTGCTGCCGGGAGAAAGCTGCTCATTCCAGCGCATCGTTTTGCCGCCCTTTCGGCGTTGCCCGGTGGTGCGGCGGCTGGCTAGTCTGCCGCCATCTCAACCATCGCCATTCAATTGCCCGGCCCATTGATCGAGGAGTTCGTGCGTGAGCAGGGCGGTCCGCCGTCTGTGGTCGTGCGCGCGCTTTACTCGCTCGACGGCGGCATGGGCGAGGCCTAGATCGCCGCCACGTCGGACCGGCTGGTGGTCTTCAGCAAGAAACTCAGCGGAACGTGGCGGAACATCGTCTTCCCGTTCGCGGAGATCGAAAGCCTCGCGCTCATTGCCGACGGCTCGTTCTGCCAACTCGACATCGTCTCGTCCCACCGTCGCGCCTCACTGAAATTCTCCGGCTGGGATCGCCCGGCGCTGGACCGTATCGCCACGGTCTGGGCATCCGCCACGGGACGCTCCGTGCGCGTGGGCCGCGATGCTGAGCGCGCTGTGCCGCTCACGCCGCTGACCCTCTTTTGCGCCGTGCTGCAAGCCGCCTTGCAACTGGACGGCGACCGGTGTGCGGCGGAGGAATTGTTTCTGAACCAGGCCATCACGGACGCGCAGGCGGTGCAGGAGGGGCTTTCGTTTTGGGAGCAGAACGGCACTGATGAAACTGTCGCCGCCGTGCGCGAGCGGTTGAACGCCGTCGCCATGATCATGGCCGATGGCAAACTGACCTCCGAGGAGCAGGAGTTCGCGGAGAACCTGCGCGCCGAGTGGCGCATCACGCAGGCGGACTACGACCAAATTCTCCAAGTGCTCTACTGCAAGAACAACCTCGCGGTCTTCATGACCGCCGAGGGACAGGTGGCCACCGAGGCGCTGGAAAGCCTCTACGCCGCGCTGCTCGCGATGTGCCAGGCGGACGGCCAGCCCGGCGAAAGCGAACTGGCGATGATCCGCTCGCTCGCCGCCGGCTCGGATCCGGTCGAGGGCGCGCCACGGGTGCTCGACGCGGATGGCGTGGACGGACTGTTGGCCCGCCTGCCGGACCTGCTGACCCCCGAGCAATGCTGCTGCCTTTACGCGAACCTCATCGTGCTCGCCATGTCCGACGGCACGCTGCGCAGCCGCGAACAAACGCTGCTTTCGCGCGTCCGCGAAACGCTGCGCATCGCAGAGGAGACGGCGGACCTGCTCTACACTGTGCTTTTCCGAAAGCACAACGTGGCGGTGCTGTCAGCGAGCTGAACCGGAGCGCTGCGGCTCAGGCCAACACACCCTTCACGATCTCCGCCTCGCGTTCGAGCCCGCTGAGGCGCATGTCCACGCCGAGGTGCTTGAAGGTGAGCTTCATGTGGTCCACGCCCATCAGGTGCAGGAGCGTGGCGTTGAGGTCGTTCAGGTGGACGGGGTCTTTCACGATGTTGTAGCTGAAGTCGTCGGTCTCGCCGTAGGTGAGGCCGCCCTTCACGCCGCCGCCAGCCATCCACATGCAGAAGTTCCGCGGGTGATGGTCACGGCCATACTGGTCCTTCTTCAGCGTGCCCTGCGAATAGACCGTGCGCCCGAACTCGCCGCCGCAGACGACGAGCGTGTCCTTCAGCAGGCCGCGCTCCTTGAGGTCGGTGAGCAACGCGTAGGTCGGCTGGTCCACATCGGAGCACTGGGCGCGGATGTCCTTGGGCAAATTGCCGTGCTGGTCCCAGCCGCGATGGAGAATTTGCACCGCACGCACGTCGCGCTCCGCGAGGCGGCGGGCGAGCAGCGCGCTGTGGGCGAAAGTGCCGGGCTTCGTCACCTCCGGGCCGTAGCGTTCGAGGATGTGCTTCGGCTCGCTCTTCAAGTCCACCAGCTCCGGCACGCTGGTCTGCATGCGGAAGGCCATCTCGTATTGAGCGATACGCGTGACCGTCTCGGGGTCGCCGAAGCGCGCGTGGTTCATCGCGTTCAGCTTGCCGAGGCCGTCGAGCATCGCGCGGCGGTTGTCGGCGGCGACGCCGGGCGGGTTCTGGATGTAGAGCACCGGGTCCGCGCCGCTGCGGAGGGCGACGCCGTTGTGGCGCGTCGGGAGGAACGCGCTCTGCCACATGCGCGTGAAGAGCGCCTGCGCCGCCGCGCCGCTGGACCAGCTCGGCGTGAGCACGACGAAGCTGGGCAAATCATTGTTCTCGCTGCCGAGGCCGTAGCTCAACCACGAGCCGAGGCTCGCGCGGCCGGGCACTTCGCTGCCGGTCATCACGAACGTGCAGGCCGGGTCATGGTTGATGGCCTCGGTGTGGATGCTGCGGATGACCGTCATCTCGTCGGCCATCTTCGCGGTGTGCGGCAGCAACTCGCTGAACCACGTGCCGCCCTTGCCGTGCTGCGCGAACTTGAACATCGAGGGCGCGACCGGCAGCCGCGCCTGGCCGCTGGTCATCGTGGTAATGCGCTGGCCCTTGCGGACGGACTCGGGCAAATCCTTGTCGAAGTGCGCCTCGAGCTGCGGCTTGTAATCCAGCGTGTCAATCTGCGACGGCCCGCCGTTCAGGTGCAGGTAAATCAGCCGCTTCGCCTTCGGCGCGAAGTGCGGCAGGCCGGTGAGCGCCGCGTGGACGCGCGGGCCTTTGGACTTGGTGGGCGCGGCCGCGGCGTCGCGCATCATCGCGGACAGCGCGAGCGAACCGGCGCTCAAGCCGGCGGCGCGGAAGAACTGGCGGCGCGTTTGGTGGAGGAGGTAGTCGTGGAGGGGGTTCATGGGGAAGTAATCAGTGTTCAGTAATCAGTGGTCAGTGGGTCGGCGGTGCCACGGGGGACGAAATAGTGGTCGGGCGTTTCGCGGAGCGCGGAAGTGAACTCGTCGGAGCAGAAGGACTCCCAGTCGTTCATCATCTCGCCCAACATACTGCCGACTTCCTTCGCCAACGAACCGATGCGGTGCGCTTCGTCGCGGCTGATGTAGCCATCGTCGAAGGCGGCGATGGTCCAGTGCTGCGTCTCCATCTGTTCGCCGTCGGCATCGGACAGCTTGCCGACGAAGTGCTTCGGATACCGGCGCTTCGCCCAGGACTCCGAGATTTGCGCCCCGATGCTCCGCGCCGCCCGCCGCCACTGGTCAGTGAGCGAGTAAGTCTCTTCCTTGGGAAAGCGCTTCGTGATTTTGAAAACCTCCTGCGAAAGCACGCGCGTCTTCTGATAAACGCGCAGCTCATGGAAGCTCCGCGCATACGGCAGTGCCCCGGGGACCTTGCTGCTCCCGTCCGCCTTCCCCACTGAATACTGAACACTGTTCACTGATTACTCCTTCAGTTCTTCGTCACCACTTCATCGAGGTTCAGAATCAAGTTCGCCACCATCGAGTAAGCCGCCAGCTCACCCGCGTCGAGGGCCGCATCCGGCTTCGACTCACCGAACGTGATGGCCTTCTTCGCGGCGTCGGTGCGGCCTTGGTATTTGGCCCATTGGGTGAAGAGCGTGTCGTTGAGCACGGCGAGTTCGGACTTCGTCGGCGGGCGGGCGGTGGCGAGACGGAAGCCGTAGGCGAGGCGGGCTTCAACGTGGCTGCCGCCTTCCTTCATCATGCGCTGGCCGAACGCGCGCGCGGCCTCGAAGTGCTGCACGTCGTTCATCAGCAGGAGCGCCTGGAGCGGCGTGTTGCTGCGCTCGCGGCGCGCGCAGGACTGCTCGCGGCTCGGCGCGTCGAAGGTCGTCATGCTCGGCGCGGGCGCGGTGCGCTTGATGAAGGTGTAGAGACTGCGCCGCCAGAGCGCGTCGCCCTCGTCGCGCTTGTAGGTCTTGGTGTTGCTGCCGGAGTAAGCCACCGGCTCCCAGATGTTGTCGGGCTGGTAAGTGCGCACGCCCTTGCCGCCGAGCGTCGGCACAAGCAGGCCGCTCACGGCGAGTGCGTTGTCGCGGACCTGCTCGGCGTCGAGGCGGAAGCGCGGGCCGCGTGAGTAGAAGCGGTTCTCAGGGTCAGCAGAAATCTTCTGCGGCGTAGCCTTCGAGTCCTGCCGGTAAGTCGCGGAAGTCACGAGCAGCTTCACAAACTGCTTCATGTCCCAGCCCTGCTCGCGGAAGTTCACGGACAGCCAATCGAGCAACTCCGGGTGCGACGGCGTCTCGCCCTGCGCGCCGAAGTCGGCGGCGGTCTTCACCAGCCCGGTGCCAAAGAACTGCTGCCAGAAGCGATTCACCGCCACGCGCGCGGTGAGCGGGTGCTGCGGGCTGACGAGCCACTTCGCGAACGCGAGGCGATTGGTCGTTTCGGTCTTCGGCAGCGGCGGCAGCACGGCAGGGACGTTCGGCCAGACCTGCTGGCCGGGCTTGTTGTATTGGCCGCGCACCATCACGAAGCTGTCGCGCGGCTTCTCCAAATCCTTCCAGATGAAGGTCGCCGGGATGGCTTTGTCGAAGTCGTCGCGCGCCTTGGCAATCGGGTTTTTCTCCGCGTGGACCTTGTCGAAAGCGGGCCGCGTCGTGTTGCAGACGAACTCGAAGTAGTAGTCGCGCAGCCGCTGGTTCTCCTCAGGCTTGCGGTCCTCGGGCTTCACGGAACGGAAGAGCCGCTTCACGTCGTCGGGCACGGTCGTGAGCACCTTGCCCTGGTTTTCCTTCAGCCACACCGCGAGCGACTCGGCGGGGTCCTTCGACGGATTGCTTTCGCCCGTGATGCCGACCTGGTCCCACGTCACGGTGCCGCGGAAGAGCGTGAAGGCGAGGCCTTTGATTTGGTCGCCAGCCTTGAAGCCGAGCTGTGACGCAGCGAACTCCAGTCGCACCCACTCGCCGGGCTTGGGCAGGTCGCCGAGGCGCTTGCGCTCATTCGTGTTGCGCTGGCCGAAGTCAATCGCGTCGAGGTCGCCCCACACCGCGCGATGCGACCACGCGCCCGTGTTGAACTGGAGCATCACGGACTTGGGCGGGTCCTTCGGGTCGAGGAAGACGTTGAGGAAGACCTTGCCGTTGGGCGGGATGGTGAACGGCGTCTTGAGTTCGGAGAAAAAGTCCTGCCCCACGCCCGGGTCGGACCGCTTCAACGCGCGTTTGCCGGCGAGTATTTTGCCATCCTTCTCCGTGACCCACTTCGCGGTGGTCGAAGCGCCGCTGGCCTCCACCTTCGCGCCAGTCGGGAAGTCGTCATCCACCCAGACTGTGTCGAACTTCTTCATCGGCGGCGGCGGGTTGAGCGTGGACGGGTCGGTGTAAACCACCTTCGCCAGCTCGGCCTTGATGCGCTTGTCCACGGCGGCGATTTGCGTGTTGAAGTCGTCGAGCTTCCGCTGCTGTTCGGGCGTGGTGAGCTTGAGCGTGGGCGCGGTGAGGAGCTGGTTGCCGTCCATCGCCGGGTCGGCGTTGCTGTGGAAGAAGGCATACATCGAGTAAAAATCCTTCGCGGTGATGGGGTCGTATTTGTGGTCGTGGCAGACCGCGCAACCGGCAGTCAGGCCCATCCACACAGACGCGGCGGTCTCCGTGCGGTCCACGGCGTAGCGGAAAATCCACTCCTCATTGATGCTGCCGCCCTCACCCGTGGTGACGTTGCAGCGATTGAAGCCGGTGGCGATGAGCTGGTCCTGTGTCGGGCTGGGCAGCAAATCGCCCGCGAGCTGCTCGATGGTAAACTGGTCGAAAGGCAGGTTGCGGTTGAAGGCGCGCACGACCCAGTCGCGGTAAGGCCACATGGAACGCTCGTTGTCCAAGTGCATCCCGTGCGTGTCGCCGTAACGCGCGGCGTCCAGCCAGTGGCGGCCCATGTGCTCACCGTAGTGCGGCGACGCGAGCAAGCGGTCCACGACCTTCGCGTAGGCGTTGGGCGACTTGTCCGCGAGGAAGGCGTCCACCTCGGCGGGCGTGGGCGGGAGACCGGTGAGGTCGAACGTGACGCGGCGGATGAGGACTTCGCGGGAGGCTTCGGGGTTGGGCGTGAGCTTCTTCTCGGCGAGCTTGGCGGCGATGAAGGAGTCGAGGGGCTGCAAATGTTCAGTGTTCAGTGAGTCAGTTTTCAGTTTTGCGTCCGTGCGTCCCGCCGCCGACTGAACACTGAACACTGAATACTGATTACTGACCTTCGGCGGAGCCACCTTCGCCGGCGGAGCGAAGGACCAGTGCCCCTGATAGTTCGCCCCTTCCTCAATCCACTGCTTGAGCAACGCGAGTTGGGCGGACGTGAGCGGCTTCTTCTTCGACTCCGGCGGAGGCATCACGTCATTCGTGTCCTTCGTCGTGACGCGCGCCCACAGGTCGGACTTCTTCAAGTCGCGCGGGACGATGGCGGCGGAGCTGCCGTGCTTGGCGAGCGCGCCCTCGGCGGTGTCGAGGCGGAGCTTGGCCTTGCGGGCGTTTTCGTCCGGCCCGTGGCAGGCGTAGCAGTTGTCCGACAGGATGGGGCGGATATCCCGGTTGAAATCAATCTTGCGCGGCGCGGCGCTGGCGGGGCCGTCCGCCGCGAGCAAGAACGCGAAGGCCAAGCCTCCGTAAATCATCGGTTTCAGTATCATACGCGAAGTGTTTGACTGGCTGGGGAAAAAGGCCATTCAGAAAGCGGGGGAATTGTGCCGGCGGCTTCCGGCCACCGTCGGCTGGGTGTTGAAGATTGGACCGGTTTCGCGTGGCCAACCCGCAATGCGGCGACTGCAAGTCGCCGGCACGGGCGCGTCAGCTCTTCGAGATTTTCGCGAGCACGTTGCTCGTGGAGCGGCCCGGCACGCCGGGGAGGATGACCACCTTGCCGCCCGCGCCTTCGATGAGCCGGCGCTCGGGCTGATTGATGGTATCGAGGGTGTAGTCGCCGCCTTTCGCGTAAATGTCCGGCTTCACTTCGGCGAGGAAGCGCAACGCATCCACCTCCGCGAAGACACACACGCCGTCCACCGCTGCTAGCGCGGCGAGCACCGTGGCGCGATCTTGCTCGAAGTTCACCGGACGGCCGGCGCCCTTGAGCGCGCGCACGGAAGCATCGCTGTTCAAGCCGACGAGCAATGCATCCCCCAGCGAGCGCGCCGCCGCGAGGTAGGTCACGTGCCCGGCGTGGAGGATGTCGAAGCAGCCATTGGACACCACGAGCCGTTTACCTGCTGCCCGCACCCGCTCACGCCACGCCGCGACGCCGACAAAGGGAATGATTTTGTCTCGAAAATCCACTGGCCGAATGCTGCGGGTCAGGCCGAGCCTTGGCAAGCTACGGCGCTGTAGCGGCGGTCTTTGACCGCCGAATTCTGGCGATGCCACCGTTTTTGTCCGGCGCTCATACAGCGCCGCTACAGGGCTGGTGCTCGACAGCAAAAAACGCCCGCAGCCGTCAGGCAGCGGGCGTTGGAGGAAAGACGTTGAACGGAGATTACTTCGCGGCCGCGAACTTCTCGGCGACGGTCGCCCAGTTAACGACATTCCAGAAGGCCTTCAGATAGTCGGCGCGCTTGTTCTGGTATTTGAGGTAGTAGGCGTGCTCCCAGACATCGCAGCCGAGGATGGGCGCGCCTTCGCAGCCGGCGACGGCCTTGCCCATCAGCGGGTTGTCTTGGTTGGCCGTGGAGACGACTTCCAGCTTGCCGCCGTTGACGACGAGCCAGGCCCAACCTGAACCGAAACGGCCAATGCCAGCGGCCTCGAACTTCGCCTGGAAGTCAGCGAAGGAACCGAACGCGCCGTTGATGGCCGCAGCGAGATCGCCCGTGGGCGCGCCGCCGGCGTTCGGAGCCATGAGCTTCCAGAAGAACGAGTGGTTCCAATGACCGCCACCGTTGTTGCGCACGGGGCCGCGGATGTTCTCCGGCACGGAGGCGATGTCCTTCACCAGCTCGCAGATGGACTTGGCTTCGAGCGGCGTGCCGGCGAGAGCCTTGTTCAGGTTGGTGACGTAGGCGGCGTGATGCTTGCCGTGGTGGATTTCCATCGTGGCCTTGTCAACGTGCGGTTCGAGCGCGTCGTGGGCGTAGGGAAGAGCGGGGAGTTCGTGGGCCATAGTGTTTTCGATTTGGATTTGTTGACTGAAACAGCGGGGCAGACGCTAGCACCCGGTTTGGCGGTGGACAAGTCAGGAGGCCAGTGCGACGAAGTTTTGCAGCAGCTTCAATCCGATGGCCTGGCTTTTCTCAGGGTGAAACTGCGTGGCGAAGACGTTGTCGCGCCAGATGGAGGAGGCGAAATGGTCTCCGTAGTCCGTGCGCGTGGCGACGATGCCCGGGTCCGTCGGCTGCGGGTGGAAGCTGTGGACGAAATAGACGTGGCTGCCGTCCGGGATGCCCGCGTAGAGCGGGCAGTCAGGACGGATGATTTCGAGCTGGTTCCAGCCAATCTGGGGAATCTTCAGCCCGGGCCGCCCGGTGAAACGCACGACCTTGCCACCGAAGCACCCGAGGCCCGCCGCGCAACTGTTGAACTCCTCGCTCTTCTCGAACAACGCCTGGTAGCCGACGCAGATGCCAAGGAACGGCCTGCCCGTCGGGATGAACTCCTTCACCGCGCCGAGCAGGTCCTGCCGCTGCATCGCGGAGATGCAATCGTCGAACGCGCCGACGCCGGGGAGCACGACCGCGCGCGCGTCCCGGAGCGGCTCAGGCCGCGTGGTGACGAGCAGGTCCGCGCCAACCTTGCGCAGGGCCTTCTCCACGCTGCGCAGGTTGCCGGAGCCGTAGTCGAGCAGAGCAATCACGGGAAAAGCTTAACCACGGATGGACACGGAGGGACACGGATTTTCATCCCAATCACTTCAGCACTGGTCAGCGCCGCTTGACGGACGAACGTCGCGGGGCCGCCGCTCGTCGGCACTTCAGCGCTTGCTTGATGAGGAGAATGTGGAGCCTGTCCTTGTCACGACCGACGGCCTGTTTGCTTTTGCAGATGCGCTCCAGTGGGAGGACCGGAATGCGCTGTCCGTGGAAAGAAAGCCATTTGGCCTTGGGCAGTTCCTTGGCGAACGCCGGCAGGCCGGTGACCTCGTAGATGAAGTCCACCGGGGTGTCGTCGTTGAGATAAACTTTGTTCGGACTGCGCAGCGTGGCACCCAAGCTCAGACACAGGTTCGAGACTCTCATGTATTGGCGCGATGGCAGGCCAACCCAGATGTCCACGTCAATGGTGCTGGCCATGATGCCCTGCAAGTTGGCCGCCGACATGCCAGCCAGCATGAAGGGAATGCCCTCCCGCTTCAGCGCGTCGAGGAGTTGAACAACCGCAGATGATTCCGCATTAGTCGCCATCGTTCCTCCGGGGTAGCTGCCAAACCCAGCGCGTGCAGCGCCTTTTCGTCCTCGCTCAGTCCGCGCACACGCTTGAGTCGGGCAAGCATCCGCTTTGCCCGAATGGCCAGCGGCGTGATTGGAGCTTTGCGATTCACGATAGGAAAGTGGTTATCACGCTTGTCCTGCCAGTTCACGTTCTGTTTTCAGCCGCAACTGTCCACAAGCCGCGTCAATGTCCCCGCCCTTCTCGCGGCGCAGCGTGGCGGTGACTTCGAGCCGCTCCAGCGCGGCGAGGAACTCCTCGCACACCGACTCCGCCGGGCGCGACCATTCGAGTCCCTCCACGGTGTTGTAAGGAATCAAGTTCACCTTCGCGTGCAGGCGCGTGGCCAGGGCGGCGAGTGGCCTGACCTGGTCGAGGCCGTCGTTCACGCCGGCGATGAGGATGTATTCGAACGTGATGAGCTGGTCCTTCCGGCGCTGGTAAGCCTCCAGCGCGGCGGTCAGTTCGGCCAGTGGGTGCTTGCGGTTCACCGGCATGATGCGGGCGCGAACCTCATCGGTCGCACCGTGGAGCGAGAGGGCGAGGCGGAATTGCTCGGGCTCGGTGGCGAGTTTCCGAATCTGCGGCGCGAGGCCGCTGGTGGAGATGGTGATCTTGCGCGCGCCGATGCCGCCGCCCCACGGGGCGTTCAGGAGGCGAAGGGCCTTGAGCAAGTTGTCGTAGTTCGCCAGCGGCTCGCCCATGCCCATGATGACGAGGTTGTTGACCAGACGTGACGGGTGACGAGTGGCAGGTGACGTGGGCGCGTCGTTTGCCACTTGTCCCATGCCACCAGTCACGGTTCTTTCTGTAGCCAAGACCTGTTCCACAATCTCCTCCGGCCCCAAGTTCCGCTTCCAGCCATCGAGGCCGCTTGCGCAGAACTTGCAGCCGTAGGCGCAGCCGACCTGGGTGGAGACGCAGAGCGTGTGGCGGTCGCTGGCCTCGCCGTAGAGCGCGGGGTTGGCGGGGATGAGCACGCTCTCGATGAGCGCGCCGTCGGGCAGCCGCCAGAGAAACTTCTGCGTGGTGTCCTTCGCGCCTTGCTTGCGGACGAGTTCGAGGACATGGAGAGAAAAGCTCTCGGCGAGTTTTGCGCGGAGCGGCTTGGGCAGGTTCGTCATCGCGTCCCAGTTCGCGGCGCGGCGCTTGTAGAGCCAGTCGAGCACCTGCCCGGCGCGATACGCTGGCGCGCCCCACTCCTTCAAGCGGGCTTCCAGTTCCTCGCGCGTCAGGGATTTGATGTCAGTCACTGCGGGCAGCGTGACTCACCAGTCGAGCAATGACAACGCCTCGCCGAGGAACTCGACGACCGGCTTCGCCACATCCACCCCGCTGCTGGCCAGATCACCCAGGCCGTTCCCGACGACGGAGAAGAAGTCGGCGTCGCACGGAAAATCCAGCCCGTCATACCACCGTGATTCACGGTTGGTCGCGACCAGCTTGTCGCGAGCCTGATAGTTCGCGACGATCTGCCGCGACTCGCCCGCGTCGAGCCAGAGGCCCTGGCACTTCTCGCAGACATCAATCTCGATGCCGTGCAGCCAGCGCGGCGCGAGCTGGGAATGACAGCAGGGACACAACCGCTGGCGCGACGGGCCGGGCTTGATCAACGGCGGCTGGCACTCAGCTTCGTCCAGCTTCTCGGGCCGGTGGCGGGAGGCGAAGGCCTGCTTCAGCGTGTCGCGGGTCAGCCACAGGCCGGTGCACTGAGAGCAACACGCCAGCTTGAATCCGCCGCGCTCCACTTCGCGCAGCGGTGCGTCGTCAACGGGGCATTTCATGCCGGGACATTGCCGGATGCGGGAGCGGCTGCAAGTCGCTTGGAGCTTCGGGGATTCTCTTACTCGTGATCCCTCCCGCCCCACCGTGAGGGAGGAGGAGGATTAAGATTCGGATTACGAGTAGGAGCGGAGGCCTACTTCGGCTGGTAAAACTTCTTCGTGTATTCCTGCACCATGCGCCAGGTGCTGAACTGCGGCACGAGTGTGGTCATCGCGCGGCGGACCTTGCCGAGCCACTGGCGCGGGATGCCGGTGGCATCGCGGTTGTAGAAGCATGGGATGACCTCCTCGGTGAGCACCTTGAAAGTGTTCGCGCTGTCGCGGCGGTCCTGCTCCTCAATGCTCGCGGGATGCGTGTCGTCGCCGATGGAGAAGCCGTTGGTGCCGTCGTAGCCCTCGCGCCACCAGCCGTCCATGATGCTCATGTTCAGGCAGCCGTGGCAGCCGCACTTCATGCCGCTGGTGCCGGAGGCTTCGAGCGGACGGCGCGGGTTGTTGAGCCACACGTCGCAGCCGGAGACCATCTGGCGGGCGACATGCACGTCGTAGTTCTCGATGAAGAACAAGTGGCCCTTGAGATCGCTGAACTTGCTCAGGTGGATGATGTGCTGGATGAAGCGCTTGCCCTCGTCGTCACGCGGGTGGGCCTTGCCGGCGAAGATGAACTGCACGGGGCGCTGCTTGTCGTGCGCGAGCTTCACGATGTGCTCGAACTGCTGGAAGATGAGCGGGGCGCGCTTGTAGGTGGCGAACCGGCGCGCGAAGCCGATGGTCAGCGCGTCGGGGTTCAGCATGTGGTCGAAGGTGATGAAGTCGCCCTGTGAGAGGCGCTGGCCCTGCAGTAGCAGGCGGCGGCGGGAGAACTCGATCAGTTCGCGGCGCAGCCGGTAACGCAGCGACCACAGCTCCTCGTCGGAGATGAACGTGGGGTCGGCCATGCGGTTCCAGAACTCGGGCGAGTTGATTTCGCGCTCCCAGTCAATCGAGGGCTTGCTCTTCCAGAAGCGCGTCGTCTCCGTGGTCGAGGTGTCGGGAAACGCGTGTGCGGAGTCGAGCTTCTTGCGCCAGAAGCGGCGGACGGTGCCCTTCATCCAGCCGGCGACGTGAATGCCGTTGGTGACGTGTCCGATGGGGACCTGGTCAACAGTCTTGCCGGGGAAGAGGCATTGCCACATCTCGCGGCTCACCGCGCCGTGCAGTTCGCTCACGCCGTTGGCTGCGCGGGAACCCTTGAGCGCCAGCACGGTCATGCAGAACGGCTCGCGCTCGTCGTTCGGGCTCACGCGGCCCAATCCCATCAGGTCTTGATGCGTGAGCTTGAGATTCGAGGCGAACTTGTTCGCGGCGAAGCTCATCAGGTCGCTGCTGAAGCGGTCGTGACCGGCCTCGACCGGTGTGTGCGTGGTGAAGAGGCACTGCTGCTTCGTCTCCGCCCAAGCCTGCGCGAAGCCTTTGCCCTCGGCCATTTTCTCGCGCGCGAGTTCGAGTGTGAGGAAGGCGGCGTGGCCCTCGTTCATGTGGAAGGTCGAGGGTTGCAGGCCCAGCTCGCGGAGCAGGCGCACGCCGCCGACGCCCAGAAGAATCTCCTGCATCACGCGCGTGGTCGTGTCGCCGCCATAGACGCGCAGCGTGAGGTCGCGCTGGTGCGGCTCGTTCCCGGGCAGGTTCGCGTCGAGGAGATAGACCGGGCAGCGGCCCACGTTCGCGCGCCACGCCTTGAAGCTCACGGTGCTGGTGGCCACCTTCACGGTGCAGACCAGCGGTTTGCCATTGGCGTTGAGGACCGGCTCGAGGGGGAGGTTTTCCGGCTTGAGGTGCGAGTAAAACTCCGTCTGCCAGTTGTCCGCGTTGACGGTCTGTTGAAAGTAGCCTTCGCGGTAAAACAGCGTGATGCCGACGAAGCCGAGGCCGAGGTCGCTCGCGGCCTTCGCGTGGTCGCCGGCGAGCATGCCGAGGCCGCCCGCCGCGATGGGCAGTGTCTCGTGGAAGCCAAACTCAGCACTGAAGTAGGCGACGGGATTCTTCAGCAGCTCCGGGGCGTTCTGCGCGCCCCAAGTGTCCTTGCTGGCGAGGTAGGCATCGAAGTTCTTCAGCACCGTGCGCACGCGGTCGCCGAACTCCGGCTCCTGAAGGCGCATCCGCAGCTCGTAGTCGGAGACCTCGTGCAGGATGGCGACGGCGTTGTGGTAGAGGTTCGTCCAGCCGCGCGGCGAGAGGTCGTGAAAAATTTCCTGCGGCTCCTGGTTCCAAGTCCACCAGAGGTTTCGCGACAGGCGGTGAAGCCCAGCAATCAGTTCGGCCAGTTCGGCGGTCGTCAGCGGTTTGTGGTTCATATTGCAGCGGTCGCCACGGGGAGCGGGAGTTGGGATTTGCCGGCCTGCAGCGACTGCGACGCTAGAGAGACGCGGGATTTCCGGCAAACAAAAAGCCTTCATCGGGAGGATGAAGCGAGGCGAGCGGAGAAGTGCCTCACGCAAGGGACGCGAAGGACGCAAAGGGGAATGAGGCAGGCGCCCGATACACCTCCACCGCGCGCACCAACGCGCAATTCACACTTCACACAGCTCAACTGAAAAGTCTTCTCCCTTTGCGCCCTTCGCTACCTTTGCGTGAGGCAAGGATCTGGTTCAGATGATCTCCCGAATCGGCTGCCCGCCGTCGAGGATGGGCACGGGCCTTCCGGCGAAGTCGTTGAACGTGTGCTCCGGGTCAATGCCGAGGAAGTGATACACCGTTGCCAGCACATCGCCGGGCGAGAGCGGGCGCTCGACCGGGAACTCGCCATTCACGCTCGATGCGCCGATGACTTGGCCAGTCTTCAACCCGCCGCCCGCCAGCATCACGGAGAACACATCGCCCCAATGGTCGCGGCCCGGAACGGGGATGCCCGGCTGGCCTTCGTTGATCTTCGGCGTGCGCCCAAACTCGCCCATCACCATCACCATTACGTCGTTGAGCATCCCGCGCTCGCTCAAGTCCTCCAGCAGCGACGCCACCGCGCGGTCGAGCACCGGCAGTTTGTAGCCGTGGCTCTTCGCGATGCTCGAATGGTCGTCCCAGTGCGGCATGTCCACCGTCACGAAGCTTACGCCCGACTCCACGAGCCGCCGCGCCAGCAAGGTGTAATGCCCCCACGGCCCGCGCCCGTAGCGGTCGCGCGTCTTCGCGTCCTCCTTCTCAATGTCGAACGCCTCACGCGCGCGATTGCCCGTGACCATGTCCACCGCCTGCTGCTGATACAGGTCCATCGCATCCATCAAGCGCCCCCGGTCCAGCCCGCGCCGGAAGCTGTCGAGCTGCGTGAGCAGGTCCACGCGCGACTGCGTGCGCGCCACGTCGCCCGTGAAATTCTCCAGGCACTGCGGCTTCTGCACCGGCCCCGTGTGGCTCGCGGCGAGATACTTCTGCGCCGTGTTGACATCGAACGGATTGAACGCCGGCCCCAGATACGCTGCGCCTTGATAGCCGGGGAACAGGTAAATGCTCTGCGCCGCCGGCAAGCCCACGTAAGCCGGCACGCCCGGCGCGTTGGCCCCGCGCACTCGCGACACATACGCCCCGACCGACGGGAACTTCTGCTCTTTGTCCGTCGAGTGCGACCCGTAGCGCCCCGTGAGCATCCAATGCCCGGCGGCGAAGTGGTCGCCGTTCTTGTGATGCACCGAGCGGAGGAAAACCATCTTGTCCGCGTGCTTGGCGTGCAGCGGGAGCTGCTCCGAGATGCGGATGCCGGAGACGTTCGTCTCCATCGCGCCCCACGGCCCGCGATACGCGCTCGACGCCTCGGGCTTGGGGTCGTAAGTCTCCAGATGACTCGGCCCGCCATCGAGCCAGAGGAGGATGACCGATTTGTTGCTCCGCTTCGCCGCGCCCTGCGCCCGCAGCCGCAGCAAGTCCGCCGAGCTCAAGCCCAGCGCGCCGAGAAATCCCGCCTTCAACGCCGAGCGCCGCGACACACCCTGGCAGGTGAACGAGGAGCGGCCGTTCTGGACGAGGAGCATGGAAAACCGACGCGCGCGGCGGCAGGTCATTCAAGCGGAGACATTGAAGCGGACCGCCACCTGCCGCGTCCTTAAGAGTGAGTGAGAATCATAGATGCCCGCCTACTGCTTGTCGTTCTGGCCGCGCTCCTGCTGCTGCCTGCGTGCCGGAAGAAGGAGTCCACGTCGTCAGCGGGGCCGCCGCCGCCACCCGAGTTCGGCAGCTCGGAGAACAACCTCGGCTACCTCAACGAGGGCGTCCGCAACTTCCAGAAGGCCAAGATCCGGTTGCCCAATGACCTCAACGAGTTGGTGACGGAAAAGGTCATTGCCCGAATTCCACTACCGCCACCCGGATTCCGATACGCGCTCGATCGCCAGTCCGGTTTGGTGTCGCTACAGCCCAGCGGACAGTCGAAGTGAGCTTTGCCAATACGTTTCACGCCCGTTATGTTACCGCAGCCTCCGCAAACCGATTCGACCATGAGTCGCCCGTTTCGTCTCGCCAGCTTCCGTGTGCGCCGTGCGTTCACGCTGATTGAACTGCTCGTCGTCATCGCCATCATCGCGATTTTGGCGGGCATGCTCCTCCCCGCGTTGAGCAAGGCCAAGGCCAAGGCCAAGGGCACGAAGTGCATCAACCAGATCAAGCAGATCAGCCTGGCCGCGCGGCTTTACTCGGATGACTGGGACGACCAGATGCTGCCTTACGGCATCGTCTACACGCCGATTCAGACCGGCCCGGTCATGGCCGGCGGCGTCAACGGCAACGGCAGCAAGGGCTGGCCGGACCTCATGCTGCGCTACACGATGGCGACCAACCTCTACGACTGCCCGGGCAACGCGCCGACCCTGCGGCTCAACATTGGCATCAACCTGAACCTCGCGTTCAACACCATGCGCTACGCGAAAGTGGCGCAACCGGCCGGCACCATCCACTTCGCCGACTCCCAGGTCGTCACCAACCCGACGCAGACCGACCCCGATCTCTGGCTCGGGCGCGCGGTCTCCTGGGTTCACTTCCGCACCCCCAACGACACGCTCTACATGGCGCCCAACGACGAGACCCGTTTGGTCAACCGTCACGGCGGTCAGGCCATGACCGGCTTCGTGGACGGCCACGCCGAGAGCATGAAGGCCAGCAAGGTGGGCTTGCAGTATTGGACCAACGGCGTTTCCAGCCTCGCAGCTCCCGACCCGCGCTGGCTGTGGGATCCGTGAGCGACCAGCAGCCTACGCGAGAATCCCCTTCACCACCTGACCATGCACGTCGGTGAGGCGGAAGTTGCGGCCTTGGAACTTGAAGGTGAGGCGCTCGTGGTCGATGCCCAGTTGGTGCAGGAGCGTGGCTTGGAGGTCGTGCACGTGGACGGGGTCTTTGGCGACGTTCATCGCGAGGTCGTCGGACTCGCCG
>SXTU01000179.1 GCA_005791875.1 Verrucomicrobiales bacterium
CTGCGCGCTCTACGAGGAGGTGTGGGGGCCGCTGATGAACTGCTTTCTGCCGAGCCTCAAGCTCAAGGAGAAGTGGCGGGAGAAGAGCGCGTGGAAGAAGCGCTACGAGCCGGCGCGCACGGCGTATGCGCGGCTGATGGACGCGGGCGTGATGGGGCGCAAGGCGCGGCGGACGTTGCGCGAGGAGTTTGAAGAGCTGGACCCCTTTGTCCTGCACGACGAACTGGAAGCGCGGCTCAAACCGATTTTGGCGGCGGCGGTGGAAGCGCCCCGACGCCCTGCGGGCGGTTGCGCTCCGCGGTGAGGGCTACGCCCTCACCGCTGCGCTCCACCGCCCGCAGGGCGCACTCCCCCGGAGGGGGGATTGACAGCGAAACTACACTGCTCCCGAACACTGAAGTGTGAGTCCTCCATGCCTGCCGACTCAGAATCCTTCGGCGTCTTTTTTCCATGAGGCAACGGGGGGAACGAACGCGTGATTACTCCGCCTGCTTGCCGACAGGGATCTCCGCCTTGAACCGGCCGAGCAGCGTCAGTGCCAGCACGCCGGACTCCTCGCCGGTCTTGCGGCCGGAGAACGTGACGGGCGCGCCGCCCTTGCCCTTGACCTTCTCCGCCTTGGCCTTCTCAGCCGTCACCGGCACGCGCAGCACGGGCGAGCTGCCCTTGCCGTAGAGGGCGAGCTGGAACTCGCGCTTGCCAGCCGGCTCGATGGCCAGCGCGAACACGGCGAGTTCCATCTCCTTCTCTCCGGCGGTGATCTTGGTCAGGCGCAGCTTGTCGTTGGGCAGCACGGCGTCCTTGTCCTTGGGGGCCAGACCACGCGTCCACAACTGGCCGACGGGGATCGTCTCGCCCTTGGTCTTCTTCCTCGCGGCCTTGTCGCCCTTGGCGGGCTTCTCCATTTTCAAGCGCTTGTCCGGGATGAGCAGCGCGCCCGCTTCACCGGCCTTGAAGCCCGTGGCCTGGTCGGGTGCGAGTTCGAGCTTGAGCGCCATGTCGCCGAGGCGGGAGTTGGCATCCATGAGCAGCGCGGTGGCCTTGGCCAGCTCCTCGGGGGGAATGGCCTGCGGCTCCTGCGCGTGGAGTGCGGCGGCGGTGAGGAGGGCGAGGGCGAGAAGCAGTTTGGTTTTCATGGTTTGTGACAGCGTGAGATTCCTGCCGAGAGACGGACGTTCAAAAGGATTCGCTGCGAGCGGCTGCGACCAAGGCTCATGGTCCCCACATCGCGCCGTCGTTCTTGAGCCACTTCTCGCGGGTGATGACGCGCGCCGAGCCGTCGGCAAAGCAGGCGTTTCCTTGGTCGCTCATCTTGTTCATGGCATTTGGTATCGCGACCGCACTCTGGCGGTTGTGGTGGAAGATGAAGTTGTTGGCCCGAGTGACGCCAGCGAACAATCCTGCGTTGCTGTCCATCACACCGTCGCCGTCCGTGTCGGTGTCGAACGGAAACACCGTCGGCGAGTAGATGACCTGGTTGGTGGACTCGCCGACGAGGAACGTGCTCGCCGCAAGCTGGCCCAACCGCGCCGATCCCCCGGAGCTTGTCGTGAGATTCCAGTAGGCGATGACCCGGTTGAAGTTCGGTGCCGTGGTGATGGTGACAACGGCGGGTTTCACCAAGAGCGATGGGCAACCCAGGCGCCCTTCGAACTCAGCAACGACGTTTCCGGCGGTCATGCCGATGTAGGTGGCCATTGACTGACGCCATTCTGGTGCCTGCGTTACCGGCTGAGGCTGGTAGGCATAAGGCGGCAACTTGTCCTCGTTGTCGCCTGCGTAAATCGTGAGGCCAAGGGCGACCTGCTTCCGGTTGCTCAAGCATTTGGTCATCTTCGCCTTCTCCTTCGCCTTGCCCAGCGCCGGCAGCAGCATCCCGGCGAGGATCGCGATGATCGCGATGACGACGAGCAGTTCGATCAGGGTGAAGGCAGAAACAGGTCTCGTTTTCATACTGACATCGCGTCGCGGGCGGCTATGGCCCCCACATCCGATCCACGTTCTTGATCCAATCAATGCGCGACACTGCGCGCGCCGAGCCGTCGGCAAAGCCGCAGGTCGCCTTGTCATTGGAGCTGTCGAGCTTCGGGTTGGAGCGGTTGTGGTAGCAGGCGAAGCCGTTGGCCACGTAGTTGTAGGGTGGCGTTGGGTTGATGCCGGAGTTGCTGTCCATGATGCCGTCACTGTCGAGGTCGAGGTTAAACGTCCAGACGTTGGGACTCCACACGAGGTTGGTGGAGTCCGCCACGAGCATGGTCTGCGGAGTGATCAGATTCAGCCGGGTCGAGCCGTTGAGTCCCGCGTCGTTCCCCATGTAGGCGAAGACGCGCCCGTAGTTGACGCTGTAGTTGTTGTTCTGCTGGGTCTTTGGGCACGTCAGCAGCCGTCCGCCGAAGCTGCTCCCGGCCCCGGCGGGGAGCGCCTGACCGCCCAGATACGGGGCGATGGTCTGCCACCACCAGTCCGTTGGTGAAACCCCGCTGCCGGAACTGAAGCCGTAGCCAAAGTGCGGGAGCTGTTCGTCGTGATTGCCGGCGTAGAGGATCATCCCCAAGGCGATCTGTTTCTTGTTGCTGAGGCACTTGGCTGTGATCGCCTTGTCCTTGGCCTTGCTCAAGGCCGGCAGCAACATCCCGGCGAGGATGGCGATGATCGCGATGACGACGAGCAGTTCGATCAGGGTGAACGCTGCTGTGGATCGCGCTTTCATGGCTTGGGTCGCACCGTAGGAGTGGCTGGGAGTGCCGTCAAGTGGTGGTTTGCGCGCCCCAGCCTTGCTTTTCGTCTCCCGTTTCCTAGCCTCGCGCGACGCATGAGAATCAGCATCTTCGGCTTGGGCTACGTGGGCGCCGTCACGGCGGGATGCTTGTCGAGTCACGGCCATTACATCGTCGGCGTGGACGTGCATCCGGCGAAGGTCGAGGATTTCAACAAGGGTATTCCTCCGATCATCGAACCCGGCTTGGATGAACTGCTGAAGGACGCAAAGGCGAAGGGACTCCTCCGTGCCACGCGTGACTGTGCCGACGCGCTTGCGGACACCGAGCTCTCCATCGTCTGCGTCGGCACGCCCTCGAACGCGGCGGGCGGGCTGGACCTGAACTTCGTGCGCGGCGTCGCGCGCGAGATCGGCGACGCGCTGCGCAAGTCCGCCAAGCCGCACACGCTCGTCTTCCGCAGCACGATGCTGCCCGGCAGCACGGCGAAGCTCGTGGGCGAATTGCTCGGCGACTTGGAGAAGTCCGGCGCGCTGCGCGTGTTCTACTACCCGGAGTTCCTCCGCGAGAGCACGGCGGTGGCGGACTTCGAGACGCCCTCGCTCGCAGTGGTCGGCTCACACGACGGCTCCGCGCCGCCGGCGGACTTGATGAAGAACCTCTTTGGTGAGAAGGCTGCCGTGGTCAACTGGCCCACCGCCGAGATGGTCAAATACGCCTGCAACGCCTTCCACGCCGCGAAGATCACCTTCGCCAACGAGGTCGGTCGCGTCGGCAAGGCCGTGGAGGTGGACGCCCGCGCCGTCATGGCGCTGCTCTGCCAGGACACGCGGCTGAACATCTCCAGCTACTACATGAAGCCGGGCAATCCCTTCGGCGGCTCCTGCCTGCCCAAGGACGTGCGCGCGCTCACGAATCTCGCCCGCACCAACGGCCTGAGCCTGCCGATGCTGGAAAATCTCCTCACCAGCAACGACCGGCACCTCGCGAGCCTGCTGCATCTCATCACCGAGACCGAGCACCGCGAAGTCGTCATCCTCGGCCTCTCGTTCAAGTCCAACACTGACGACTTGCGCGAAAGCCCGATGGTGGACGTGGCGCAAGCGCTCCTCGGTCGCGGTTACAAGCTGCGCATCTACGACCCTGCGCTGAACCTCGCCGCGCTGGTCGGCGCGAACAAGCGGGTGATTGACACCAAGATGCCGCACCTCGCCAGCCTCTTGCACACCGACCTCGCCACCGCCATCGGCCCGCGTGGCCTCATCGTGGCCGCGCAGAAGTGCGCTCCGTTGACCGAACTGAAGAAGCTCGTGACCGCGAACCACCACGTCCTCGACGTGAACGGCTGGGCGGACTTGAAGGAACTCCCGGCGAAGTATGAAGGGTTCTGCTGGTGAGCGAACGAACGGATTGACCCAGCAACCAAGCCGCCTAAGCTCCCCACCATGACACTCCAAGTTGTTATCGAGCGCGGCGAAGATGGCTACTTCTCGGCGCGCTGCCCTTCGCTCCGGAGTTGCTGGTCACAGGGACGCACGCGTGATGAGGCACTCCACAACATCCGCGAGGCGATTGACCTTTATCTGGAGCCGTCTCCCAAGGAAGTCGTTGCGGACGAGAACCACGAGGTCGTGGCGCTCACGCTGTGAAACTTCCGCTGCTATCGGGCCGGCAGGTGCTGGCCGCCCTCCAGCGGCTCGGGTTCGTGGAGGTTCACCGCAAAGGCAGTCACGTCAAAATGGAGCACCCTGATGGTCGCCGCATCGTCTTCCCGTTTCACAACGAAGTGGACCGCTTCACGCTCAAGGGCGCGCTTCGCGACGCGACGGTGGATGTGGAGGAGTTCCTGAATCACGTCCGATGAGTGAACGTGAACCCTCGTCGATTTCGGCTCCCATCCGCGTGAACGTCCTCGGCGTCGGCGTCAGCGTGCTGAACCTGCCGGGCGCGATCAACGAACTCACGCGCGCGATGGCGGAGCGGCGCAAGGGCTACGTGTGCGTCACCGGCGTCCACGGCGTGAGCGAGGCGCAGGATGACCCGGAGTTCCGCCGCATCCTGAACCGCGCCTGCCTCAACACGCCCGACGGGATGCCGATGGTCTGGCTGGGCCGCCTGGCCGGCCATCGCGCGATGGGCCGCGTGTATGGGCCGGACTTGATGACGTTGGTGATGCGCGAATCCGTGGCGCGCGGCTGGCGGCACTTCTTCTACGGCGGAGCGAACGGCACGGCGGAACGATTGCGCGCGGTGCTCACGGAGAAGTTTCCCGGCCTGCAAGTCGCCGGCACTTACGAGCCGCCGTTCCGCCCGCTCAACGACACGGAGCAGGCCGCGCTCACCGCGCAGGTCGCCACCGCGAAGCCGGACCTGTTCTGGGTCGGCCTCAGCACGCCGAAGCAGGAGCGCTTCATGGCGGCGAATCTCGCGCGCCTCGACACGACGCTCATGCTTGGCGTCGGCGCGGCGTTCGACATGCTCGCCGGCACGAAGTCGCAGGCCCCGCGCTGGATGCAGCGCAGCGGGCTGGAGTGGTTTTACCGGCTGTGCCAGGAGCCGCGTCGGCTGGGGCCGCGTTACTTGAAGAACAATCCGCGCTTCGCGCTGCGCGTGATGGGGCAGTTGAGCGGGCTGCGGAGATACGAGTTGGAGCAATGACCGGTTTCCCGCAGATTCAAGGCGACCGCAGATAGCAAAGGACAGGTTCCAATCGGTGATCGCCTTGAAGCAGAGGGCGTTTCCCTGCCAGGGCAGCGTCTCCATTTGCCGCACTTTTCCATGTGCATTGTGCGCAGGACTGTGGTTATCCTCCGCGATCTTCCTTTATGGGTCTGCCGACACAGTTGCACGATGATTTTGTGGCCGAGTTCAAGCACGACCCGGTCATCGTCGCGCGCGCCACCTGTGACATCACGGGCGAGGACGGCCTGACGTGGCTGGCGTGCGACGGCACGATGCTGGTCTGCTATTCGCGGCCGGCGGGCGGGGAGTTCTCCCGGCTGGATTACCGCATCGCCGAGGCCACGGCGCTGGAGATCGTGGAAAAGGATTCTCACGTGCTGTTGCAGGCGCGCTTCCCGGAGGTGGAGTTCGTCCTGCGCCTGCCGCCCGGCGAGGCTCCGGCATTGGCCAAGCTGGCTGCGCTCCAGCCGCCCTCCGACTCGATCAACATCGTCGCCGCTCCTGCCACGCTCACTCCACGTCTCGTCTGCGGCGCAGCGGCGTTCGCGCTGCTGCAAGCGGACGGCGAACACGCGAAGACGGAGCTGGACTGGGTCGTGGCGCGGTTCGGAAACATGAACGCCTTCCGTCGCGGCGGGGCGTGGGTGACGAAGCGCGGCTTTGCCGAGCTGCTGCCCGAGGCGAACCGGCTGCTCACGCTGGTGCAGAAGGAGAGCCTCCTTTTCAATCTCATCGAACTCGGCTTCGCCGACAGCTCCCTCTCGCGCACCGAGCGGACGATGCTCGACGAATGGCGGCAATCCCTCGGCGTGAGCGAGGAGCGCTACGAGCGGGCTTTCGATGCGCTGCTGGCGCGGGCCTCCATCAGCGTGCTCGTCAACGAGACGTCCGCCGGCCCGGACTGGATGCCCATGAACTTGCTCTGCGCCTGTCTGCTGGCGGTCATCCGTCACCACCCGGAGAGCATCGAGCGTCGCACCAAGAGCCTCGAACGCCGCATCCAGTCCACCGACGCCATCAACGCCGGGCAGACGTATCTCGACCAGATCGGCACCGACGGTCTCGTGACCATGCTGCCGCACATGCTCAACGCCGCGCAGCGCCGGTGCGTGGTGCTCAACGTTCTCAGCGAGGCTTACTTCGACGGAACGCCTGGGTCGGAGGCCGGCACGTTCCTCCGGCAGGTGCGCGAGGGGTTGGGGATTTCAGCCGCAGACTTCGTTGCCGACACGGACATCTTCCGCACGCTGGGCGACCGCACAATATTCCGCGAAGCCGCCGCCGCGCCGCGCTGACCGGCGCAACTGCGTGCCACGACGCACCCGTCTCCCAACGTGAACGCCTGCACCTCGCATCAAGTCTGTTAACCATGCACCGCCGCGCCGCCCTTCTGCTGCTGCTCTCCGCCTTCGCGCTTCCCAGCTCCGCCGCCGTGAGCCACGGCTTCCGCGTGCCGGACGGCTTTGAAGTCTCGCTCTACGCGGGCGACGACCTTGCGCACGACATCTTCTCGATGACCACGGATGCGAAGGGCCGCCTCGCCGTCGCGGGCAAGGACTACGTGAAAATCCTCCACGACACCGACGGCGACGGGAAGGCCGACAAGGCCACGCTCTTCTTGAAGGCCAGCAAGTCCGGCGCGCATGGAATGTATTTCGACGGCCCCGACCTCATCCTTAACGGTGACGGCGGCATCCGCCGCTGGCGCGACACCGACGGCGACGGCGTGGCCGACGGCGAGCCGGAGCTCTGGCTGCGCACCGAGCGCGATGGCGATCATTCGGCCAACGGCATCGTGAAAGGACCGGACGGCTGGTTCTACCTCATCTGCGGCAACGACGCTGGCATCTCGAGCGAGCACGCGAAGCTCCCCGGCTCGCCCATCAAGCAGGTCAACGCCGGCGCGCTCGTCCGCATCTCGCCCGACGGCAAGACCAGCGAAGTCCTCGCGCACGGCTTCCGCAATCCCTACGACCTGGACTTCCATCCCCTCGGCCAAGTCTTCACCTACGATGCCGACGGCGAGCGCGACCACCATCTGCCGTGGTATGCCGGCACGCGCATCTTCGACATCGCCACCGGCGCGCATCACGGCTGGGTGCTCAAGGGCTGGGGCCACGCGTGGAACCGCCCGCCCGCCTGGCCCGACAACACCGAGCGGCTCTGGGAAGTCGGGCGCGGCTCGCCCACCGGCGTCTTCGTCTATCGCCACCGCGCGTTGCCTGAGCGCTACCGCGACGGCCTCTTCGCCATCTGCTGGACCTACGGACGCATCTACTTTTTCCCGCTCACGCGCCGCGGCAGCACGTTCGACACGCAGATGGAAATCTTCATGGAGACAGCGGGCGACACCGGCTTCGCGCCCGTGGACGCGGTGGTCGGCCCGGATGGCGACCTCTTCGTGGCCATCGGTGGGCGCGGCACCATCGGCAGCGTCTTTCGGGTGAAATACACCGCCGCTCGTGCCGGCGACTTCCAGTCGCCGCCTGTGGGCAACAGCAGTTCCAAGAGCGGCGACTGGAAGTCGCCGGCACACCCGCTTCACGAAGTCCTCTCCGCACCGCAACCGTTGTCCAGTTGGTCCCGCGCAAAGTGGGTGCCGCTGGCGAAGGAGCTCGGCAAGCCCGCCTTCGAGCAAGCCGCATTGAACAAGAGGCTCCCGCTCCTCGAACGCATTCGCGCCGTGGAAGTGCAAGTCGAACTCTTCGGCGGCCTCAGCCCCGAACTTGGCCACAAACTCGCGGCCAGCGGCGAACCGGAAATCGTCGCACGCGTCGCGTGGGCGCTCGCTCGCAGTTCGGAACCGAGTGCTGCCGCCATCCTCGCCGAGTTAACGCTCCGCGACGACCCGCGCATCGCACGAGCCGCATGGGAGTCGCTCCAGTCAGTAGCAGCCGACGTGAGGAGGCTCCATTCAGATTCCGCACTCCGCGTTCCGCATTCCGCATTTAATCAGAGCCTCCTCACGTCGGCTGCTACCCCGGATTGGTTTCGCGGCTTGAACTCCGACGACCGCCGCGTGCGCACCGCCACCGTCCTTGCGGCGCGGGCAATCGGCCCCGAAGTCTTCGCGCGCACTCCGCTGCCGCGCCAGCTCACCGAACGCCAGCGTCTTGGCATGTTGCGCATCTACGGTCCCGCACGCAGCGATGACCCGAACTGGCAATCCCACTACTTCAACAACGCCGCCTTCGTCGCCGCCACCTCGCGCGACCCGGTCACACGTCTCGACGCCGTGCGCCTGCTTCAGCTCGGCCTCGGCGACGTGAAGCTCGTGCAGGACAAGCCCGACACCTACGACGGCTTCGTCGCCAGCAAGACTGAGGACATCCCCACGCCGCTGCGCCAACATATCGTCGAGCGCCTCGCGTCAGGGTTCCCTTCCGGTGACACCGACCTTGACCGCGAACTGGGACGCCTGCTCGCGATGCTGAGCGCCGACGCACCGGGTTTGCTGGAGCGCGTTACCACCAAGCTCACGGACTCCAGCCCGGTGGAGGACGACATCCACTTCCTCATGGTCGCCGCCCGCTTGCAGGGGCCGCGCCCCTTCGAAGTGAGTCTTCGCGTCGCCCGTGCCGTCGCGGGCTTGCAGCACAAGCTGCTGGCCGACAAAAAGGAGGCGAGCCGCTTCTGGCCGGTGCGTGTGGCCGACATGTTCAGCCGTCTCCTGCAACGGGACGCAAAGCTCGCCGCCGCGCTCGTGGCCATGCCCAACTTCGGCCTCGCCGACCACGCGCTCTTCGTCCAGCGCTTCGAGAAATCCGAGCAGCCTGCCGCAGCGCGTCGCCTGCTCGCGGCGACGGCCTGGTCCAGTGAATTGGTGGCCTTCCTGGCTGTGCTGCCGGATGCCGAGCTGTTTCCCGCGCTGCGCCAGCAGTGGCCGCACTCGAGCCTTCAAGATGCCATCCTCCGTGTGCTGGCCCGCGCGCCGCAAACCGAGGACCGCGCGCGGTTCGTCACCGCACTCGGTTCCTTCCAGCCCGCCGTGGTGGAACTCGCTGCCAAGTCACTGGTGAAGTTGAGCGGAGAAGCCACGCCGAAGGAACTCGCTGCGGCGCTGACTTCGCTCCGCCGCCACTGCTCTGCGCCGAAGGAGAAGGCGGCACGCACGGCACTCGCCGACTTGCTCGTGAAATGGAGCGGCCAGTCCATCGCCGTCACGGAGACCGGCGACTTGGTGAAGGCGTATGCGCCGTGGTTCGAGTGGTTCGCCAAGACGTATCCAGCCGCTGCGAAGCAACTGCTCGGCGGCGACGAGGACACGGCGGCGTTTCTCAAGCGCTTGCCGTCCATCGCGTGGGACTCCGGCGACGCGAAGCGCGGCCAGCAGCTTTACGAGGAGCGTGCGTGCCACCGCTGCCATTCCACCAGCACGCGCATCGGCCCGGACCTGACGGGCGTGGCGAGCCGGTTGTCGCGCGAGGATTTGTTCATCGCGATTCTCGACCCGAGCCGCGACATCTCGCCGACGTATCTGCCGAAGCTGGTCACGACCAAGTTCGGCGGGAGCTACACGGGCTTCATGGTCTATGATTCTCCCACCGCCAAGCTGGTGCAGACCGGCCCAGACACGACAGTGCGGCTCTTGGGTGACGAGGTGACGGGCGTGGCGGACACGCGCGTTTCGCTCATGCCCACGGGCTTGCTCACGGGGTTGAAGGACGGCGAGGTAGCGGACTTCTACGCGTTCCTGAAGACGCTGAAGAAGTAACGAAACACTGTTGCGAATCCCCTCTCCCCCCCTCGGGGGAGAGGGGAAGGGTGAGGGGGCGGGCTGCGAAGTCAGTGCGAGCCTTGTAGGCAAGGCAGCCCGAGAAAGTTTTCCGACTCCATTTTATGCAAACGGAATCACGCTTTTCCCCTCACCCCGGCCATCTCCCCCAGTGTGGGAGAGGTAGAAGAAAATGCTCAGAGTTTCGCCATCGCGTTGTCCAGCGCGGCGTAGAGCTGGTTCATCGTGGCGGCCGTTTCGTCGCCCATGTTCGAGAGGCGGAAGGTCGTGCCCTTGATTTTCCCGTAGCCGCCGTCAATCAGGAAGCCCTGTTCCTTCACGAGCTTCTGGAGCTTGGCGGCGTCCACGACGCGGCCGCCGGGCTTCGCGCCGTTGTTCACGCAGCAGAGCGTGATGGACTCGAAGCCAGCCTCGGGGAAGAGCGTGAAGCCGTGCTTCGCCGCCCAGTCGCGCGTCATCTGGTTCGTCTGCGTGTGGCGGGCGTAACGGGCCTCGAGACCCTCGGCGAAGAACTCGTCCAGCTTGCTCGCCAGCGCATAGAGGTGCGGGATACTCGGCGTGCTGGGCGTCATGTTGTCGGCGGCGTTCTTCTCGAACTCCACGAAGTCGAAGTAGTAACCCCGGTCCTTCGTGGTCGCGGCCTTCGCGAGCGCGGCGGGCGAGCAGGTGAAGACCGACAAACCCGGCGGCAGCGCGAAGGCCTTCTGCGTGCCGGCGAGCAGAACGTCGATGCCCAGCGCGGTGAAGTTCAGCGGCAGCGCGGTCATCGAGCTGACGGCGTCCACGATGAACATCACGTCGGGATACTTCGCCTTAAGCGCGGCGATCTCCGCGACCGGCGACATGGTGCCGGTGCTCGTCTCGTTGTGGATGAGCGTGAGCGAATCGAACTGGCCGGTGGCGAGCTTGTCGTCAATGGCCTCGGCGCGGACGGGCGAACCCCACGGGACTTGCAGGCCCTCGGCGTCCTTGCCGCAGCGCTTGGCGACGTCGAGCCATTTGTCGGAGAACGCGCCCTTCATGCAGCAGAGGACTTTCTTCTGCGTGAGGTTGCGGAGCGCACCTTCCATCACGCCCCACGCGCTGGAGGTGGAGAGATAGACTAACTGCTTCGTGCCGAGCAGCGTCTGGAGCTGCGGCTGCATCTTCGCGACGAGGTCTTTGAAGCCCTGGCCGCGATGGCCGATCATCGGCGAGCAGAGCGCCTTGAAGGTTTTTTCGCTGACCTCGACCGGACCGGGGATGTGGAGTTTGACGTGCGCCATAAAAGCGGGCGCGAAAATTTCACAAGGGCGGCGGCGAGGCAAGGAAACTTCCCGTTTTGACAAGGGAATCTGGCGGAAATCTGTCGGCGTCAGCAAGCGGGGTTCAGTCAACCGGGCGGCTGGACGGTGTAGCGGTTACCCCACTGAATACTGAACACTGAACATTTTCGGGTTCTACGCGACGACCGTGAGCAGCGACAGCCCGTGCTGCCGCACAAGTTTCGCCATCACGTCCTGCTCCAGCAGCAGCGTGCGGCCAGCCTCGAAAGCCACCACGCGGACGCCGCTGGCGGCGCAGACTTCGAGCGTGTGCGGACCGACGCAGGGGATGTCGAAGCGCAGGTCGTGCTGCTCCTTGGCGACCTTCACGGCGACGGCTCCGCCGCTCTTGCCGGCGAGTTCGCCACCACGGGCGAGCGCCTTGTCCGTGCCCTCGAAGCCTTCGACGGCGAGCACGGTGCCGCCCTTGACCACAGCGGTCTGGCCGATTTCGAGCCGGGAAATCTCCTTCGCGATGCGGAAGCCAAAGCGCACATCAGCGGCCTCCTCATCGCTCAACGGCTTGCCCATGGCGAAACCAGGGCCGGCCATGAGCGGTTGAAGCCACGGCATGGCGGAGATGAGTTCCACGCCGTCTTTCTTCAACTCGTCCGCGATACCGCCGAAGATGGTGTGGGCATTCTTTTCCTTCAGCCGCATGAGCAGAGCGACGGCTCGGAGGTCGGGCCGGAGATCGAAGAGGTTCTTGGGCGCGATTTGCCCGGCCATGACGCAGTGGGCCACGCCACGCTCGATGAAGGCGGAAATCAACTTGCTGAGCTGGCCCACGCGCAGCCAAACGATCTCGTCCACGAGCTTGGCGAGCGCGGGATCCGTCTCGCCCTCGAAGGCGACGGCGACGAGGCGAGTGACGCCCATGGTGCGGGCCTGGCGCGCGAGGAGGAACGGCAGCGTGCGGTTGCCGGCGATGATGCCGAGCGTCTGGATGGCGGCGGACACGGGCGGAGCGTAGCGGGGCGGCGCACGGTTGTCAGGGAGGGAAAATGAAAGGAGCAGGGTTAGGATCAGGATTACGAGCAGGGGAGTTCGTTCTCATCGGAGGCGAAAGTATCGAACTTCAGCAGTCTCCTCTTGCCAATGCGCGGGGCGTCCGCTTGAGTCTCGCCCGCACCGCGCCGATGCAATCACCCGATCACCCGAAACATTACTGCGGAGTCTTTGGGATTTACGGACACCCCAACGCGGCGGAACTGGCCTACTACGGACTTTACGCGCTCCAGCATCGCGGCCAGGAGAGCGCGGGCATCGTCACATGTGACGGCAGGCAGTTCCGCGAGCACAAGGGCATGGGCCTGGTGCCGCAGATCTTCGAGGGCAATGTCCTTCACGGGCTGGTCGGCCACATGGCGGTTGGCCACACGCGTTACTCGACGACCGGTTCGTCCCATATCCGCAACGCCCAGCCGCTCACAGTGGACTGCGCGCGCGGGCAGATCGCAGTGGCGCACAATGGCAACCTGACGAACGCCGCTCAGCTCCGCGACGAGCTTGAGGCGAAGGGCTCCATCTTCCAGACCTCGGTGGACAGCGAGATCATCCTGCACCTGATGGCTCAACCCACGGGCGCGCGGGAGGAAAGCAGCCTCGTCCAGACGGTCCGCCGCATCGAAGGCGCGTTCTCGCTCGTCATCATGACGGAGCACGAGCTGATCGGCGTGCGCGACCCGCATGGCTTCCGCCCGCTGTGCATTGGCAAGGTGGGCGACGCGTGGGTGCTGTCGAGTGAGACCTGCGCGCTGGACCTGATCCACGCGAAGTTCGTGCGCGACGTCGAACCGGGCGAGATAGTCATCATCAACGCGGACGGCTTGAAGAGCGTGCAGGCCTTTCCCGTGCATGAGCGGCGCGCGTTCTGCATCTTTGAATACGTTTACTTCGCGCGTCCAGACAGCAACATCGCCAACCGGAACGTTTACAAGGTGCGCGTCGAGATGGGCCGGCAACTGGCACGCGAGAACAAGATCGAAGCCGACCTCGTGATCCCCGTGCCTGACAGTGGCAATTCTGCCGCGCTCGGCTACGCGATGGAGTCGGGCATCCCCTACGAGATGGCGTTCGTGCGCAATCACTACGTTGGCCGCAGCTTCCTCCAGCCCTCGCAGCTCATCCGCGACTTCGCCGTGCGCGTGAAGCTCAACCTCATCGCTGAGCTGGTGCGCGGCAAGCGTGTCATCATTGTGGACGACTCGATCGTGCGCGGCACGACCTGCAAGACGCGCGTGAACAGCCTCAAGGAAGCTGGCGCGAAGGAAGTTCATGTGCTCGTCTCCTGCCCGCCGCACATGAACCCGTGTGTTTACGGCATTGATTTCCCGGACCGCAACAAGCTCATGGCGGCGAATTATTCCATTGATGAGATCCGCAAGTATCTCAACGCGGACTCGCTCCACTATCTCTCACAGGACGGCATGGTGGCGGCCACTGGCCTGCCGCGCGCCGGCTTCTGCATGGCCTGCTACGACGGCGACTATCCTGTGGCCTACGATCCCAAGCTGGAGAAGAACATCATGGAGCGCCGCCGCGCCCGCGTGGAAAGCCTCGGCGAAGCGCTGGCGAAGGATCAGAAGCAGACACGGCTGCTGTAGCCGGCAGGAATGTGTGATGAAGGTTGAAGTATGAACGGACGGCCGTTCACCACCTCGGCCTCTTAACTCAACTGCGCGGCGATCATCTCTGCAGTCCGTTCGGATGCCCCCTGATTGCGCTGCACGACTCGCAGCGCGTTGGCTCCGAGCTGTTCGCACCGGGCTGGGTCTGGCAGGAGTGCGGTGAGCGCGGCTTCAAGGGCGACAGCGTCCGGCACTTGAACCGCTGCGTTGTTCGCGACGAACTCGGCGGCGATGGGGCGGAAGTTTTCCATGTGCGGGCCGAAGAGCATCGCCTTGCCCAGCGCTCCCGGCTCAATGGGGTTTTGTCCACCTTCTGCGGTGAGGCTCTTGCCGACGAAGACGACCGCGGCGTGGCGGTAGAAATGGCGCAGCTCGCCGGTGGTGTTGACGAGGAGGCAGTCCACGGTGCCGGCCGTGAAGGTTTTGCCATCCGTCAGCTCCGTGCGCAGCGAGAGGCGGAGGCCGGTGGGGCGGAGTTCCTCGACGACGGCCTTCGTGCGCTCGAAATGGCGCGGGACTAGGACGAGGAAGAGTTTCGGAAAACGCTCGCGGAGGCGGAGGAACATTTGCGCGAGCAGGAGTTCCTCGCCCGCGTGCGTGCTGCCAGCGACGAGGAGTTGCGCGTCCTCGGGAACGCCGAGCTGGCGCAGTAGCGTGGGCACGTCGAGTGAGCTGCCGCCTGTGGGAGCGGCGGCGTCGAACTTCGCGTTGCCGGTGACGAGGATGGCGTCTGCGCGGCAGCCGAGTTCGCGGAGGCGCTCGGCGTCGGCGTCGTTCTGCGCGCCGACGGCGGTGAAGTTTCCGAAGAGTTCGCGGAAGAGGAACTCGGCGCGCCGGTAGCCGCAGAAGGATTTGTCCGAGACGCGGGCGTTGGCGAGAAAGGCGGGCAGGCCACGCTGATGGACTTGCCAGAGGTAATTCGGCCAGAACTCCGCCTCGACCAGAACGACAGCGGCAGGGCGCACCGCGTCCAGCGCGCGGCGCACGGTCCACGGGAAATCCACCGGGTAATAAATGCGGGTCACGTCGGCGGGGAATTTCTTCTCCAGCTCGCCCATGCCGGTCGATGTGGTGGTGGAGACGAGGAATTTCCAGCCTGCCAGACGCGGGCGCAGCGCGGCGATGAGTTGGAGGGAGACGTTTACCTCGCCGACGCTGACGGCGTGGAGCCAGAGAACTTTTGCGCCGGCGAGGGTCTGGAGCTTCCCTGACTCGATCCTGCCGAACCGCTCGCCGAAGCCTCGCTGCCAGCCGCCGCGCCGCCACATTTTCCAAAAGTAATACGGCGCGCTCAACAAGAAAAAGACCGGGAAGAGCAGGTTGTAGAGGAGCCGCACGGGCCGCAGGTTGAAACAAAACGACGCCCCGTTACCAAGCTTAAAAGCGGTCGCTTACCGGCGCACCCTCACGTCGGCGGCTACCAGAATGAGAAAACACTCGCCTCGCCGGAGGGCGTTGCCCAACATCCGCCTCGTTTTCGCGGGCACTGCCCGCTTCGCAATGAAAGCCAAAATCATCATCACGCCGAAGAAGGCCGTCCTCGACCCGCAGGGCAAGACCGTGCAAAGCGCGCTGGAGCACATGGGCTACCAGGGCGTCGTCGGTGTCCACGTGGGCAAGTATGTGGAGATTGACCTCGCGCCCGGCACCGACCGCGCCGTGGCCCAGCAGGCGCTCGACGAGGCGTGCCACCGGTTCTTGAGCAACCCGGTGATTGAGGATTACAAACTGGAAATTGAGTGAAGTCAGAGGGTGACAAGTGGCAGGTGACACGTGACAGGTCGTCGCGTGTTCGGACCCGGTCCGTGTCACCTGCCACTTGCCACCTGTCACCTTCCCCATGAATTTCGCTGTCCTCCAATTCCCCGCTTCTAACTGCGACCAGGACGCCGTGCACGCCGTGGAGTTGCTCGGCCACTCCGCGCGGTTGGTCTGGCACAAGGACAGTGCCCTCGGCGACACCGACGCGGTCATCGTGCCGGGCGGCTTCAGCTACGGGGATTACCTCCGCTGCGGGGCCATCGCGCGCTTCAGTCCGGTGATGCAGGCGGTGAAGCAGTTCGCGGACAACGGCGGGATGGTGCTGGGCATCTGCAACGGCTTCCAAGTGTTGTGCGAGGCGAATCTTTTGCCCGGCGCGCTCATCCGCAACCGCTCGCTTCAGTTCCGCTGCGAACACATCTACCTCAAGACCGCGACGCACGACTCGGCGTTCACGTCGCAGATTCCCCCTGGCAAGCTGCTGCGCGTGCCCATCGCGCACGGGGAGGGCTGCTACTTCGCTGACGCCGACACGCTGGCCCAGATGAAGGCCAACCGGCAGATACTCTGGCACTACTGCAACGGGCAGGGCGAACTGACCGACGACGCCAACCCCAACGGCGCGCTGGAGCACATCGCCGGCGTCTGCAACGAGCGCCGCAACGTGGCCGGCCTCATGCCGCACCCCGAGCGCGCCTGTGAATCGCTGCTGGGCAGCACGGACGGGCGGCTGATCTTCGAGAGCATGATCCATGCGCTGGGGCAGAAGCCGGCGGCGCTCGCCGCTTGAGCGTCTGACGGGGTGTTGAGATACAGTCTTTCCCTCGCTTGCCTTTCCCGTCGCCAATTGCCTAACATCCACCCGAAATGCACCGATTCGTTTTCCACCGTCGCGCCGCCCGGCCTGGCGTTCCGTTGGTTGTGTTTCTCCTGCTCCTGCTCGCGGGGCCATTCGCCCATGCGCAAGCGCTGAGGAGCATTTACACGTTGCTGGACGGAGGCCAGAGCCGAGCCTTTGAGATCGCGCTGGATGAGGTGCATGTGCGGTCCGTTAATTCGGTCCAAGCAATCCGGTTCGACAGCATGGCTCAGGCTGATGCGGTGCGACTTCACGCCGAACTTCTTTCCACCACGACCGGGAAAGAAACCGAGTTGGTTCTCTACGAGGCAGGCGCGGCGCGTGAGGTGGCCTCGCGCCGGGTCTTGACCAAGCAGGTCTTGGTGCGGCTGGCACCCGGGATGGCGGCTGGCCCCCTAGCGGCGGCGAGCGGGGCAACCGTCGGCGGCGAGGTGCCGTATTTGCCGGGCCACCATCTGTTCACCGCACCCCAAGCGGGGGGATCCCTCAACCTGGCCGAGTGGCTTCGGGCGCAGCCGGGCGTGATGTCTGCCCATGCTCAACTGGCTCGGCAGATGATCAGGCGATTCGTGCCCAACGACCCGCTGTTCACAAACCAGTGGCACCTTCTGAACACCGGCCAGAACGGTGGGACGCCAGGGGCGGACATCAATGTCACCAACGTCTGGCGCGCGTTCCGCGGCGCGGGAGTGACCATCGGCATTGTGGACGACGGACTGCAGGGGACGCATCCCGACCTGACCAACAACGTCAACTTCGCCCTCGGCTACGACTACAACTTCAACGACAACGACCCCAGCCCGAACGTGCTCTTCGACTTTCACGGCACTGCGGTCGCGGGTGTGGCTGCAGGACGTGGCGACAACGGATTGGGCATCTCGGGTGTCGCCTTTGAGGCCTCGTTGGTGGGCATCCGGCTCATCGCAGCACCAGCTTCAGACGCGCAAGAAGCGGCGGCGATGCTGCACAGCAACTCGGTGGTGCTCGTTAGCAACAACAGTTGGGGACCGCCGGACGGCGCGCAGAACCTCACTGCACCGGGGCCGCTGATGAGCGCGGCCTTTGCGTCCGGCACGGCAACGGGGCGCGGTGGTCGGGGCACGATTTTCCTGTGGGCTGGAGGTAATGGCGGGGAGATTGGTGACAACTCGAATTACGATGGCTACGCGAACTCGATTTACACCATCGCTGTCGGTGCCCTGAACGATCGGGGCCAGCGTGCTTCCTACAGCGAGCCCGGTGCGAATGTCGTTATCTCCGCGCCGGCGGGCAACGATCTGACCCGGCCGCAAGGCACCTCGACAACAGATCTCGTGGGTCTCGACGGCGACAACAACGGAACCACCGGCGATCCCCGCGAATACAACGACGCCGATTACACATCCCGTTTCAACGGCACCTCCTCCGCCACCCCCATGGTCGCTGGCGTGGTGGCGCTGCTGCTACAGTCGAATCCAAATCTCGGCTGGCGCGACGTTCAGGAAGTGCTGATGCGTTCCGCTACTGTGAATCAGCCGTCCGATCCCGACTGGTTCACCAACGCCGCCGGTTTTCACTTCAACCACGACTTCGGCGCGGGCCTCATTAACGCCGCTGCCGCCGTGGCACTGGGGAGTAACCACGTCAACTTGGGCACGCAATTGAACTATGCCGACCAGCGGAGCGGTCTCAGCTTCGCCATTCCCGACAACGCCACCAATGGCGTGCTCGTCACATTCAGCGTCACCAGCGCCAACCTGCGGCTCGAACACGTCACGCTCACCGCCAACATCACGCACTCAGCGCGCGGCCAGCTCGCGATTGATCTCATCTCCCCTCAAGGCACCGTCAGCCGTCTGGCCGAGCGTCATGGCGACTTCAACGCCAACATCACCGACTGGACCTACATGACGGTCCGCAACTGGGGTGAGCTTTCCGACGGCGTCTGGACGGTGCGCGTCTCCGATCGGACACCAAACATCGGTGGCATACTCAACTCCCTGAACCTGCGGCTTTACGGCACCTTCACCAACATCAACCAATCTCCAACCAATCCCCCGACGATCACCGCCCAGCCCGGGAACCGCACGGTCACCCAAGGCTCCACTGTCAACTTCAGCGTTGGCATCTCCACCAACGCGACGCAGCCGGTGCGCTATCAGTGGCGCTACAACGGCGCCGACATACTTGCCGCCATCAATCCCATCCTCACCTTGACCAACGTGCAGTCCAGCGCTGGCGGTCTTTACTCCGTCCTCGTGGCGAACCCGGTCGCCACGAATGTCAGCGCCGACGCCGCGCTGTTCGTCAACGCCCCGCCTGTCGTGACCACTCATCCGCAGAGCCAGACCACTGTCCCTGGCTCGAACGTGACGTTCACCGTGGCGGCCGCCGGTTCCCCGCCGTTCACCTACCAGTGGCGGCGCAACGGCGCAGTCATCAACGGGGCAGTCAACGCGAGCTACACCATCACCGGCGTGCAGCCCAACCAGGCTGGCTCGTATGACGTGCTCGTCGAAAACGCCCTGGCCTCCGTCTTCAGCTCCAACGCCACGCTCGTCGTGCTCCCGCCCTTCTCGATCTCTCCGCAGCCGGTGAGCCAGTCGGCGATCGTGGGCCACAGCGTCACGCTCACCGCAGGCGCAGTCGGCCTCGGGGCTTTCACTGGGCCGTTCAACTTCCAATGGACTTTCAACGGCTCCGCGCTCGCGGGAGAGATCGGGACATCGCTCGCCCTCACGAGCCTTCAGCTCAACAACTCCGGTAACTACGCGTGCGTCGTCGGCTCGTCGCTGGGCTCGATCACCAGCACCAACGCGCTCGTCACGGTCTTCAATCCATTCACCGTCGCCCCACCGGCCTTCCTGCCGGGCGGCCTGTTCCAGATGAGCATTGCTGGCGACAACGGCCTGGCCTACCGGCTGGAATCCTCAACGAACCTGATCATCTGGACGCCAGTGGTCACCAACACCGCCTCTGGCGGCACGGCCAGCTTCACGGACAGCGGAGTTGCCAGCCAGGTGCTGCGCTTCTACCGCATCCGCCTGCTGCCGTAGCGCGGATTCGTCCGGCCTCAGGCCGCGAGGTCGGTGAAAATCCTCGTCCGCTCCCGCTCGCGCAACACGCGCGCCAGCGGAGCCCTTCCCGAAGGCAAAAGTGATTCCCGCAGCGCCTCCTCCTTGCCTGCACCGGACGCCAGCACCCAAACCTCACGCGCAGCCGCTATCGCCGCGTAACCCAGCGTGATGCGTCGCGGCGGGGGCTTGCTCGCGGTCACGCTGCGATAGACGGCTTGGGAACTCATCACGTCCTCCGACTCACTTGGAAACAGCGAGGCGACATGCCCGTCCTCGCCCATGCCCAGCAGCACGAGGTCGAGCACGGGCTGGCCGGCGGTGTTGGTCGGCGTGAACCGTCGCAACTCCGCCTCCGCCTCGCGTGCGGCACCCTCCGGCTCCACCTCGCCGCGAATTCGGTGAAGATTCTGCGGCGGTAAGTCCAGCGGCGTGAAGAGCTGTTCCGCCGCGCTGCGGTAGTTGCTCTCCGCGTGGTCCGGCGGCACGCAGCGCTCGTCCGCCCAGAAGAAGTGAACGTGCGCGAGAGACTGGCCGCGCTCCTTCGCGACGCGGGCGACAGAGATAAAAAAACCCTTCGCGATGCGTCCGCCAGAAATCGCGATGCACTTCCGCGCGGAGGGCGAAGCCAGCAGCGCAAGGCAATCGGCGGCGCACTGGTCCGCCACGGCAGCAGCGTTGGCGAAGTGTTTCAGTTCCCAGTTTGGCATGGGCGGAAAGTCCGCAGTTGCGCCGGGCGTCACTTCGCTGGCTGCGGGTCGCGCCAGACGTGGCCGGTGGGCGCGAGCAGGTCTTCCGAGGCCACCGGACCCCACGTGCCGGCGGAGTAGAACTCGCGGTTCGTCAGCGGCTTGTTGTCCCAGCCCGCACGGATCGGGTCCACGATGCCCCACGCCGTCTCCACCTCGTCGCGGCGGATGAAGAGCGTGGCGTCGCCGGCCACCGCCTCGAGCAGCAGCCGCTCGTAAGCCTCCGGCGTGTAGGCCCCGAACTCGGAGTCGTAGCTGAAGTGCATCCGCACCGGGCGCACTTGCAAGCTGGCGCCGGGCACCTTGCCGTTGAAGCGCAGGGTGATGCCCTCGTTGGGCTGGAGGCGTAGCGTGATGGCGTTGGGGTCGAGCTTCAGGCCGCACTTCGCGGCGAAGAGCACGTTGGGGGTGGGGCGGAACTGGATGCGCACCTCGCTCGCGGAATGCGGCAGCGACTTGCCGGTGCGCAGGAAAAAGGGCACGCCCGACCAGCGCCAGTTGTCTATGAAGAGCTTCAGCGCGAGGTAGGTCTCGACGTTGGAATCGGTCTTCACCTTCTCCTCCTGCCGGTAGCCGTTGCGCAGTTTGCCGTCCACCATGCCGGCGAAGTATTGGCCGCGCACGACCTGCGTGCTCACGTCGCGCACCGGGCGGATGGACTTGAGCAGCTTCACCTTCTCGTCGCGCACCGACTCGGCGTCCAGCGACACCGGCGGCTCCATCGCGATGAGCGAGAGCACTTGGAGCAAGTGGTTCTGCACCATGTCGCGCATCGCGCCGGACTCCTCGTAATAGCCGCCGCGCCCGCCCACGCCGACTTTCTCGGACACGGTGATCTGCACGTGGTCCACCGAGGTGCGATTCCAGAGCTGCTCGAAGATGGCGTTCGAGAAGCGGAACATCAGGATGTTCTGGACCGTCTCCTTGCCGAGGTAGTGGTCAATGCGGAAAATCTGTTTCTCATGCACGAAGCGCGTCAGCTCGTTGTTCAGCTTGAGCGCCGAAGGCAGGTCGGTGCCGAAGGGTTTCTCGACGACCACGCGTTGCCACTCGCCGGGCGTCTCCACGCGCTTGAGCAGGTTCGCCCCGCAAAGCTGCTCGACCACCGCGCCGAACTGGCTGGGGGAAATGGCGAGGTAGAACAGCAGGTTGTTCCGCAACTGCGGCACACCGAACGCGGCGAGCTTCTCGCCGAGCCGCGCGTAGGCCGCCGCATCGGTCAGGTCGCCTTGGCAGTAGGAGACGTTCGCCGCGAACTCTGCCCACACCGCCTCGTCCACCTTCTTGCTGCGACTGAACTGCGCCACGCCCGCCTTCAGCTCCTCGCGCCACGCCGCGTCGTCCTTCTCGCGCCGCGCGAAGCCGACGATGCGCACCGGGCTGGGCAGCGCCTTCTCCGCGAACAGGTGATAGAGCGCGGGGATGAGCTTGCGGATGGTGAGGTCGCCGCTCGCGCCGAAGATGACGATGGTGCAGGGAGTCACGGCCTTGCGCCCGTCGTCGAGCCGGCACGCCATGAGTTCGTCGAGTTGGTTTAGGTCGTCCATGATTGGGTGATAGTGAAGTTCCGGGTTCAAAGTTCAAAGTTCAAAGTCATTCGTGCTCGAACCAACTTTGAACTTTGAACCTTAGACCCCGAACTCCACCCTTCGCGCATGGACCTCTCTGGCAAAGCCGCTGTCGTCACCGGCTCATCTCGTGGTGTGGGCCGCGCCACCGCGCTCGCCCTCGCCCGACGCGGCGGCCGTGTGCTCATCAACTACAACACCTCGCGCGACGAAGCCGAGCGCACCGCCGCTGAAGTTCGTGCGCTCGGCGGCAAGGCCGTCTGCTTCGCCGGCAGCGTGGCGGACGACTCCGTCTGCCGCGCGATGATGGACATGGCGGTGCGCGAGTTCGGCCGGCTCGATGTGCTGGTGAACAACGCCGGCGCCACGCGCTTCATCAACTTTCCCGACCTCGAAGCGGTCACCGACGAGGACTGGAACCGCATCTTGGGCGTGAACTTGAAAGGCCCGTTCCAGTGCGCCCGCGCCGCGCGCCCGCATCTCGAGCGCCACGGCGACGGCGTCATCATCAACGTCGCCAGCGTCGCGGGCATCGTCGGCGCAGGCAGCAGCATCCCCTATTGCGCGTCGAAGGCAGCGGTCATCAACCTCACCCTCGCGCTGGCCCGCACGCTCGGCCCGAGCATCCGCGTGAATGCCGTTGCGCCCGGCTTCATTGACGGCGAGTGGCTGCGCAAGGGTTTGGGCGAAGACTTCGAGTCCGCGAAGGATGCCAAGGCCAAGCACGCCGTCCTCGGCAAGGTCTGCCAGCCCGAGGACATCGCCGACGCGATCCTCGCGCTCATCTCCACCGATCTTGTCACCGGCCACACGATGGTCGTGGACGGCGGCCACACCATCGGCCCGCGCGTGAGCCACGGTATCAAGTAGCGCACCGCGCGTCTTCTCCCTCTCCCCCATCGGGGGAGAGGGCCGGGGTGAGGGGGAAGGGCGTCCAGCAGCCAGCGCCCTCCTCACTGTCAGCGCGTCTTTCCGAAGTCCTTGAAAGACTGAACGCAATGACTCTCCCACAGGCCACCCCCCCACCCTAACCCTCTCCCCCGATGGGGGAGAGGGAACCTGCCCGCAGTCGTCTCTCGCACTATTGCTTTTGCCCTTTGAGCTTTCTCCGCACGCTTTTACAGTCACGCGCACATGAAGCACAAGGGCACAGTCTATTTGGTCGGTGCGGGACCGGGCGACGCGGGCTTGTTCACGCGGCGTGGAGCCGAGCTGCTCGCGCGCGCCGACGTGGTGGTCTATGACGCACTGGTCAATCCCGACCTGCTTCGCCTCGCGCCGAAGTCCGCTGAGTTCATCTACGGCGGCAAGCGCGCCGCCGCTCACGCCATCCCGCAGGAGGAGCTGAACCAGTTGCTCGTCACGAAGGCGAAAGAGGGCAAGACCGTCGTGCGGCTCAAGGGCGGCGACCCTTACATCTTCGGACGCGGCGGCGAGGAGGCCGAGGAGCTCGCGGCGGCGAAGGTGCCCTTCGAGGTCGTGCCGGGCGTTTCTTCATTCGTCGCCGGGCCGAACTACGCGGGCATCCCCGTCACGCACCGCGACCATTGCTCCAGCTTCACCGTGCTCACTGGGCACGAAGACCCGACCAAGGACGAGAGCAGCATTGACTGGGCACAACTCGCGAAGTCCACCGGCACAAAGGTCGTGCTCATGGGCGTCGAGCGCATCCGCCGCATCGCGGAACAACTCATCGCGCATGGGATGTCGGCGGAAACGCCGGTCGCGCTCGTGCGTTGGGGCACGACGGGCCGACAGCAGAGCATCGAAGGCACGCTCGCGAATATCGCTGACGTGGTGGAGAAGGCGAAGTTCGCCGCGCCTGCCGTCACCATCATCGGCGGCGTGGTGAAGTTGCGCGGGAAGCTCAACTGGTTTGAGCAGCGCCCGCTCTTCGGCCAGCGCATCGTCGTCACGCGCACCCGCGAGCAGGCCAGCGAGCTCGCGCATCAGCTCACGGAGTTCGGCGCGGACGTGCTGGAGGTTCCCACCATCAAGATCGTCGCGCCCTCAAAGCGCGAGGTTCTCGCCGAAGCGATGAGTGGCCTCGGCACTTACCAGTGGATCGTCTTCACCAGTCCGAACGGCGTTACGAGTTTCTTCGACTACTTCTTCAAGGCCTTCGATGACCTCCGCTCGATTGGCTGCGTGCGCATCGCTGCAGTCGGCCCGGCGACGGCGGCCAAGCTGAAAGAGTTGCACCTCTCCGTGGACGCGATGCCGGACAAATACGTCGCCAAGGACATCGCCAAGGCCATTGCTGCGAAGGACGACTTGGAAAACCTCCGCGTCCTCCTGTTGCGCGCCGAGGTGGCGAATCCCGAATTGCCGAGGCTCTTGGAAGAGCAGGGGGCCATCGTGGACGATGTGGCCGTTTATCAGACCATGCCCGAGACCGAGGACGTGACCGGTGCCGCCGCGCGTCTGCTGGAGGACGGCGCGGACTGGCTGACCTTCGCGAGCAGTTCGGCGGTCGAGAACTTCCACGCGCGATTCCCGCTGCCGGAGTTGCTGAAGAAGTTCCCCGCCCTCAAGACCGCGAGCATTGGTCCGGAAACCACCAAGGCGCTCGTTGCCCTCGGCCTCAAGCCGACGGTGGAGGCGAAGCAACACACGATTGACGGCCTGGTGGTGGCAGTTCAGGGCTGAGTTGACGCGCTCCGTTCCATCGCCGGGCTTGCCAAACCGCCTGCGACCCGCTGCCATCGGAGCATGTTCCAATACCTGACGCGCGCCGACCAGAAGGCCTGGCAGACCGGCCCTTACGCCGGAGTTGAGCTGAAAGTCCTCCACAAGCACGAAACCACCGGTGGCCTCGTCGTCCTCCGCAAGTTCGCCGCCGGCACGCAAGTGCCCGCGCACACGCATCCCGTCACCAACGAGTGGGCCTACATTCTGTCTGGCGAATGGGTCGAGTCCGATGCGAGCTACGGCCCCGGCACGCTCTTCCACGCGCCGAAGGGCGAGCGCCACGGCCCGCACTTCGCCAAGACGGAGGTCATCAGCCTTACGGTCTTCGACGGCCCGCTCACGGTGGCGTGAAATCCTTTCTATGAACTTGACGTCGCCCCAACACCCCTCACCCGCCCTTCGGGCACCCTCTCCCCTCCTCGGAGGAGGGGAGAGGGATGGGGTGAGGGGTGCGCTTCTTTCCGGTTCATGGTCCGAACGCGCGGCTTTCGAGCCGTGCCGGCTTCCCATGAAGCACCACCACAATTCCGAGTTGGCCGCGAAAGAACGCAAATTCCGCAAAGGACTTTTTTCTTCTGTCTTCCTTTGTGCTCTCTGCGCCCTCTTGTGGCAAATCCTCCCCCTCGGCGCTTTTGCTGCGGAGCGTGGCATGGTCGCCACCGTCCACCCACTTGCAACCGAAGCTGCGGTGGACGCGATGCGGCGTGGCGGAAACGCCGTGGACGCCATCGTCACCGCCGGCCTCGTCCTCAGCGTCGTGGACAGCCACAACTCGGGCATCGGCGGCGGGTGCTTCCTCGTCATCCGTCGGGCGAACGGCGAGGTCGTGGCAATTGACGGGCGCGAGATGGCACCGGCGAGGGCGACGCGCGACATGTTCCTCCGCAACGGCAAGGCCGTTGCCGAACTCAGCCAGACTGGGGCGCTCGCGGCCGGTGTGCCCGGCGAAGTCGCTGCGCTTCACCTAGCCGTCACGAAGTTCGGCAAACTCCCGTGGCGCGACCACTGCCTCGCCGCCGCGCGCATCGCAGAAAACGGTTTTCCAGTGACGCGCAGTTACGCCAGCCGACTCGTTGGCGTGGCGAAGGACATCGAGAAGTTCCCAGCCAGCCGCACCATTTTCCTCAAGCCCGACACTTCGCCATGGAAGTCCGGCGACACGCTGCGCCAGCCCGACCTAGCTAAAACTTTCCGCGCGCTGGGAGGGCAGGGGAGCGACTGGTTCTATCGCGGCGACTTCGCCAAGGCCACGGCGGACTGGATGCGCGCCAACGGCGGTCTGCTCACGGAGGCGGACTTCGCCAGCTACGTTGCCAAGCCTCGCACACCGCTGCGCACGACCTATCGCGGCCACGAAATCATCGGCTTCCCGCCGCCCAGCTCAGGCGGCGTCCACGTCGCCCAGATTCTCAACATCCTCGAACACTTCGACCTCAAGGCACTCGGCGTGAACTCGCCCGACTTCGTCCACGTCGTCACCGAGGCCATGAAGCTCGCCTTCGCGGACCGCGCGCATTGGCTCGGCGACCCGGACTTTGCGCCCGTCCCGCGCGGGCTCGTGGACAAGACTTACGCCGCTCAACTCGCCAAGAAGATTGATTTGAAGAAGGTCACACCTGTGCCGAAGCACAACACGCCGCCGAACTCCACGAGCGACGTCTTCAACAAGCACACCACGCACTTCTCCGCCGCCGACGCCGCTGGCAACTGGGTGGCCTGCACCGCGACCATCAACACCAGCTACGGCTCCAAGGTCGTCGTGCCCGGCACCGGCGTCCTGCTCAACAACGAGATGGATGACTTCTCCGCTCAGCCTGGCACCGCGAATTTCTTCGGCCTCGTCGGTGCGGAAGCCAACGCCGTCGCGCCCGGCAAACGCCCGCTCTCCAGCATGTCGCCGACACTCGTGCTGCGGAACGGCCAGCCCATTCTGAGCGTCGGCGCGGCCGGCGGCCCGACCATCATCACGCAGACCTTGCTCGCGATTATCCACGTCGTTGACTTCGGACGCGACCCGGCGGAAGCGCTCGCCCAGCCGCGCTTTCACCAGCAATGGAGTCCCGACGAACTGCGCATCGAGAAGAAGTTTCCCGCCGAACTGCGACGCGAACTCGAACGCCGCGGCCACAAGCTCAAGGAACTCGACTCCATCGGCGCGTGCCAAGCCGTGGGTCGCACAAAGGACGGCAAAACTTTCCTCGGCGCCCCCGATCCGCGCGTGACCGACGGCAAGGCAGCGGGATTCTGAGCCTTCGTAGGAGACGGCGTGAGGAGTCTCAGACCAATTCCCGACGCAAACCGGTGGAATGCTCACCGGACGCTACGGCACACGCCTTCTCCCTTCCTCGGAGGAGGGGAGAAGGTGGCCGCAGGCCGGATGAGGGGTGTAGCCGCCAACTCCGACGCACGTCACCCCTCACCCCGACCCTCACCCCTCCTCCGAGGAAGGGAGAGGGAGTCGATGCGCGTCGCGACCTCAATGTCATTCCGCCGAAGGCCATGCGGAATAGGCATCACTTGTCTGCACCCGGAAGTCAGAGACTCCTCACGTCGTCTCCTACGCGTTGATTGAAGTGATTGTCGGCAGCTTGGCAGCTCGCTAACGTCCACCCACTACTTCACATGAGCACACGCCTCGACGTCCGCAAAACCTACAAACTCTACATCGGCGGCAAGTTCGTCCGCAGCGAGAGCGGCCGCAGCCTCGAAGCCAAAGGCCCCGACGGCGCGCACCTCGACAACTACTGCTGGGCCTCGCGCAAGGACTTCCGCGACGCCGTCGTCGCCGCCCGCGCCGCGCAGGACGGCTGGGCGAAGGCGACCGCCTATAACCGCGGCCAAATCCTCTATCGCGCCGCCGAGATGCTGGAGAGCCGCCGCGAGGCGCTCGCCGCCGAGGTCTCCCGCTCGCACGGCGTCACGCTGGAACAGGCCCGCACCGGCGTGGGCCGCGTGTGCGACCGCCTCGTCCACCACGCCGGCTGGACCGACAAGTATCAGCAAGTCTTCGGCAGCGTGAACCCCGTCGCCTCGCCGCACTTCAACTTCACCACGCCGGAGCCGATGGGCGTCGTCGTCGTGCTCGCGCCGGACCTGCCGGTGCTGCTGCCGATGGTCTCGCTGCTGCTGCCGGTGATTCTCAGCGGCAACACCGCCATCGTCATCCCCTCCGAGCGCGCGCCGCTGCCCGCGCTGTCCTTCGCGGAAATCCTCGCCACCAGCGACCTGCCCGGCGGCGTGGTGAACATCCTCGCTGGCAAGCGCGCCGAACTCGCGCCGCACATCGCGTCGCACATGGACGTGAACGCCATCGTGGACGGCGCGGGCGTGCCGGAAATCTCCGCGCAGCTCCAGGCCGGCGTCGCCACGAACCTCAAGCGCTACTTCAACCACGCGCTCCCCGAGGCCGACTGGTTCACCGAGCGCGGCGAAGACCCGTATTGGATTCTGAACACCGTCGAGATGAAGACCGCGTGGCATCCCATCGGCCTGTAGTCGCCAAGGTGAGGAAGCGGAACTAGCGGCGCTGATTGAAGTCAGGCCGGGAAAACTTTTCCTCCGCGAGCTCCTTCGCCCATTGCGCCAAATTCGTTGCGGCACCGAGAGGTTTCCAACTCCCTTCAGCGCTCATCGCATCTTCCCATCGGCTGCGCTTCAAGCCAATGGGCGGCGGTTGCACAGAGCCTTGGATGAGCAGGCCCAGCTTGTTCCGCCGCTGCGCAGCGCCGGCGATTTTGCGGCCCTGCCAGAGCACGTCGAACTTCTCCCAGCCCACGAAGCATTGCCCCGGCGTGGACTTGCGGCAGCAGTCGGCCAGCTCCGTCGCCACGCCGAGGCGGGCGAAGGCGGCGCGAATCCACTCGTGCATCCGGCGGTAGCTGTCCACCGCGTTGAGCGCGTGCCACGGGTGGCCGGGCGGGATGCCGACGCTGTAGGTCCAGTCCGCATCGTGCGGCACAAGGCCGCCGCCGGTCGGGCGACGGATGAGCGGGCGTAGTTGTGTGGTGCGCTCAATCTCCGCGTAGTGCTGGAAGTAGCCGAACGTGGCGGCTGGCTCGGTCCACGAGTAGAAGCGCAACACCGGCTGGCCGAGGCTGGCGACGGCTTCGAGCAAGGCTTCGTCCATCGCCATGTTGAAGGCGGGTTCGCCCGGGCCTGAGTTAAGGAGGAGCCACGATTCACTTTTGGCGTGAGGAGAGGCTGGGTCTGCAAGCGGCCTTTCCCCCTCACCCCGGCCCGCACCCGCCGGGACCGGGAGAGA
>SXTU01000180.1 GCA_005791875.1 Verrucomicrobiales bacterium
ATGCGATACGGCTCCTTGAGCGTGCTGACATCGAACCACCCCTTCTTCGCCTTGCCCTCGCCGACGATGCGCCCGCAGTCGGTGATGAGGCCGTTGACGAGGAAGGTCTTCGCGCCCGCGAGGAAGCACTCCTTCTGGTTGATGATCGGCGTGTCCTCCGGCATGAACACATACGCCTCCATGCCCGCGCGCGCGGCGTAGGCGGCCATCGCGCCGCCCGCGTTGCCGGCGGTCGGACACGCGACGCGCCTGATGCCGAACTCGTTCGCCATCGTGATGGCCATCGCCATGCCGCGCGCCTTGAAGCTGCCGGTCGGCAGGCGGCTCTCGTCCTTCATGAAGAGGTGCTGCACGCCAAAATGCGCCGCGAGCCGCTTGGTTTCGAGGATGGGTGTGATGGTCTCGGTGAGGGAAACGATCTTGTTCGGGTCGCGCACGGGCAGCATTTCGAGGTAGCGCCAGATGGTCGGCGGGCGGCCGAAAAGCGCCTTCTTGGGGAAGTTCTTCTTGAGCGCGTCGAGGTCGTATTTCACCCAGAGCGGCTTCTGGCAGGCGGGGCAAAGGTTGTGGACTTTGTCCGCGTCGTAGCGCGTGACGCAGTTCGCGCATTCAAGGTGGGTGACGAAGTTCATGCGCGGATGGTTGGGAGGCAGTCAAGGCGAGTCGAGCGCAAAACCGGCGACGCTTTTCCGCTCGACTCCTCGCACTCGGAGCGCACCCTAGCCCCGCTGCCATGCAACTTTTCATCGACACCGCCGATGTCGCGCAAATCAAGGAAGCCATGAGCTGGGGCATCGTGGACGGCGTGACCACCAACCCGACGCATGTGATGAAGACCGGGCGCAAACCGCTGGAGGTCTATCGCGAAATTCTCGCGCTGACCGACGGTCCGGTGAGCTTCGAAACCATCGCGCTCGACGCGAAGGCAATCGTGAAGGAAGGCCGCAAGCTCGCGAAGCTCGGCAAGAACGTCGTGGTGAAAGTGCCCGTGATCTGCGAGGGCTTGAAAGCAGTGAGGGAGCTTTCCGCCGAAGGCATCAAGACCAACGTCACGTTGAACTTCTCCCCGCTCCAAGCCCTGCTCGCGGCCAAGTGCGGCGCGACCTACATCAGCCCGTTCGTCGGTCGCCTCGACGCCATTGGCCACACCGGCATGGACCTTGTGCGCGACATCCGCACCATCTACGACAACTACGGCTACGAGACGAAGATTCTCACCGCCGCCATCCGCCACCCGGAGCATGTCCTTCAGGCTGCACTTGCCGGCTCGGATGTTTGCACGATGTTTTTCGACACGTTGAAGATGCTCTACGGCCACCCGCTCACAGACGTGGGCCTGGACATTTTCCTGAAGGATTGGGCGAAGGCGGTGGCGGAGGCGAAGTGAACTTGCGTTTTACGCATTACGCGGGTCGGCAAACGTAATGCGTAATGCGTGAAACGTAAGGCAGAAGTTCCTCCGCATCTCCGTCCCCGATGGCCGTGGCCGAAAAAACGATTAACGCGCGGTCCCTCATTCTGGCACTCTGCGCACTGTGAAGCCCGTCCACACGAACTCAACGGCGCAATGGCGCGCCACTGGAGGCCCCCATGTTTGCTAACAGTGGATTCTTTGTTCTGCTTGGCGTTTTGCTCATCGGCTACGTGCTCGGGATGCCACTCATCCTCTGGCTGAAGTCTCGCGCCGCCGAGGAGGAACAGGAGCGACTTCGAGAGAGGGCGACCGGTCTGGAGCGGCGGCTGGCCAAAACGGAGAAGGAGTTGGAAGCCATCCGTCAACTCGCCGCCGAACGCACGACAGTCGAAGCGCTCACCGCCAAGCCGGAGCAACCGGAAGCTCTGACCGCTCCTGAAAAGTTCGCGACTGTCCTGGCAAGCGTCGCCGACTCGGCTCCGCCGAAAACCTTCGCGTCGCCGGTTCATCCCCCGCCGCCGCCCATCCCTGCCGCAGCCGTTCCCACCTTCGTCAGCGGAGTCCCTCCCCTGCCGCCAACGCCACTCGTCGTCACTCCGCCGAAGCCGGCCTTCAACTTCGAGCAGTTCCTCGGCGTGAAACTCTTCGCGTGGATCGGCGCTTTCGTCGGCTTCCTCGCCGTCGCCTTCGCGCTGAAATACTCCTTCGACCAAGGCTGGGTGAGTCCCGCTGTGCGCGTCGCCGGCGGCTTGGTCATCGGCATCAGCCTGCTCGTCGGTGCCTTAAAGCTCAACCGCGAGCGCTACGCCGTCACCGTTCAGTCGCTCTGCGGTGCGGGCGTCGTCATTCTTTACGCGGACTTCTTCACGGCGCACGCGCTCTACAAGCTCATCGAAAGCCCCTACGCGACCTTCGCGCTCATGTCGCTCGTCACCGCCGTTGCGTTCTTCCTCGCTGTGCGACTCAACGCGCAAGCCGTCGCCATCCTCGGCCTGCTCGGCGGCTTCCTCACGCCCGTGCTCATTCGCACCGGCCACGACAACCCGCTCGGCCTTTTCGGCTACGTCGCGCTGCTGGACATCGGCCTGCTCGCCGTCGCGTTGCGGCAACGCTGGCTGCACCTCACGCTCCTTGGCGGCATTGCCACCGTGCTGATGCAGGTCGCTTGGGCGGGCGAGTATTTCGCCGCCGAGAAGATCAACACCGCGATGACCGTCTTCGTGTTCTTCAGCGCTCTCTTCTTTGCATTCTTCGCCCTCGTCCACCGCGTCGCGGAGAAGACCGCCGAGGCCGTGGACAAGTGGAGTTCCGCCGCCGCCGTGCTGCTGCCGTCCATCGGTCTGCTGTTTGCGCTGTGCATCTTCCTCAAGCCCTATCGCGACCTGTGCGAACGACCCGGTCTGATGTTCTCGTTCATCTTCCTCCTCGACCTCGCCCTGCTCGGCGTCGCGTGGACGCGCGACAAGCTCCGCCCCGTGCAACTCCTCGGCGGCGGCGCGTCCTTCTTCCTGCTGATGGTCTGGACCGGCGGATTCCTCACCAACGACCTGCTCAACTGGTCGCTCGGCTTCACGCTGCTCTTTGCGGTGTTGCACTCGGTCTTCCCCGTCGTGCAACAGCGGCTCCAGCCTAACCTTTCGCCCGTTTGGTGGGCGCACCTGTTCCCGCCGATCGCGCTGCTGCTCATCCTCATCCCGCTCTTCAAGCTCGACGCGCCCACGTTCCTCGTCTGGCCCGTCGTGCTGCTCGTCGACGTGCTCGCCATCGGTCTTGCGCTGTTCACCGCGTCGCTGGTGTCCGTCGCGGTCGTGCTGCTACTCACGATGCTCGTGACCGCGTTCTGGATCATGAAAGTCCCGGCGGTGCTCACCGGTTGGACCGGCCTCCCCGGAATGCTCCTGGTCATCGGCGGCTTCGCGATCTTCTTTTTCGCCGCCACGTTCTTCGCGCTGAAGCGAATCCTGCCAAAGCTCGAAGCTGCGAAGGCTGACCCGAAGAACGCCTGTGGCCTGCCGCTCTCCGGCTCCGTCACGCCGGAACTCGCCGTGCAACTCAGCTCGATGGCCGCCGTGTTGCCGTTCCTGCTGCTGACGATGGTCGTGCTCCGCCTGCCGCTCACGAATCCCTCGCCGGTCTTCGGCCTCGCCGTGCTGCTCATCGGACTGCTGCTCGGCGTGGTGCGGCGCTTTGGCACCGATCTGCTCGCGCCCGTCGCCCTCGGCTGCACGCTGCTGCTAGAGTTCGTCTGGCACACGCGGCACTTCGCCGGCAACGGCGAAGCGCCCGACTGGCTGCCGCTCGCCTGGTATGCCGGGTTCTCCGCCGCATTCACGCTGTTCCCCTTCGTCTGCCATGGCCAAGTCGCCGAGCGTCGGCTGCCGTGGGCCACTGCCGCCCTCGCGCTGCCGCTGCACTTCCACGTCATCTACCAGCTCTGCAAGGCGAATCTCCCCGCCTTCGACTACCTCGGCCTCGTGCCCGCTGTGTGCGCGTTGCCCGCTTTCGCCGGACTCGTCTGGCTGCTCAAGAGAATGCCCTCCGACAACGAAGGCCGCAACGCGCTGCTCGCGCTCTTCGGCGGCGTGGGGTTGTTCTTCATCACGCTCATCTTCCCGATTCAGTTCGAGAAGCAATGGCTCACCGTCGCTTGGGCGATGGAAGGCGTCGCGTTGCTCTGGCTGTTCCACCGCGTGCCGCATCCGGGCCTGCCACTCGTCGGCGTCGTGCTGCTGTGCATCGCCTTCGCACGCCTCGCCTTCAACGGCGCGGTCTTCAGCTACCACCCGCGCAGCGATACGCCGCTGCTCAACTGGTATCTCTACACCTACGGCATCGTCACGGTCTGCCTCTTCGCCGGCGCGCGCCTGCTCGCCCCGCCGCGCAACGTGGTTCGGGACTTCAACGTATTGCCGCTCCTCTACAGCCTCGGCACTGTCCTCGCGTTCATCCTCGTGAACATCGAGATCGCCGACTACTTCAGCGAAGGCACGCGCACGACGTTCGAGCTGTTCGGCGGCGGGTTGTCGCGCGAGAAGCAGCTCGGGCGCGACATGACCTATTCGCTGGCGTGGGCGGCATTTGCGTGCGTGCTGCTCGTCATCGGCTTCAAGCAACGCGTCTCCGCTGCGCGCCGTGCTGGCATGGCGTTGTTGTGCCTTACCGTGCTGAAACTTTTGATCTACGACCTGCGCAGCCTGGAAGGCTTGTATCGCATCGGTGCCACGTTCGGCTTGGCCGTGGCCTTGATCCTCGTCTCGATGGGCTACCAGAAGTTCCGCGTGACAGAGGCGGAGAAGGTTGAGCCAACGGCTGACGGAGAACCCAAAGACAAACTATGAACCCGAATTCCGAGGCGGCCCGGCGGACTGAGGCCAGTAGCGCAAGCTTGCAGCCACCTGTTTCGCGGGTTTTCAACCCGGAGACGCCACGCACTTTTCCGCACCGCCCGGCGCGCAGGACCGTCTGCCGGCTGCAAGCCGGCGAAACAGCAGACTGCAAGTCTGCGCTACAGTGCCTGGCCATCTTGACTTTCCTCCTCTGCTTAAACGCCCATTCCGCCGAACTCCCAGCCGCCTGGAAGAACTCCCAGCCCGTCACCGTCACGCAGCCCGGCCTCGTGCGCTTCTCCGTGCCGCTGGACACGCTTGACGCCGCACGCGCTGGCTTGGAAGACCTGCGCATCTACGAGGCGACGGGCCGTGAAGTTCCTTTCGATCTCGACCGACCCGTGCAACGCGCCGTGCTGACCGCCGCGCCGCGCAAGTTCATCTCCCGGATCGAGAGCAACACCACCGTCGCGATCATCGAGACCGGGCTGGCGCAGCCGGTGGCGGGCGTGACCTTGCAGACTCCCTCGCGCGATTTCCTCAAGGCCGTGGGCGTCGAGGGCAGCAGCGACGGCGCACGGTGGGCGACCATCGCGGACGGACTGCCGGTCTTCGCGCTGCCCGGCGGCGCGACGCAGTTGCGAGTGAACTTCCCCGCCGGCACCTGGCCGCACCTGCGCGTCACCCTCAACGACCAGCGTGCCAATCCCATCCCCGTCACAGGCGCGGTGCTGCATCCGGAGTCCGCCGAGGCCGCACCCGCCGAACCACTCGGCGTGGAGATCACCGAGCGCGCTGAGACGGACCGCGAGACGCGCCTCACGCTCCGGCTCAACGGCGGCAACGTCACGCTCGCTGGCCTCAGCCTCAACGCGATGGATCAACTCTTCTCCCGCCGCGTCTCGCTCGCGCAGCGCAGCGTCAGCGAGGGCGAAGTGCGCGAGAGTGTCATCGCAAGCGGCCACATCTTCCGCTTCGCGCTTGAAGGCCGGGCCGCCGTCTCGAATGTCACTTTCGCCGTGGACGTGCCCGTGCAGGCGCGCGAACTACTGCTCACGATTCACAACGAGGACAACCCGCCGCTCGCTCTTGCCGCCGTCGAGGCGAAGCGCCGCCCGGTCTTCGCGCTGCTGCTCAACGACCGGCCCGGCCCGCTGCAACTGCTCTCCGGCAACGCCCAATGCCCCGCGCCCAAATATGATCTCGCCACGCTCCGCCGCGACCTCCGCACCGTCCCGCCGGTCACGGCACAAGGCGGCAAGCTCGTCGTGAACCCCGCGTTCACCGCGCCCGACCCCCTCGCGCTGCTCGCCGCCGGCACGACGCCGCTGGATGTGAGCCCGTGGCGCTTCCGCAAGGCCGTGCGCCTCGCCGCCGCCGGGATGCAGCAGCTCGATCTCGATCTCGAAGTGCTGGCGAGTGGCGCGCAGAGCTTCGCGGACTTGCGCCTCGTCACAGGCGGGCAGCAGGTGCCGTTCATCCTCGAGCGCACGCCGGTCCAGCTCAGCTTCCCCGTCGCAGCCACCAAGGCCGATGACCCGAAGCGGCCCAGGACCAGCCGCTGGAGCCTCACGCTTCCGCACAAGTCGCTGCCGCTCACGCGGCTGACGTGCGAGACGAGCGCGCCGCTGTTCCGCCGCGATGTCGTGGTCTTCGAGGAGCGCGCCGACTCGCGCGGCGAGAAGCATCGCTTTGCGCTGGGCAACGCGACTTGGGTCCGCACGCCGGAGCAGAAGCCCGGCAAGCTCGTCATCACCTTGAACCAGGCACCCGCCACCGACCGGCTCTGGCTCGAAGTGGAGAACGGTGACAACCCGCCGCTGGCGATCGCCAGCTTCACCGCGTGGCATTCGACCGCGCGCGTTCTCTTCCGAGCCGTGACCGGCAGCGTGCCCGCGCTCTACTACGGCAACGCGAAGGCCTCGTTCCCCCGCTACGACCTCGACCTCGTCGCGCGGCAAATTCTCTCGGCGGAAAAGTCGAAGGCGACGCTCGGCCTTGAGGAGTCCTTGAAGGGCACGCCGCTGGGCGAATCGCTCGCTGGCACGAAGGGCAACGCGCTGTTCTGGGGCGTGCTGGTGCTGGTCGTCGCCGGGCTGCTGTTCGTCCTCACCCGCATGCTACCGAAGCCGCCGGAGGCGAAGTGAGGGAACCCGTGCCGGCGACTTTCAGTCGCCGTGTTGCGCGTTCGGACCCAACCGACGGCGACTGGAAGTCGCCGGCACGGGTATCATACCGAGTGTGGTTGAAATCCAGTAGAACGCGGCCCGGATGCTGGTGGATGCCTTCCCCCTCAACCCAGCCCTCTGCCTCCTGGAGAGGGAGCCAGTCATTCAGTCTCGAAGCAACAACGCCGGGCGGGTTGAAGCTGCG
>SXTU01000181.1 GCA_005791875.1 Verrucomicrobiales bacterium
AGCCAGTCATTCAGTCTCGAAGCAACAACGCCGGGCGGGTTGAAGCTGCGCGGACGGCGATTCTCCCTCTCCTCGGGGAGAGGGCCGGGGTGAGGGGATACGCGTGCTGAGACTCGCCTCTCATCCGACCAATCTTCACCGCGAGTTGGTATCAGTTCCCCGACTTCACGAGCTTCCAGATCTTGCCGCTCTTGGTGCCGAGCGCGCCGGTTTGGTTGGTGAGCACGTAGAGTTCGCCGTCCTTGTCCTCGCCGAACGCCCACACGAACGCGCCGATGTGCTGGCCGGCGTGCGACTCCGGCTCCAACTGCGCCAGCGTCCACTTGCCGCCCGCTCCGCGCGTGCCGGTGAAGAGGACGCCCTGCGCCACGCCCATGTTTTTGGACCAGTCGGCGAAGACGTATTTGCCCGCGAGCTGCGGGAGCGCCTTGCCGCGATAGACGTAGCCGCCGGTCACGCTCTTGCCTTTGCCCTCCGCCGGAAAGCCCGCGATATTTTCGTAGGCGATGATGGGGTCAATCAGCTTCGCGTTGCCGGGGTCGAAGTAAGGCTTGTCTAGCGGCGCGAGTTCCTTCTTCGGGTTGAACCAGTCCGCACCTTCCTTGAGGTTCCAGCCGTAGTTTCCGCCCTTGACGATGATGTTCACTTCCTCCCAGCGGCTCTGGCCGACCTCGACCTCGAACAGCTCGCGCTGCCCGCCGCGGTCGAAGCTCATGCCCCAAGGGTTACGGATTCCCCACGCGTAAATCTCCGGCAGGCCGCCGCCCTTGGCGAACGGGTTGTCCAGCGGGATGCCGTAGAGCTTGCCCGCCGCCGGCTTGTCCACGTCAATGCGGAGAATCTTCCCCATCAGCGTGTTCAAGTCTTGGCCATTGCCTTGCGGACCGCGTGCCTTGTCCGTGTCGGCCTTGTTGATGTCGTTCCTGTGCCCGCCGTCGCCGGAGCCGATGTAGAGATGGCCATCGGGACCGAAGCAGATGCGCCCGCCGTTGTGGTTGAAGTAAGGCTCGTCAATCTGGAGCAGCACCCGCTCGGTGCCGAGGTCGGCGCTGTCGCCTTTGGCGGTGAACTCGGAGATGTTCATCGTGTGATCCCAATTCGTCGGGGCGGTCGAGCGCAGTGGCGCGCTGTAGCAGACGTAGAACTTGTGGTTGGCGGCAAACTTCGGGTGCAGCGCCACGCCCAGCACGCCGCGCTCGTCGAACTTTCCGAAGTTGATCTTCAGCTTGCTGGTGAAGTCGGCGAACGGCGTGAGCTTGCCGTCCGGCGTCATCAGGTGGATTGGCCCGACCTGCTCGGCGACGAGCACGCGCTTGCCGTCGAAGTCGGTGAGGACGGCGGGCGCGGTGAGGTTGGTGACGACGAGCTTTAGAGCGACGCCGCTCTTGCCCTCGGCGGCGAAAGCGAGTGAAGCAGCGGTGAACGAGAGCGCGGCGCAGAGAAGTCGGGCGGACATGCGAAGTGATTTCATGCGCGCGAGTGTAGGGATGGGCGCGGCGGTGACAAGCGCGACGGTGAAGCTGTAGCGGCGCTCTGTGAGCACCGGGTGACGGCGATGGGACGGTGGTCACAGACCGCCGCTACAGGCACTGCGGGCGCTTGCGTCGCGTCGCCCGCTCCGGCGAAGCTGTGGGGGTTGAACGAGTTCTTCCAGCGCCACGAAACAGCCTTGCGCCATGCGCTCGCGGTGTTCGCTGGGCTGCTGCTGGCAGCGGCGTTTCCGAAGCTGGGCATCGCGGGGCTGGCGTGGGTTGCGCCGGGGCTGCTGCTCTTCAGCGCGGTCGGGCAGCCGGCGAAGATCGCGTTCCGACTCGGCTGGCTGGGCGGATTCGTCTTCAACCTCGCGGCGCTGCACTGGCTGCTGTTCATCCCGGTCACGGGTTTTCCGATTCTGGGCTGGCTGGCCTTGAGCGCGTATTGCGCGGTGTATCCGGGGCTGTGGGTGTGGGTCTGCTGGCGGCTTGCGCCCGTGCCGGCGATTTGCAACCGCCGTCCGGACGCAACTGATGGTGACGAGGCGGCGATTGCAAATCGCCGGCACGAGCTGCTGGCGCAGGCCAGCTACGGCCAGCGCGCGGCGTGGGCGCTGAAGTGCGCGGTGCTGTGGGTGGCACTGGAAACGATTCTCGGCTGTTTCCTCACAGGCTTTCCGTGGCTGGCGCTGGGAGTGTCGCAGCACAAGATGACGATGGTGATCAACATTGTCTCGCTCACTGGGGTCGGTGGGGTGTCGTTCCTTGTGGTCTGGTTTGCAGTGGCGCTTCCGAGTGCATCCATGGCGCTGGTGCGCAATCCCAGAGCCCGATGGGCTACGATGCGGGAGTTGGCGCAACCAATGTTCGCGGCCACGCTGGCCTTGGGCTGGGGAGTTTTCCAAACCCTATTCGCCCAGTTCTTTCACGAGTCGAGAGCCTATCACGAGCTCACGCTCGCCCTCGTCCAGCCCAGCATCCCGCAGACGATGATTTGGAACCCGGCGGAGAAGACCAACCGCTTCGCAAAGCTCATGCAGCTCTCCGAACTCGCGCTCGCCACCAAGCCCGATGTGCTGGTCTGGCCGGAGGCCGCGTTCCCGGACATGAACGAGGAGAGCTTCCGCGCGGTCACGAACCTCGTCGCCACGCACAAGGTCTGGATGGTCTTTGGCGCGGATGACTACGAGCTGAAGCCCGGCGCACCGCGCGACTCGAACAGGCCAGCGGACTACGCGTTTTACAACTCCGCATTCCTCCTCTCGTCGGAGGGCAAGGTCGTTTCCACCTACCGCAAGCGGCGGCTCGTCATCTTCGGCGAATACATTCCTCTGCTGGACTGGCTGCCGTTTCTGAAATGGTTCACGCCCATCGAAGGCGGCTTCACGGCGGGCAAGGAGCCGGTGGCCTTCGCAATCTCCGTGCCGCCAAGACCCAGCAGCGAGCCTCCTCCGCTCCGCGCCGGGATGCTCATCTGCTTCGAGGACGTCATCGCCTCCGCCGCCCGCGAGAGCGCGGCGGACGCGGACTTTCTCCTGAACATCACGAACGACGGCTGGTTCGGCGAAAGCTCGCAGCAGTTCCAGCACGCGGCGCACAGCGTCTTCCGGGCGGTGGAAAACGGCTTGCTGATCGTGCGATGCACGAACAACGGGCTGACATGTTGGGTGGACGAGCGCGGCTTCATGCACGACCTCGGCGTGGGCGACGCGGCGGACGTGCATGGCACCGGCTTCCGCGTGGTGAAGCTGTGGGTGCCCGCGCGCGGCTCGCGGCAGCCGACGTTCTACCAGCGGCACGGGGATTGGTTTGGCTGGAGCTGCGTCTTCGGGGCACTGGGCTTGGCGCTGCTGGAGTCACGGCGACGCCGCGTTTGATCCAAGTTTACGAGGATAGCCTTGAGCCTAGAACCATCGCAGAGCAGCGGCAGGTAGAGCAGGCCGTCCTTCTAGTTTTCAGCTTTCGCTCAAGGGGTTCGGTTCAGATGGAAGTCAGGCAAGATGCGCTGACCTACTTGAGCGCCTTCGCCGCAATGTCGCGGCGGTAGTGCGCGCCCTCGAACTGGACTTTTTCCACGGTGGCGTAGGCGGCGTTGCGGGCGGCGGCGAGGTCTTTGGCCCACGCGGTGACGCCGAGGACACGTCCGCCGTTGGTCACGGTCTTGCCGTCCTTCTTCGCGGTGCCGGCGTGGAAGACTTTGGTGTTGGGCAGCACGTTTGCGGCGTCGAGGCCGGTGATGACTTTGCCTTTCGGGTAGCTGCCGGGGTAGCCGCCGCTGGCCATCACGATGCAGACGCTGGCGTTGGTGCTCCACCGAAGTTCGTGGCTGGCGAGGCGGCCTTCGGTGCTGGCGAGGAGGAGTTCCGCCAAGTCGTTTTCCAAACGCGTGAGATCAACCTGCGGCTCGGGGTCGCCGAAGCGGGCGTTGAACTCCAAAACCTTCGGGCCGCTCTTGGTGAGCATCACGCCGGGGTAGAGCAGGCCGCGGAAATCAATGCCGTCGGCTGCGCAGCCGCGCAGCCACGGCTGGAGGATGGCGTCGCCGACGGACTTTAGTTCGGCGTCGGTGAGGAACGGCGCGGGGGAGTAGGCGCCCATGCCGCCGGTGTTGAGGCCGGCGTCGCCGTCGAGGGCGCGCTTGTGGTCCTGCGACGTGGGGAAAAGTTTGGCGACCTTGCCATCGCAGAGCGCGTGCAGGGAAATCTCCATGCCTTCGAGCAGTTCCTGGATGACGATGCGTTGGCCAGCACTGCCGAAAGCCTTGCTCACCATGATTTCGTCCACAGCGGCCTCGGCTTCCGTCTGGCTCGTGCAAATCAGCACGCCCTTGCCGAGCGCGAGGCCGTCGGCTTTCACGACGCATTTGCCGCCGAGCGCGGCGCAGAACTTCTTAGCGGCGGCGACATCGGAGAAGGTTCCTGCGGCGGCTGTCGGGATGCCGTGGCGTTCCATGAAGTCCTGTGAGAAGGCCTTGCTGCCCTCGAACTGCGCGGCCTGCTTGTTTGGCCCCCAAATCTTGAAGCCGTTGGCCTGAAACAAATCCACGACGCCCGCCGCGAGCGGGTTGTCGGGCCCGACGACGGTGAAGTCCGGCCGCTCCTGCTGCGCGAAGGCGAGGAGCTTCGGCAAGTCCTCGGCGGGCACAGCGACGCACTCGACGAGCGCGCCGTTTTTCGCCAGCCGTTCCTCGGCGATGCCGGTGTTGCCGGGCGCACACCACATGCGCGTGACGAGCGGCGACTGCGCGAGCTTCCAGACCAGCGCGTGTTCGCGTCCGCCGGAGCCGATGACCAAGAGTTTCATGCGCGGGGATTGAATCAGGAAGGCGGGAAGGCAGGAAAGAATTTACGCCCTCTCATTAGCACCCGGCTTGAGCCGGGTGGAAGAGGCGGCCCGGGGCAAACCGTTTCAACGGTTTGCTCGTCGGAGGGGTCAATGATCAAGCCGTTGAAACGGCTGGGCATTGTTTGCTCGCTGACACCGGGCTGAAGCCCGGTGTTAATGAGATTGGGCGCCTGACGAAGGCGAGTCTGGATCAGCCCTCGACTCAACTTGCCCTTGCCGTCGCGCCCGTGCTGCCCGGATAGTCCGCGCGGCATGGGCCAGCACGAGTCTTTCTACCGGAACAACGAAGCCTACGCGGAGTTTCTCGCGGGCTGGGACCCGGCGTTCTACGGCAAATACACGGACGCGCTGCGGCCCGAGCGCAAGCACGGCCGCTCGCTGGACGTGGGCTGCGGCGTCGGCCAGGTCGTGGCTGCGTTGACCCGCGATGGCGTGGAGGCTTACGGCGTGGACGTGTCGGAGCCGAACATCGCGCGCGCGCAGGAGTTCAGTGAGCGGTGCCAGCTTTACGATGGGAAGCGGCTGCCGTTTCCGGACAAGCACTTCGCCTTCGTCGGTGCGCTGAACGTGCTGGAGCATGTGGATGAGGCGGAGGCGTTTCTGGCCGAGTTGGTGCGCGTGACGGAGCCGGGCGGCAAGATCGTGGTGAGCAGCCCGAACTTTTTGCGGGTCATCGGCGCGCGCGACTATCACTACCGGATGCGCGGGCTGGGCAACAAGTGGCGGAACCTTCAGCGGCTGCTGGCGAAGCGCCGGCAGATGAAGGAAGCGCCGGAGCAGGTCCGCTTCGAGCGCGTGGCTCCCGTGGTGAAGACGCCGTTCGAGCCGGACGACGACGCCATCATCATGACCAACGCGTTGGAGATGGCGTTTCAGTTGGAACGCTGCGGCTGCGTGGTGGAACGCGCGCTCTGCACCGACCGCTACGTGTTTCCGCCGCTGGACTGGCTGCTGAACATCACGCCGCTTCGCTACGGGATGCTGTGCGCGTTCGTGGTGGCGAGGCGCAAGGCGTGAGCGTGAACGATTCAGCAGAATGTGGCCTTCCCTCCAACGCAGAGACGCAGAGGACGCGGAGGAACGCAGAGCGGAGCCGCACCAACCGCGTTCCCACTTCGCGCCATCCTTGTGTTCGACTCCGCGCAGCTTTGCGTCCTCTGCGTCCTCTGCGTTCGAAACAGGCCGCTGATAATAATTCCATCATTCCGACACGACGACCGACATGAGCAACACCGACTGGGAAGCGCACTATCAGGCGCAGGACACGCCGTGGGACAAGGGCGAGGCGTCTCCGGGTCTCGTGGACTGGCTTGCCACACATCCCGCCGCGCCGCGCGGCTCGGTGCTGGTGCCGGGTTGCGGCTTGGGGCATGACGTTCGGGCTTGGGCGGCGGCGGGTTTTCACGCGACGGGCTTCGACATCGCGCCGAGTGCGGTGGAGCGGGCGAGGAATGCGGGAACTCCGGAACGAACTGAGTTTCGCCTCGACGATTTTCTCGCGGATGCACCGACCGCGCCGTTCGACTGGGTCTTCGAGCACACCTGCTTCTGCGCCATTCAACCGGACCGGCGCCAGGACTACGTGCGCGCGGTGCTGCGCTGGCTCAAGCCGGACGGGCACTATCTTGCGGTGAACTATTTCATCCCGGACAAGGAAGGCCCGCCCTTCGGCGTGGACCGGGAGGAGGTCTGGGCACGATTCTCGCCACACTTCGAACTGCTGGAGGAGTGGACGCCGCGCTCGTATCCGAACCGGACTGGGCTGGAGAGGATGTTCCTCTGGGGCAGGAGATAGGAGTTGGCAGATAGGAAATGGGGCGGCGGCGGTTTCCCCAGTATTTTCTATCTGCCATCTCCCATCTTCTTTCCCTCACGCTCCCTTGCCGTTCATGACGGCGGTGATTTCGCGGGCGAGTTCCTCGACCTTGTAGGGCTTGCTGACCATGCCGCAGAAGCCGTGCTGCTTGTGATTTGCCATCTCGGGGCCGTGTGAGTAGCCGCTGCTGACGATGGCGCGCACGTCGGGGTCAATCTCCAGCAGGCGCTGGATGGCTTCCTTGCCGCCCATGCCGCCGGGGATGGTGAGGTCCATGATGAGCGCGGCGTAGGGCTTTCCCTCGGCGCGGGCGGCAATGTAGGCCTTGATGCAGGCCTCGCCGTCGCGGACGGCGTCCACCTGGTAGCCGAGAAATTCCAGCGCGGTCTGCGCCAGCTCACGGATGATTTCTTCGTCGTCCATCACCAGGATACGGCCTTGACCTTGCACGGGCGCGACCGGCTCGGGCTGCGCGGCCTTCACCTGTTTCTCGGAGGCGGGCAGATAAACGTGGAACTCGGAGCCGACGCCCAGTGTCGAGTCCACGGTGATGATGCCGTCGTGCTTCTTGACGATGGAGTAGGAGGTGGCGAGGCCGAGGCCGGTGCCCTTTTCCTTCGTGGTGAAATAGGGGTCAAAGACCTTGCCGAGATGCTCGGGCTTGATGCCGGTGCCGTGGTCCTTGACGGTGATGCGGCAGAAACGCCCCGGCTGCAATCTCAGCGCCGATTCAGCGTCGAGCGTGACGTTGTCGGCGGAGACGCGCACGACGCCGCCGTTGGGCATTGCCTGCACCGAGTTGATGACGAGGTTTTGGATGACCTGGCTGAACTGGCACTGGTCCACCTCGACGGGCCAGAGGTCCGGCGCGGACTGGAATTCGCAGCGGACGTTCGAGCCTCGCAGTGCGAAGCTGGTCGAGTCGCGGATCAACTCGGTGAGCGACGCGGTCTGGCGCACGGGCGCGCCGCCCTTGGCGAAGGTGAGCAACTGCGTTGCGAGGTCCTTCGCGCGCAGCGCAGCCTTCTCCGCCTCCTCCAAGCGCTCGAATTGCTTCTCGCCCGGCTGGCAGAAGAGGCGCGCGAAGGAGACATTGCCGATGACAGCGGTGAGGATGTTGTTGAAGTCGTG
>SXTU01000182.1 GCA_005791875.1 Verrucomicrobiales bacterium
GCTGCGCGGCGGCTGCCCGCTGGGCGAGACTCTCGCGATGCTGCGGCAGCTTGAGCAAGGCTCGCCCGTCGCCGACGAGTTGAAAACCTGGGGCGAGCGCCTTGCTTCCGGCCAGGGCGAACTGCGCGAACTCAGCGCCGGTTCAAACGTCTTCCCACCTCTCTTCCTCGCGCTCGCGGCCGAGGCGGGCGATGACCTGGCAAAGGGATTTGCCCGCGTCGCTGACACATTCCAAGCACGCGCCGCCGCCCGGGCGGGGATGCTCCTCTACTCCGCGCTGCCAGTGACCGCCGGGGCGCTGGGCTGATGCTCTGGCGCTCATCGGCGTGGTGCTGGCGACCATTATGCAACAGCCCGTCGTGTTGCTGGTGTTCCTCTTCGCGCTGGTGATGGTGTATTGCGCGTTCTACGGAGCGCCTTTCAGCCTGAGCCTGCCGTTCCGCCGCCGCGAGCGGGCGCGCATGTTCCTCGAACTGCTCGACGCCTCCGTCGAGCACGGCCGCAGCGTCGAGCAAAGCATCATCCGCCTTTCGCGCAGCCGGGAACGCAGCTTCGGCGTGCGCTTCCACCTTCTCGCCGCGCACCTGGGGCAGGGACTTCCGCTCCTTGCCGCGCTGGAAAAAGTCCCACGCATGCTGCCGCCCACGGTGCTGGCGATGCTGCGCGTCGGCGCGGCGACGGGCGACATCCGCCGCGTGCTGCCGAGCTGCCGAGCGCACCTGCGCGACGCGGTGCCGCGCGTGCAAAAGGCGCAGCACTATCTCGTCGCGCTCGTGGTGGCTATCGTGCCGGCGCAACTGCTCCTCTACTGGATGGTTCGCGTCTCGGTGATCCCGAAGTTCAAAATTATCTTCAGTGACATGCTGGGCAACGCTCCGGACAACGAAACCGCGCTGGCCTCGATGAACGCAATTGCATTTCTGGACATCGCCTGGCCGGCGTTCATGGCGCTGGTCGGAGTGCCCGTGTTCATCGGCCTCGTGCTCTACATACTCGGGCCGCGACCGGCCTATTGGCTCGACTGGCTCGCGACCCTCGCCGACCGAGGGATGCTCATCCTCCCTTGGCAACGACGCCGGGTGGAAGGGGATTTCTCCGCGATCCTCGCGCTGTTGCTCGACGCGGGAGTGCCGGAGGAAAAGGCCGTGCTCATGGCGGGCGAGAGCGTGGCGAACCGAGCGTTCCTCGCGCGCGCGGGCCGCGTGGCGGAAGAGCTGCGGCGCGGCGTGAAGCTCACGGACGCGTTGCAGTTCATGGACGACGCGGGCGGGCTGCGCTGGCGCATGGCCAACGCCGCGTGCGCCACCGGGCAATTCCGCGAGTCGCTCGCCGGCTGGCTCGACACGCTGGACGCGAAGGCGTTCAGCCAGGAGCAGGCCGTCGCCCACGTGATCACGACCGCGTGCGTGCTCGTGAACGGCTGCCTCCTCGGCCTGTTCACCGTGAGCATCTTCCAGGTCTTCATCCAACTCATCGACGTCGCCTCGGCATGGTAATGCTTTTGCCATCCCCTCTCCGCCACCTGCTGTGCGCCTCGCGACCCGCAGTCGCGGCGCGCATCACCCTCTCCCCCATCGGGGGAGAGGGAAACTGCTCTCCGCCGCCACAAGCGCGGTGCGCTCAACGTGGACATCATGATGGTGTTCCTCACGGCCAACCAACTCGTGCTGCACAATCTCAAGCGCGAACTGCGGCTCGTGGAGCAGAAGCAGCTCAAGAAGTTTCAACCGCCGCCCGCCAGTCCCGCCGCACCACCCGCCAGGCCATGAACGCGATTCCCGAAATCGCCAGGCTTGCCAACGACCGTAGCGCAGGCTTGCAGCCTGCCGTTTCGCCGACTTGCAGTCGGCGGAGTCTGGTGAAATACGAGCGCGTTCGGACCCCGTGCCGCCTGCGGGCTGCAAGCCCGCGAAACAGCAGACTACAAGTCTGCGCTACGTTGCCTGCAACTCGTTCGAGAAACTGCATATGAACGAACATGGCTGAAGCCGCTCCCAACTCAGACGCGAACGGGAATGCGAACGCGAACGCATCTTCCGCCGAACCGGCTGGCGGAGACTTGAGCGTGTCCATGCCGGAGTCATGGCGCGCGGCGGCGAGCCGACCGACCGGACCGACGGATCGCGTCGCGCTGATTGAGAACTCGCTGCGGTGCCTGACGTATGGATGGCTGACGCTCATGCCTGTGGCGGGCGCGTTCTTCGTCATCCCGGCGGTCCGGCTCTTCCAGCGCGTGGACCGCGAGCGCGCGGAGTGGAATCCCGCCGCGCACCTCTGGCTGCGTGGTCTGGGGCTCGCGAGCTTCGGCTTCTGGGTGAGCCTGCTGTCGTGGTGGCTTTTATTGTGGTGGGGCGGGATCGCGACTGAGTTGGTCAACCTGCCCGATCGCGACATGGCGTTGCTCCTCTTTTACTTGGGGATCTTCGGCAGCATCCCGACTTTCCTCGGGCTAGGACTTGCCGCCGCGCGTTTGCCGAACCGCTTCGGGGCCTTCGTCTTTCGATTTCGCCGGCTTCTACTTTGCTTGATGGCGATGGGTTACGGCGTGTTGCTGCTCATCCTCTCCATGGAAGAGTCGCTCCAGCCGGGAACGCGCCTCAACGGCCGAACTGGTTCCATTTACGGCCTGTTGACAGTGTGGCTGATCTGGCTGCTCGGTGGGTTTGTGCTTCTCGCTTCGCGGGGTGCAAAGGCATGGGTGTGGCTTGTATGGGTCATAGGTGCAGCGGCGCTGACGCTCTGGCTCGGAGCCAACTGAATCACTCCTCACTCACCGCCATGTTCCATGGCGGCGTGCCCAGAATGACAACTGAGGCTACCGCTGCCGGACTTCCACGCCCAGCGCGGGGCCGCTGCTGGCGGTTTCATCCGACAAGGCGAACGCGCGGCTGACGCGGTTGAAGGTGAGCTGGACTGGCTGCTTGGGCGCGGCGGGATCGTAGGCCGTGAAGCTCACTTCGCTCCCGCCCGCCTGCGATCCGAACACGAGCAGCGAGCGGTTGTATTGCAGCGCGTGGTGCCGGTAGAGCCGCACGAGCGCAGGGCGGTTGGCGGTGATGGCGGAGACGAGTTCCGCGACGGCGGCGTCCTTGCCGGAGTCGCCGCCGAAGGCCTTCGCCAGGAGCGACGCGCGGTTCTCGCAGCGGCAGACGAGCCAGGATTCGGCGCGCAGCAGGTGGCCTTGCAGCCGGCTGAACTCGCGCAGGTTCGCATAGCCGGGGATGACCACGCGCTGTTCGTCACGCGACGGCTCGTTCGCCTCGCGCTTGAACACCTGCCGCACGAGGGCGATGCGGGTCTCGGTGCCCGGAGGCCGCTGTGCCGGCTCGAAGCGCGCGTGCAGGAAGAACTGCCGCGCGACGTGCGCGTCCACGTGGCCACGCAGCGCGGGATCGGAGAGCATTTCCTTCTCCTCCTGCGGCGCGGGCTGGGGCACGGGCAAGGCGAGTGTGTCGGTGGCGAAGTCAAACGCGCGCGGGCCGGGCGTGACAACCTTGGCGGACTGGCGGAAGGCGGAGCAACCGGTGAGGCAGAGGGGAAGCAAGAGCGCGGCGGCGCAGAATCCGGCGAGCGATGGGCGAAGGTTCATGGCGTGGAGTGTAGCGGGAGAGATTCTCAGCGCAGCTTCAAACTTCAGCCCGATCTCCACAATTGAGGCTGAAAGCCTCACACATGTCAGCCCGGGGCAACGCCCCGGGTAGCGGAATAGAAACATCGCCGCCCTGAAGGGGCGGAACATTTTGTCTCGCCCTTTCAGGGCTCCGCACCTCGTGACCAAGTTACCCGGGGCGTTGCCACGGGCTGGTTTGTGATGCTCCTTTGGAGCGCCAACTTCGGCCTTCCGCTTACGTCCACCGCGCAATGCGGCTGTCGAGCTGGAAGAACTGGCCGGAGATGTTCTGCGTGCCGGCGAGGAAGGCGGCGAAGCGCGCGACTTCGGCGAGGTCATTGATGCGGCCCAGCGCGTTGGCTGCGGCGAAAGCGGCGAGTTGCTCCGGGGTAAGACTGGCGGTCATGGAAGTCGGAAGGACGCCGGGGAGCAGCGCGTTCACGCGGACGTTGCGCGAGCCGACTTCCTTCGCGAGCGAGGTGGTGAGGCCGAGGAGGGCGGCCTTGGCGGCGGCGTAGTTGGCCTGTCCGCGATTGCCAGTGCGAGCGCTAAAGGAGGCGATGTTCAGGATATGGCCGTCACGCTGCTTCATCATCGGGCGCAGGACGGCCTGTGAGCAGAGGAACGCGCCTTTGAGATGCACGTCGAGGACGCGTTGCCAGTCGTCGTCACTCAGTTGCCACGAAAGATTGTCCGCCGTATTGGCGGCATTATTGATCAGCAGGTCCACACGTTGCCAGCCGAAGAGCACTTGAGCGATGGCTTCCTCGACGTTCTCCCGCGACGTCACGTCGAGCCGCAGCGGCCAGAGCTGGTCGGTCTCGGTGTGGGTGTTCTCGCGGTGGAAGCCGGCGGCGACACGCCACCCTTGGGCGATGAACTCGGCCACGAGCGCGCTGCCAAGTCCGCCGGAAGCGCCGGTGATGAGGGCAACGCGGCTCACGGTGAGAAGATTGCGCAAGGACGCGCTGCCATGCAGGGACGCCGCCCCCTCACCCCGGCCCTCTCCCCCGATGGGGGAGAGGGAGAAGAAGGCACCGAGTTCGCAGTGCGGGCGCGGTGAATCCAGGCAGACATGACTTCACCTCGTTGGCTCGATGGCCCACTCGCCGCCGATCATCACGCCGGAGATGTCGGGCGCAGTGTGGACGACGGACTCGGCGGCGGACTCGGCCGTGGCGTTGGAGCGCAGCACGAGGAGGTCGGCATGGGCGCGGCGGGTGAGTTCGCCGACCTTGCCGCGAAGTCCGAGCGCCGCGGCGGAGTTGCGGGTGACGAGGTCGAGGAATTCTTCCGGCGAGAGGCCAGGTTGCATGGTCGCGAAGGCGCGCAGCTCGGCGAAGAGGTCGAGTTCAGGTTTGCGGCGGCCATCCTTGCCGATGCTCGCGAGGCTGTCGGTGCCAAGGCAGAGGTTCACGCCGGCATGGTGCAGCTCGGCGAAGGGGAAATGCGAGTGACGGAAGAACGCGTGGCTGCGCGGGCAATGCACGACACTGGCGCACGCGCGGGAGAGGAGCGTGGCGTCGCCGGGTGCGAGGTGGTTGACGTGGACGGCGAGGAAGCGCGGGTCGAGCAGCTTGAGGTGGGCGAGCTGCTGGACGGGCGAGCGGGCGCCGCAGTCGCTCATGTCGCGGCCGTTCTTGCGCAGCCAGTCAAACATGGCTCCGCGGCCGTGGCAGAACATCCCGAACTCCGGGCCGGACTCCGCGACGTGCATGGTGAGCGGCCAGCGGGCGCGTCGGGAAGTGCGGCGCGCGAGCTTCAGCAGCTCGGGGTTCGTTGTGTAGAGCGCGTGAGGCGAGAGCGCGGCCTGACTGCGGCCAAGCGGGAGGGAACAAATTTTTTGCACGGCCTGCCGGACGAGCGTGGCCGGGCGCGTGCGGCGGCGGACGGAGATGAGTTCGAGGAAGGAGAGAACGCGCAGCGGCGTCGCGGTCCACACTTCGGGCAGCAGTTCGGGGACGGCCTCAATGTCGGCGACGGTGGTGCAGCCGGAGCGGAGCAGTTGCTTCGCGCCGTGGAGCCAAGACTGCGCGAAGTCGGCGTAGCCCCAGCCGCCCTTGAGCGCGATGATTGCTTCGATCCAGTCGAGGAAGGACTTCGGCGGCGGGATCGCGCCGGCCATGTCAGTGTAATCGAGGTGGCAGTGGGCGTTGACGAGGCCGGGGAGGAGGAGGACTTCGCCGAGGTCCCGCGCCTGCGCAGGAGCCTTGCGGCGCATGTCGCGCCAGCGCCCGACGGCGACGATGCGTCCCCGGGAAATGAAAACCGCGCCGTCCTCAATCGCCGGCTGCGAAACCGGCAGGATGACTCGGGCGCGGAGTGCGAGAAGCTTGCTTCCAGCCATCAGGCGGCACGGCGGCGTTCCTTGCTGCGGGCGGCCTCGGTGTGTTTCTTCGCCTTGGTCTTGCTGTGACGCTTGCGGATCTGCTGCTCGATCTTTTTGGCGACGGCGTCAATCGCAGCGTAGAGGTCCGCCTCGTGGTCCTCGGCGAAGAGGTCGGGGCCACGCACGCCGACGCGCATGGAGCAGCCGAAGGCTTGGGCGGGGTCGCGGGTGTCGTCGTGCTCGATGGTGACGCGGGCGTCGATGGTCCAGCGATCGAAGTGCTCGAGCTTGTCTATCTTGGCGAGGATGTGGTCCTCGATGGACTTGGTCAAAGTCACGTTGTGTGTTGAGAGAATCAACTTCATGGATAGAGCTTGGCGGTGAGGTGGCGGGAAATCCAGCCGGGAATTGGCGAAGGCTCAACTTCGAGGTCGCAACCGTCAGGTTGCGGGCGGATCCGCAGGCTGAAGCCTGCGGCTACTTTTGTTGCGCGGCGTAGATGCGCGCCTCCTGCTCGGTGAGCTTGCCGTCGGCGTTGGTGTCGCAGCGGCGCACGGCAGCGTTGAAGGCGGTGTTCTCGGAGTCTTTCTCCGTGCGCTGGGCGTGGATGATGACAGGGATGTTAAACGTGGTGGTCTTCTCGTTGCGCTGGCGTGACTCGGGCGACTTGGTGAAGGCCTCGTAAAAAATACGTGCCGAAGCGTCGTTCTCGAACTCAACCTTCACGCGCTCGGTCTCGCGATAGACGGTCTCGCGGCTGGTGATGCAGGCGGTGAGTGACGCTGCGAGAGCAGCGAGCAGGGTAAGGAGCGCTGTTTTCATGTCTGGTTTAGAACCCGACTGGATGCGGAAGGTTTCGCTGAAAGATGCGCAGGAGGCAAGTGCTCACAAGGCCGCCGTGTGAACAGGGGGAACTCCCATGACCCAAAGATTTGGGAAAGACAAAGATTGTGGAGGCTTCATCTTTGTCCTTCTCAAATCTTTGGGTTCTCACAAGCCCCGCGCCAGCGTCCAGACGAGGACTTCGCCCGCGCCGTTCTCCCGCAGCACGCGGGCTCAGGCGGCCGGGCTGACCGGTTTGGCGCCGGTGCTCTTGGCGGCGGCGAGCAACCGGTCGCTGGTGCCTTTGGCACGCTGCAAATCGGCGAGGGCGAGCTTGAGGGATTCTTGGAGTTTCGCCGGGTCGTGTTCGGCGAGGATCTGGGGAATGAGGGCAACCATCCGGTCGAGCGGCTTGCTGACCTGCTCGGCCACGGTGACGGCAATGCGCAGGTGCGAGCTGTTGGCACCCTGCGCGGAGCTGGCGACGCCGAACAACTGGTCGCGCAGCTTCTTGATTTCCAGGTGCACACGGACGCGGGCCTTGACCTCGTAGGCGTCAAAGGGCTTGCAGACGTAGTCCACCGCGCCGTGCGCGAAGCCGGCGACGCGCTGCGCGGCGGCGTTCAAGGACGAAATCAAAATCACCGGGACGTGCTGCGTCTTGGGGTCGTTTTTCAAGAGCCGGCAGACCTCCAGCCCGTCCATACCGGGCATGAGAATGTCGCAGACGACGAGGTCCGGCTCGAAGCGCTGCACGGTGCGGACGGCGCTGTCGCCGTCGCGCGCGACGCTGAGTTTGTAGTGGAATTGCAGCGTGGAAACGAGCACGTCGAGGTCGGCGCGCGTGTCGTCCACGAGCAGGACGCGGGATTCGGAGAGGTCGAGGTTCATGCTTGGGTTGCTGAAAGTTTGGCCCGCAAGGCGGCGACCACTTCCCCGGCCTCGGCCAAAGCGTAGTCATCGGCGAACTTGCTGGCACGTTCAAAATCGGCGGTGAGCGCCGCTGGTATCCCCGCCGCGCGACAGTCGGCGAGCGCTTTGAGAATCCCGTCCAAGTCGCCGGCGACAAGGTGCTCGGCGAGGCCGGTGAGCGCCCGGGTCAGCGCGGCGGCGTCGCTCGGGCCGTCCGCCACCGGCGCGGCGCTGGCGACGGCGGGTTGGAGTGTGCTGATGGATTTTAGCACGCGGTCCAGTTCTTCGGTCATTGCGGCCAGCAGCGGGGCGATGTTGCCGGTCTGATTCATGATGGCCGTCTCCAGCGCCTTGGCCCGCAAGAGCAACTCGACGGCGGAGAGATTTCCTCCCGCGCCGGCAATGGAATGCGCGTGGCGGCGCGCGGCCTCCCAGTCCTGCTGCGCCAGTGCGTCACGCAAGTCCTGCAAGTTTTTGGGGTGGCCCTCGGCGAAGCGCAGCAGCATCCGCTTGAGCGTGGCCCACGGCAGCCCGAGGCGTTGCAGGCCCTCCTGCACGTCAATGCCGGGCAGTTCGGGCGGCGCATCGGGAGTGGAGGGCGGAGCCGCTGGCGGCGCGGGAAGTTGGGGCGCGGCGGCGCGCGGGGTTTGAGCCACCCACTTGCGCAGCGCGCGTAACAGCTCCTTGCGGTCAATCGGCTTGGTGACGAAATCGTCCATGCCCGCCGCGATGCAGCGGGCCTGCTCGCCTTTGAGCGCGTTGGCAGTGAGGGCGATGATGGGCAGCTTGCGGTCAGGCCAGCGGCGGCGGATTTCCTGCGTGGCGGCCAGACCATCCATGACCGGCATCTGCATGTCCATGAGCACGCAGGCGTAATGCGTGTCCGTGGCGAGGCGGTTGACGGCCTCCTGACCGTTGACGGCAATGTCGAGCGTGATGCCCACGCTTTCGAGCAGCTCCTGCGCGACGAACTGGTTGGCCGCGTTGTCCTCCGCAAGCAACACATGGACACCGGCCAGCGCCGTGCGGATGCTGGCCTGACCCGCGACCTCGGCCTTGGTGAGCTGGACGGTCTGCCTGGGGTAAGTCTCGCCGAGGAGCGTGGCGGCGATGGAGTCGAACAGCTGCGACGCGGTGATGGGCTTGTGCAGGAACGTGACGGCCCCGAGCGAGGTGGCCCGCTCCTCCTCCACGCGGCTGGCGAAGGCGCTCAACATGATGACCGCCAGGTTCGACGTGGCGGGCTGGCCGCGCAGGCGGCGCAGCACCTCTAGGCCGTCGATGCCGGGCATGATCCAGTCGAGGATGACGAGGTTGAAGGGCCGGCCCGTGTGATGGATGTTCGCCGCCCGCACCCGGTCGAGTGCCTCCGGGCCGTCGGTGGCCAGCTCGCACGACAGACCGAACTGCGTGAGGATGGTGTGCATCATCTCGCGGGCGCTCTCGTTGTCGTCGGCCACCAGCACATGCAAGTCGCGCAGAGAGTCGAGCGTGGGCCGCGGCGCGGCCGTTGCGCCGACGGCAAAGGTGATGGTGAAGAAGAACTCCGCACCCTGGCCCTCCTCGCTGTTGAGATGCAGCGTGCCGCCCATCAGCTCCACGAGCTTCTTGGAGATGGCAAGGCCCAGGCCGCTGCCGCCGAACTTGCGGGAGGTGGAGGAATCCGCCTGGCTGAAGGTGGCGAAGAGCTTCGCCTGCGTGGCCTTGGGGATGCCGATGCCGCTGTCCTTCACCGAGAAGCACAGTGCGATGCGCCCGTCCACCGGCGCGGTAGCCACCCGCACCTTGAGGAGCACCTCGCCCTCTTCGGTGAACTTGAAGGCGTTGCCGACGAGGTTGGTGAGCACCTGCCGCAGCCGGAGCGTGTCGCCGAGCAACTGGTCCGGCACGTCGGAGAAGACGTGGACGACCAGCTCGATCCTCTTCTCGAAGACGCGACCCCGGAAGGAGTCGGTGATTTCCTCCAGCAGCTTGCGCACGCCGAAGGGCGCGATTTCCAGGTCCATCTTGCCGGACTCGACCTTGGAGAAGTCGAGGATGTCGTTGATGAGCCCGAGCAGGCCGTTGCTGGAAGAGGCCACGACGCTGAGATACTGGTGCTGCTTGGCGGTCAGTTCGGTGTCCAGTGCGAGCTGCGTCATGTTGATGATGGCGTTCATCGGCGTCCGAATCTCGTGGCTCATGGTGGCCAGGAAGGCGGACTTCGCCAGACTGGCCGAGTCCGCTACCAACTTGGCCTGGGTCAGGTCGAGCTCAAGCGTCTTGAAGTCCGTGATGTCCTGCGTGACGCCATACATGTCGGTGGACTTGCCGGACGCGTCCTTCACGACGCGGCCCAAAGCATGAACCCAGACCACGCGCCCGTCCACAGGCCGCTTGTAGGCATACGTGGCGTCGTAAGCGGGGATGGTCCCGGCCACGGCGGCGTCGAAGTTCTCCTTGTTGGCCTTTGCCGCCGCTGGATCGCCTTCGGTCACATGGGCGGCCCATTCATCCATACGGTAGCGGAACTCGGGATTGGGGAGGTCGCCGAAGATGGCCGCAGCCCGTTCCGAGGAGTTATAACAGCCGGAGCCATCCAAGGGCACATGCCAGTAGCCGGCCTTGGTCAGATCCAGCGCGCTGTCCGCCTGAAAATTGATGCGCTTCAACTCGTCGCTTTGCCGCTTCATCTCGCTCTCCGCCTGTCGGCGCTGCGTGACGTCGCGCAGCGAGCTGCACACCCACCGGCCTTGGCCCTCCACTTTAGGCAGCGGGCTGAGGCTGATTTCGACCGGAAACTCCGAGCCATCCTTGCGCAGTGCGAAGAGGCTCATGCCCTGACCCATCGAGCGGACGGAGGGGTGACCGTGATACTTTTCCCGCTTGGCCGCGTGGCCAAGGCGGTGCCGCATGGGCACGAGCATCTCGACCGGCTGGCCGACCAGTTCCTCGCGCGGGTAGCCAAACATGGATTCGGCCTGTGCGTTGGCGATGCGGATGCACCCGTCCTGGTCGGCAATCAGCAGCGCGTCCGGCACGGCCTCAATCAGCGTGCGGAACTGCAACTCGCTGGCCTGAAGCGCGCCGGTCCAGTTGAGCAACTCATTCTGCTGGGCGAGCAGTTCCTCCTTCGACTGTTGGAGCGCGCCCTGCTGCTCCTCCAACCGCCGGGCCTGATCGAGCGACTCGTCGAGTAGTTGCGCCGTGCGTCGGTTGCGCTCGAGGATTTCAAAACTCAGCGCCGCGACGGGCAGCAGAGCATCGAGCAGCGCGGTTTCGCGGCCGGCCAGCGGCCGGAAGCCGGCCAGTTCCAGCACGGCGACCAAGGTGTCTTTGGACAGGAGTGGCCAGGCGGTCACGCGCGTGGGCGCGGCCTCGCCCAGCGCGGAGGCGATGCGGAGGTAGCCGGGCGGCGGCTGGTCCAAGTCCACCGGCTTGCGCGTCGCGGCGCACTGGCCCACCAGCCCCTGGCCCAGTTGAAACTCGGCGGCGGGCTGCGCGCCTTCGGCCAGCCCGAAGCCCGCCACGCGCCGCAGCCGGTCCGGCTTTTCCTCAAGGCCGTAGAAGGCTGCCACGCCGCCGCCCAGCGCGGGCACGAGTGCGGCCAGCAGCCGTTGCCCGAACTCGGCCGCCGAGTCCGCGCCCTGAATGTCCGCAGTAATCTTGGTGTTGTGGCTGGTCACCCAGCGGTGGTCGGCCATGGCGGCAGCACTCTCCTTGAGCACGGCCACCGAGCGGGCTAGGCGGCCGAGTTCGTCCTTGGCCTCGGTCCAGGGCACGGCCTTCGCGTAATCGCCGCTGGCGATGGACTTCACCGAGCGGTCCAAGGCCAGGATGGGCAGCGCGAGGTGGTTGAACGTCTGGTAACCCATCAGACAGGCCAGCCCGAACGCCAGCGCGCAGGTGACGAGCATCTCGGTGCGGGCATCCGTGATGGCGTCAACGACTTTATCCGCGGCTTGCTTGGCGAGTTCCTCATTGTGCGTGATCCACGCGGTGGAGGTGGTGCTCAGTTGCTGGGCGATTGGGACCACGGCTTTTTCGAGCAACGCCTGTGCGTCCGTTTGCCGGCTCGCATCCGCCAGGTTTATGCATTTCTTCGCCTCGGCCATCCACTCCCTGCTCTGCACGCGGAAGTCCTGGTGGAGCCGGCGGTCCTTGTCGTTGGTGATCAACACGTCGCCGTAGTGGGCGAGCATCCGCTCCAATTCGGCCTCATCATCAAAGAACGACGCCAGCGCCGCCGTCCGCTCGGTGGCGCTGGTGTTCCACAGGTAGGTGCGGATGTGCACCCGCAGCTCGGAGAAGGTGCGCGAGGCATTGCCCACCAAGGCCAGGCTGGCGACCTGTGTGTCGCTCAGGAATCGCTCGCGCACCTCGATTTCCTTGAACTGAAAGTGCAGCACCACCGCGAGCAGCACGAAGACGATGGCGGGCAGAATGGACAGGGCGAACAGGCGGCGAGCGATGGACATGGTGGTCGGGGTATGGGCTGGTTCAGCCGTTGACCCAGTAGGTCTGGATGTCGTTCACCATGCCCTTGAGCCTGATGGCCCCGCGCAGCTCGCACCAGAAGTCGTCCTTCACCAGATCGTAGGTGGCCTGCGACACGAGGATTTTCCCCGGCTCCGACGAACGTTCCAGTCGCGAGGCGAGATTCACCGCGTTGCCGATGATGGTGTAGTTCATCTGCTTCTGCGTGCCGAAATTGCCGACAAAGGCTGGCCCGGAGTTCATGCCCACGCGGATGTTGATGTCCATGGCCATCGCTTCCTGAATCATCTCGATGGCCATGCGCGTGCAGGCGACGGCATCTTCTTTCGGCCCGTTGGACTTGGGGTCGCCGTAGAAGACCATCACGGCGTCGCCGATGAACTTGTCCAACGTGCCGCCGTGCTTGAGGACTTGCAAGGCCATTTTATCACAGTAGCCGTTGAGCCATTGCGTGAGGCTCTGGTCGCCCATGGTCTCGGTGCGCTTGGTGAAACCCACGATGTCGGAGAAGAACACCGTCAGCGGCTTCTCGGTGGTTTCGAGCAGCGTGTTTTTCTCGCCCTTGAAAATGGCCTGGAAAACGTGCGGCGATATGTAGCACGACGCCTTCTGCGTCAGTTCCTCCAATTCAAGGTGCGCCTGCCGCAGGGACAGATGCGTGTGGATGCGGGAGAGCAGCTCCGGCGCGTTGAACGGCTTGATGATGTAATCCACCGCGCCCAACTCGAAGCCCTTCACGATGTCCGCCGTGCTGGTGTTCGAGCTGAGGAAGATGACGGGGATGTCCTGGGTGGCCGGGCTGGCCTTGAGTTGCGCGCAGCACTCGAAGCCGTCCATCTCCGGCATGACGATGTCGAGAAGGATGAGGTCGGGCAGGGTCTTTTCGAGCACTTGCAGCGCCTGCCTGCCATTGCGGGCGATGTTGAGCTGGTAGCCCTTCTGCTTGAGGATGGCCCCGGCGACTTGGATGTTCTCGACGGTGTCATCAACCAGGAGGATGCGGGTTGCTTTTAGGATCGTCGCCATCTTCTCGAATATACTGAACGCGAAACGTCGGTCAACTGCGAACGGCTTCACAATCCCCGCGCCAGCGTCCAGACGAGGACTTCGCCCGCGCCGTTCTCCCGCAGCACGCGGGCGACGGCGCTGGTGGTCGCGCCGGTGGTCAGCACGTCGTCGAGAACGACGAGACGCTCGCCGTGGAGAGACTTGGGCTGCACGGGTGCGAAGGCGCGGCGGACGTTGTCGGCGCGGGCGTGCTTGTCGAGCTGGGTCTGCGTGCGCGTGGGCTGGACGCGCTTCACGAGCTGCGTGAGCACCGGGATGCCCAGCGCGTCGGCGAGGGGCTGGGCGAGGCGCTCGGCCTGGTTGAACTCGCGCTCGCGCTGCTTCACCGGATGCAGCGGGACAGGGACGATGCCGGCAAGTTTCTCCTCGCGCAGCGCGGGCAGCGCATGGCGGAGAAGCAGGTCAGCGAGGAACGGCTCGAACCAGAGCTCGCGGTTGTATTTGTAGCGGTGGATGAGGTTGCGGAGAAAGTCGTTCGCGACGACGGACGCGCGCGCCCAGCGGAAATGCAGTTCGAGGTCGCGGCAGTTGGAGCACTCGAAGGCGGTGGTGATGTCGCCGGGAAAAGGCAGTCCGCAGCGCTCGCAGCAAGGCGGCACGATGAAGCGGAGGTGTTGCCAGCAGGCCTGGCAGACGTAGCCCTCGGCAGGCGTCGCGCGTTGCTCGGCGCAGAGCTGGCAGACGGGCGGGTAGAAAAAGGCGAGGCCGGCGTCGAGCCACTCGCGGGAGGTGGCGTTCATCGCGGACACGGGGCGGGGAGTTTCATCTGTGGCTAAGAAGTTTTCTCTGGTGGCTGCGGCTGCGGCAATCGCGCAACTCCCACGAGCAGGACAGCCATGACGAGGAAGGCGAGCCAGCCATCGAGCAGCTTCTCCGTGCCCCAGAACGCGCCGCCCGCCGACGCGCCCGGCGAAGTCACTGTCTTGAAGACTTTCAGCCAGAAGACCCAGCCGGCGTGCAGGCCGATGGCAAACCACAGGCTGCCGGTGCGTTGATACGCCAGCGCGAGCGCCGCGCCGCCCACGGCCAGCGTGAGGCCGGCGGGCGCGAGATTATCCGGGGAGGTGATGCCCGCCAGCATCGCCGGCAGAAGCGAAAGGCCGGAGGTCCAACCGACTGGCCCCGCGTGCTCGACTCGCGCGAGGAAGTGCAGCGCGGAGTAAATCACGCTGCTGGCCACGAGCGCTGCCGGGACCGAAAGCGACTGCCGCAGCGCGCCGAAGACGACGCCGCGAAAGAAGAGTTCCTCAAGCACTGCGACGGCCACGGCGGAAAGCGTGGCGTTGACGGCCAGTTCGAGCAGCACTTGCGGCGCGTGGCTGAAATTGAAAGTCCGCACGCCGGCCAGCGCCATCAGGAACGCCGCGCCGAGCAGCGAGCCGAAGCCTGCGGCCAGCCCGAGACCAAGCATCCGCCGGCTGCCGGGAGTCCACGCCAGTCCCATGGCCCGCGCGTTGGTGAGCTGAAACGCGGGGGCCAGCGGCCACAGCCCGGCGAGCGCGGCGAGCAGCAGGCAGCGGTTCAGGTAACGGTGGAACGGCTGAGTGCTGAGACCCTTGAGGACAGCGGCTTCACCGGACGCCCATTGGCCGAGCTGAAAGGCCCACGGAGCCAGCAACGCGGCGGCCAGCAGCACGGCCAGAAAGTAAGCGAGGAGGATTCCAGCGGCGCGCACGCGCGGATTAAGCGGCCTTGCGAACGGGTCGCCAAGCGCATATTCCATCGCGCGTCGAAGACGGGCGGGCGCAGCGCCGTCTTTGACGGGCGAGCGTCGTAACCATTTCGGACCAGGTGCCGTCATTGCGCGGAACCAAACAACGAAGAGAGAACGGGGAAAAGAAGCGAATGTTACCATTGGGCATCTTCCGCAAGAAGGCAAAGCAGACGGTCCACGACCCGGACGCACCGCATTTGTTCGGGGAATACTCACTGCACGAGCTGATCAACCGCGGGGGCTCGGCGGAGATATGGTCGGCCACGGACCAACGCGGAAACTCCTATGCGCTCCGCCGGCTGCTGGGCAACGGCACGGTGGACAAGGCGACGCGGAAGCAGTTCCTCCACGGCTGCGACGTGCTGGAGAAGGTTCACGGACATCCGTTCATCATCGGCTTCTACCAGCACGGCAAGGTTGATGGTGTGGACTTCACCCTGCTCGAGCGCGTCGAAGGCTCGAACCTCAAGCACCTCATCCTCCGCCACGACCCCATCCTCGGCGAGTTCGTCGGAAACATCCTGATCGACATGGCGCTGGCCGTGGAGCACATGCACGAGAAGGGTTTCATCCACCTGGACCTCAAGCCGGAGAACGTGCTCGTGACCAAGAGCGGCGACATCCGCCTCGTGGATTTCGACATCGCCCAACCGCTGCCCAAGAAGCCCACGCGCATGCCCAGCAACGCCGGCACGCCCGCCTACATGTCCCCCGAGCAGCTCCGCCACGAGCCGCTCGACCAGCGCGCGGACATCTTCTCCTTCGGCGTGACCGCTTACGAGCTGCTCACCTTCCGCAAGCCCTTCACCGGCGAGACGCCCGAGGCTGTCTTGCGCAAGCAGCTCGACGAGAAGCACCCCGTCCCGCCGCCGCGGCAGTTCAACGAGGACATCCCCATCGCCGTCGAGCGCATCATCCTCAAGTGCCTCGACCGCGACCCTGAGAAGCGCTTCCCGAACGCGCACGTCCTCGTCGCGCAGCTCCAGCAGGCGCTCTACGTGAAGTAAGCTTCCGGCTTGCGCTCGGCAGCGCGGTCTTCAACCTCTCCTCCCTCTATGTCATCCAAAACCGCAGTCGTCACCGGGGCCGGCAGTGGCGTCGGCCAGGCCATCGCCCTGAAACTCGTCGCGCAGGGCTGGAAAGTCGCCATCCTCGGCCGGCGCGAGGTGGCGCTGAAGGCGACCGTCAAGCTGGCGAAGAAACTCGCGAAGCAATTGCTCGTCATCCCTTGCGACATCGGCGACGTGGCGCAAGTTGCCGCGATGGCGAAGACGGTCTTGGCGAAGTTTAAGACCGTGGACGTGCTCGTGAACGCCGCTGGCACGAACATCCCGCGACGCTCGCTCGCCGAGCTTTCGCTGGAGGATTACCACGCCGTCATGGATGCGAACCTGCACGGCTCCTACTACTGCGCGCAGGCGTTTCTGCCGCAGATGCGCGCCCGCAAGTCCGGCACCATCGTGAACATCGTTTCCGAGGCCGGTCTGAAGGCCAGCCCCAAGAGCGGCCCGAGCTACGTGCTCTCGAAGTTCGGCCAAGCGGGCCTGACGCAGTGCATCAACGCCGAGGAGCGCGTCAACGGCATCCGCGCCTGCTCGGTTTTCCCCGGCGACATTGACACTGAACTCCTCGGCAAGCGTCCTGTGGTGCCCGATGCCGCCGCCCGCGCCAAGATGATGAAGGCCGAGGACATCGCCGACTGCGCCCTGCTGGCGATCAATCTGCCGTTCCGCTGCGTCGTGGAGGAAATGCTGGTGCGACCGGGTTGAAACCGGATTTGCCGCGAAAGGGCGCAAAGAGCGCAGAGGGAGAAACCTTCAACGTTCAATTTCCAACGCTCAACTTTCAACAAAGACGCCCGAACGCCGCTCTGGACGTTTTCCTCCTTCTGCCTTACCGCGATTGACGCAATCCCACTTTCGCGCTTCTCTCTCCGCACGTTCAACCGCCGCCGCACATGACACCCAAACTTCTTCCGCTCTGCCTCCTCCTCGCGTTGCTCGCGCTCCCCGCCAGCGCGCAGAAAGTCCCCGTCATCGAGAAGACGCTTTCCAACGGCATGCGCCTGCTCCTGCTGCCGCGCCACGATGAGCCGACCGTCGCCGGCGGTTGGGTGGTCCACGTCGGCAGCGCGAACGAGCGGCCCGGCATCACGGGCATGGCGCACCTTTTCGAGCACATGATGTTCAAGGGCACGCCCACCCTCGGCACCAAGGATTACAAGAAGGACTTGGAAATCATCAACGAGCAGGAGCGCGTGCGCGACTTGATGCGCAAGGAGGAGGCGAACATGAGGACGCTCTGGCGGCGCGGGGAAATCGCCGACCTGCTAAATCCCGACACCTGGACGCCGCGTTACAAGGAGCTTCAGGCCCAGTTCAAAAAGCTCGTGGACGCCCAGCGCGAAATCCTCGTTAAGAACGAGTTCGACCGCATTTACACCTCTGCCGGCGGCTCCATGATGAACGCCTACACCAGCCACGACGTGACAGTCTATTTCATCACCGTCCCGGCGAACAAACTCGAGCTGTGGATGTGGATGGAGAGCGAGCGCCTGCTGCGGCCCGTCTTCCGCGAGTTCTACGCGGAGCGCGACGTGGTTTTCGAGGAGCGCCGGATGCGCACCGAGTCCACGCCCACGGGCCGCATCGAGGAGACGTTCTGGGCGATGTTCTGGGAGTCGCACCCGTATTCCTGGCCGGTCGTTGGCTGGCCCTCGGACATCCCCGCCATCACGAAGAAGCAGGCGGATGATTTCTACGCGCTCTACTACGCGCCGCAGAACATCACCACCGTGCTCGTCGGCGACTTCGACCCGGAGAAAACCGTGGCGCTCGCCGAGAAGTTCCTCGGTCGCATCCCGCGCGGCAAGGAGGAGGCCCCCGACGTCGTCACGCTGGAAATCAAGCAACCCGCCGAGAAGCGCCTCGAAGGTGCCGCCGACACCAACCCGCAGGTGGACATGATGTGGCACACGCCTGCATTCGGCCACCCGGACACCTACGCTCTGCAAGTCCTCGCGCAGATTCTCTCCACCCGCACGGGCCGCCTCTACAAGGGCCTGGTGCTTGGCTCGAAGACCGCCACCTCCGCCTACGCGCAGCAGCACACGATGCGCTGGGCGAGCCTGTTCAACATCGGCGGCGAAGTGACCGACGGCAAAACCCCCGCCGACCTTGAAGCCGGCCTGCACGCGGAGATTGAGAAAATCAAGACGACCGAGGTGCCGCCGGAGGAATTGCAGAAGGTGAAGAACAATTTCGCCGCCGGCGAATACCGCAAGCTGGCGAACAACCACGCCGTCATGCAGGCGCTGTTGCGTTACGACGGCGTCGGCCGCTGGCAGGAAATCAACGAGGCCGGCCCGAAGCTCCAGGCCGTCACCGTCGCCGACGTGAAACGCGTGGCGAACACCTACCTCACGAAGGA
>SXTU01000183.1 GCA_005791875.1 Verrucomicrobiales bacterium
ACCATCGCGTTGCGAATCGCAGCGTCGGTGAGTAGGTCGCGGGACTTCAGGCCGCGAGCTTCGAGTTCCACCAAGGCGCGCGCGGAGCTGACGGCCAGTTCCGTCCACACCGGTTCGCCGGACGGCACGAGCGCGCTGTGCAGCCGAGGTTCCCGAGTCCAACATCGTCGGCGAGAATCATGATGATGTTCGGCTGGTCGGCAGCCAGCAGGCCGAACACAAGGACGTTGAGTGCGAGTGAAAGGATGAGCAGTTTTGTTTTCATAGTGCCTGCGCAGGATCAGGCCGCGCGCTCCGTGCTCCACGAGTAAACCACCTTCCCTACCACGTCGCGGTGCTCGAAGAGGATGCGGCTCTGCACGCCCTCGGGCTTGAGCGTGACCGCAAGGAAGCCGCCGCGCACGCGGTGAAACTTGTGAAACTTCGGGTTCTCGCCGGGCGAGCCGCTCGCGTGCTCATCGCTCGCCGGGCCGGCGCTGAACTCCTGCACGCTGGTCTCGGGATGCACCGAGTGGTATTGCCAGTGGCGGTCGCCGCAGATGACGAAGAAATTGTCCGGCACATTGGCCTTTAGCCACGCGCGGAGTTCGTTGCCCTCGTGCGTGAAGCCCTCGTTGGCATGATTGTCCCGCTTGCCCTTCCGGTCCGGCCCCACGAGCGGCGTGGGCGACACGAGCACCTTCCACGTCGCGTCACTCTCCTTGACCGTGCGCTTGAACCACGCCTTCTGCTCCGCGCCCCAGATCGTCTTTTCGGAGCCGTCCTCCGACTTGTTCTTCGAGCGAAAATCGCGCCCTTCGCTGAACCAAACCTGCAAGTCGCGTCCCCAGCGCACGGTGCGGTAGCTCGGGCCGTCGTCGTTCATTGGTGCCTGCTGACGGAAGATCTTCTGACCCTGCTCGAAAGTGAGCTCGCCCATGGTCGCACCCGGCCCCGAGTCATTGCTGAGCGTGTCGTGGTCGTCCTTCAACCAGTAGGTCGAGTGGTTGCGGTTGAACTCGATGAGGCGCGGCAGGCTGAACATCCGCTCCCAATGATAGCGCGCGAGCCGCTCCGTCACCGCATCCGGATCGCCGCTGTCGTAGTAAACGAGATCGCCCGTGAGACAGGTGAACTGCGGCTTCAGCGCCTGCATGGCTGGATAAATATGGTGCCCGTCTGCATGGCCGCGATCGCGGTAGCCCTGGCAGGTCATCACGCAGAAACGCAAATCCCCCGGCGCATCCGCCGCCGGAGCCGTCTCGAACTTTCCACGGAACGCCGCCTCCTTCTGCGCGCCGGGAATCTCGCTGGCGTAATGATAAACCGTCCCCGGCTTCAATCCGCTGAGTTTGAACTCGCAGATGAAATCATTCGCCGCCGCCGCCACCGCGATCTCCGTCACCTTCGCATCGCTCAGATCCTCCCGCGTGCCGTAGCGCAACTGCACGCGTCCCGGTGCGCCGGGGCACGCGCCTTCGAGCTGGTCCACGGGCACGTTGACCTTGGACTCCGATTTGCCCCGCTTCGCCTCCTCCTTCGCGCGCTTGGGAATGACTACGCCGCCGCCATTGCGCTTCGGCGCAGCCGTGAGCCGTGTCCAGACGATGGCCGTCATGTCGGTCACTTCGCCAGCGCGCGCGCCCATCGCCTGAAACGGCCCCGCTGTTTCCGCGGCTTCGATGGCGCGACTGGCGATGATGGCCCCAGCCACGGCGGCTGAGGAATGCGCGACAAACGCGCGTCGTGTGACGAGTTGGTGAGTGTGTTTCATGGTGGTTCTTTCGGCTTCAAACTCTACGCGGATGGGCTTGGCTGGACAAGTCCTTGGCCGAGTCAGCAGGTGAGCAGCGAGGACTTATTGTTTTGCCTCCCGGTTGCCTATTGCTCCCAGCGGACTCCAATCAGCCGACTTGGGATTCGCCACCTTCAGCACGCCGGTGTCGCCGCTGCGCTACCTTTCCTTTTCAAGCAAGGCGGTGAGCTCGGTGAGCTTGGCCGAGTGCTTGGGCTGCTCCGCGAGCTGCGGGCGGGGTCGCGGGGTTCATGAGGGTGGCGGTGTAGGGGATGCCTTGGCTGCTCTTCGGGCCGCTGAGGCCGGCATCGAGGTCGTTCTGCGTGAGGACGTATTCGCCCACGACGCGGTGCGTCTCGCGCACGCCAAGTTGCGGCGCAATCCAATCGAGGCGATAGCCGCGGAACTCGTCGCAACGCGTCTGGAGGTCGTGCCAGTGGGCGCGCACGCGGCGTTGGCATTCTTCGCGCGCCTTGTGATAGCCGAGTTGCATGAACTCCGTGCCTTCCATCGTGGGCAGCATGTTCACGATGAGATCGCCATTGGGCGATTGGCTGATCTGGGCGACAGGGAACGTTTTCCCCCACCAGCAATTCGTCGGAATGCCCTCCGGCAGCGGCTCCACTGCTGGTTTTGCGACGCGCGCGACACGGTAAATCTGCGTCACGCCATTTACACGCGCGGTGGCTTTCTCGGGAGCGCCGGGCTCGTTGAACTGCGCGCGCGCTTCCTGACCGGTCATCATCTCGCAACCCGCTTTCGCACACACCAGCGCGTCACCCGTGGCATCAATGAAGTAATCTGCGACAAGCGTCTGGGTAACTGTCGTCGAGCGGTTGCCGGTGAACTCCACCTTTTGCAGCGTCACGCTGTGGACGCGCCCGCCGCTCATCGTCACGTCCTTGAACTTCGTGCGCAGCAGCACGCGGCACCGGCCGGTTTCCTTCAGCAACGCCAGCATCGCGTCGGACATCGCCTCCGGCTCGAACACCACGCCGTGCAAATTCGCGTGGGCCAGACCGTGCCGCTTCAACGTGTCGAGGTAGTTGCGCTTGGAATCGATCACCGTTTCGCCGCCGGGATAGCGATACGCTTCGCGCGCGGGATCAAACGTGCTCTGGTGCCGTCCCATCGAGTAGATGCCCACCGTGTTGGTCTGGCGCTTGAGCCGTTGATACAGCTCGAACGGAAAACTGGTGGCGCCGATGACCGGCTCCCAGACATTCACCCCGCCGCGCACGGAATTGCCGCCGAGTTGATCGCCGCGCTCCACCAGCACCACGTCCACGCCCAGCCGAGCCGCCGCGAGCGCCGCACCGAAGCCACCGCTGCCGCCGCCGATGACCGCCAGTTCGCAGCGGAGCGTTTGCGGTTCAGGTTGGGCTGCGAAAAGTTCGTCGGAACTGTAAAGCGCAACAGCGAGAGCAATGAGCAGCGGTTTCATTTGGACCGCGCCCACAGTGACCCGAATCCTGCGGGCTTACAATCCCGGACGCGGCCTGATGGTGTAGCTGTGCGAGATCGTTCCCGTCTTGCGCTCCGCGCTCTCGGCGGACGGCGGGAAGGCGCGGACGTATTCCGCGACGGCTTTGTCGGGTGACACGGTCACGCGGATGATGCCGGAGGAGCCGTGCTTCACGCCGCTCTTGTAGCCGTATTCCTCGGCGGCCTTGTAGCCTTCGAAACGCGAATGCCCGGGCTGCGGCACAAGCTGGTAGATGATGCCGTCGCGCTCCTGCTGCACGTAGATGTGGTCGTGGCCGTGGAAGACGATGCTGCCGCCGTGCTTCACCAGCAGGTCGTGAATCGGCGCGGGCCAGCCGGGGCGCTTCTGCGCGAAGGAGTTTTTCCCGTCGATGTCCTTCCCGCCCCACTCGAAGAAATGCGACGCCTCGGAGCCGCCGCGGCCTTCGCGCGTCTCGCCGCCGACGAGGTGGTGCAGAAAGACGAACTTGAACTTCGCCTTGCTCGTTTCGAGCGTGCGCTTGAGCCACTGATACTGCTCTGCACCGAGCGTGCGGCCCCAGTTGTCCACGGCGGCACCGTTGCCGCGCCCGCGCTGGCGTTCGGAATACCAGAACGGGTCGAGCGCGATGAACAGCGCGTCGCCCCACTCCCACGCGTAGTAATTCTCCAGCAGGCCAAGCTGCGGATGCGGCGTCTTGTTCCCGGAATAGAACTCGTTCGGCGTCGGGTTGGGGAAATACTTTTTCCGCATCGTGTTCGACCAGACGGCCATCGGGTCCGTGCCGCCGCCGCGCGCGACCTGCTCGCCATCGTGATTGCCGAGCACGAGGAACACCGGCGCGCTCACGCCCACGAGGCCGAAGTAGTAGCGCTGCGCGAGATACTGCGGCGCGGAGAGTTTGTAGTCGGTGTATTTGTCCACCATGAACGTGTCGCCGAGGTCGATGTGGAAATCCGTCTTCGCGGCGAGCGCGTTGGCGAGGGACTTCTTGTAAGCCTCCGTGTCCACACCAAAGTCGAGGTGCGGGTCGGCCTGCACGGTGAAGATTAACGTGCTCCCCGGCGGACGCGCGGTGAAGAAGGTGTGTTCCTCGGTGCCGCCCATTCTTGCTGAACCCACGTGATAGCGAAGCTGGTAGTAGTAACGTGTATTCGGCTGCAGCCCGCCGATGAGCAACTCCACCGGCTCATCCTTCGCGAACTTCTGCTTCGGCGTTTCGCTCGTGAGCTTTCCCGGCTGCGTGCCGAAGGCGACGTAGCCCTCGGTGTCGGCATAGGCGAGCACGCTCAGGGTGATGGCGTTCTTCGTAGGCCGGCCGAGAATGAGATCCACCGGATGCGCCGGCACCTCGGTGCGAAACGCGGGCGTGGGCATCATGGCCCCTTTGCCTTGACCGCCCTGGCCGCCCGGGCCTTTGCCGCCGCCCGGGCCTTTGCGCTCGGCATCAGCAGCGAAGGTGGCGAAGGCCAAAGCACAAAGGCTAAAGGCCAAGGGAAGGAGCAAGGCGAAGGCTCTGGAGCGCCGAGCATCGCTCGGCCCGTCGTTTCGATGCGCCCTGCCTAGCGATGCTCGGCGCTCCGCTGTTTGAGACTTGGTGTTTCCCTTGAGATTTGAGCTTTTAACTTTGATCTTCATTTCCGATCTCCCTTCTTTTGGCTGCCCTTGCCGCCGGGAACACTCCTCGCGCCACGGTCGGTGGGCGTGTAAACGACCTTCAGTTCAGCGCTGTCGAGGATGGAGTCCTTGATGGAAGCCAGCAGCACCTCGCGCGTCACTTCGTTGGCGGGCTGCTGGAACTCTGGCGTCTTCGACAAAGCATAGACGTGCAACGTGTAGGTCTTCGGCCCGCCACCGGCGGAATGCGGCGTGATGTAAGTCTCACCCCGTTTCCACGTCGCACCGAGTTTGCCGACGCCTTGCACGTTCTTCGGCAGGCTGGTGACGGTTGGGGGAATGTCCCACATCGTCCAGTAGCACTTCATCTCCGGGCCTTTCGCAAGATGGTCCATCACGAGCGCGAAACTCTTCGTGCCCGCGGGCGCGCCTTTCCACGAGAGCGGCAGCGTCGCGCCGTCGCCGTCGCCGTTGAACTCCTTGGACAACTCCTGGCCGTCTTTCACGGCGGGACTGGTGAGGATGAAGTTGCCGCTGCGCTTCGCCTCAATGATGAGCGGCGGAGTTGTCGGAGCGGTTGCCGGCTGGCGATTGCCAGGACCTGATTCAACTCGCGGACGGGCATCCGCCGGACGCGCATCCGCGCGGTCTCCGGGGGGACGATTGCCCGATTGCTCACCCTCGGGACGTGCACCGCCACCTTCGGGGCGGGGACTTCCGGCACCGCCCTTGCGTTCGCCGGCTTTGCCCTTGCCCTCGCCCTTCTTCTGGCCGCCTTTGCCTTTTGGATCACCACCGCCGGGCGGGCGGTCTCCGCCGCCATCACCGCCGCCGCCACGGGTGCGCGGGGTGTAGGTTTCCGTTTTCACCTGGCCCTTCGCGTCCACGAAATCGAACTTCGCGCCGCCATCCGGAGTGAGCGCGTAGTTCACGTAATGCGTCTCCGCGCCGACCTGCACCTTCACGCTGAAGTTCTTGTTCTCCTTCGCGGTGAAGCCGGTGATCTTCGCACCACGCCACGGAGGCAACGCGGGGCGCACGCCGCCGGTGCGCGGTTGCGGGTCCACCTGGCCCCCGGCCTCGACGACTTCGCCGTGGAAACCGCCGTTCAGATACGGATACGTCTTCGTCGCGTGGTAGTGGTAGCCGAGCGCGGGCGTGGTGTGACCGTTGAACTCGTCAAGTTTGCCAGCGGGCGTGCCGTCCGGCTCGGTGAAACCGTAGATCGCGTAGCCATCGAGCGCGTAAGCGACGGGCTTGTCCTTGCCGACGAGCGATTGCAGGTGTGTCGGCGCGATGTGGTAGTGGTAATCATCCGCGCGCCCGCAGTGGCCACCGAACTGGTCGAGCTCGCCCGCGAGGAACGTGTCGGTGCGCCCGTCGTTCTTGATCGGGTTGAAGATGGGCACGCCGTTGGCCGCGAGCGCGATGGCGCCGCGGAAGAAGTGCGACTTGGCCGAGAGCGGATTCTTCGCGACGACCGGGTAGAGAGGAATGCGCCACGCGTTGTCGCCGGAGTAAGGCTGGGGAATCGGCACCTGCTGCTGCCACGCCGTGATGCCGACCATCATGATGTGGTCCGGCATCGCGTCGGATTCCACATAGACGAACTTGTCGTCGGCGCGGGTCTTCACCTTGGGCGCAAACGGCGTGAAGACGGACGCGACGCGCGCGGCGAGCGACCCGCCGCCCGCGGAACTGGCAGCGGCCTTGTCAGCCGCTGCCAGCCTTGGGTTTTCAGTGCGGGCCGCCGCCAACAGACGGATAGGGTTGGGTCCGCTGTTGTTGCGTAACGCCACGGACATGGGCGGCTTCACGCTGAAATCGTATTGAGGCGTCCCGTGGTCGTGCGCCTTGTCACCAATGAGGTGCGCGTGCGTCGTCGGAGCGCATGTGAGTGCGAGGGCAACGAGCGGCAGGAGGAGTATCTTTGCATTCATAATTGGATGAGCCTGAAAATGACGTGGTGACATCGCTGAACTGGGGAGCGCGCCCGCCTCGGGCGCAGGCCGCTGCGCCCTCGCGGCGGACTCCGGCAGTGGACCGGCGCGGACCGTTCGGTGACTCTCCACGTCGCGGTGTTCGGCGCGAGGGCGCGCCGAACGGCAGCCGGGGCGGCTGCGCTCCCCGCCGAGCGATGCTCGGCGCTCCAGCCGGGGACAGAGTTTCGAGCAGTTCATTATCGTTTCGAGTTGTTGGTTACTTGGCCGGCTCGCGCTTCTTGCCGCCGCCGCCTTGGCCGCCTTTGCCACCCTTGCCGCCGCGCTTGCTTTCGGCGGGCTTGGTCGGGTCGTAGGCGGGATTCGGTTTCGGCATGGATGCTTTGACCTCGGTGAGGTAGGCGGTGAGTTGCTGCTCCAGTTTCTTCGCGAGTTCCGGCTGCGCGCTGGCGAGGTTGTTGCGCTCGGCCAGGTCTTTGCTCAGGTCGAACAGCCGTTGCTCGCCGGTCTCGTAGAACTTCAGCAGCTTGAAGTTGCCCGACAGAATCGCCGAGTGCGGCGTGTCGCCCTGGTAATGCGGGAAATGAAACACCAGTTCCTCGCGCGCGCGTTTCACCGGCGCGGTCGAGCCGGTGAGCAGCGCAGAAATGTCGCCGCCATCGAGGCCGGCCGGCAACGGCTGCTTCACGCCGGCCCAGCGGCAGAACGTCGGGAAGAAATCATAGCCCACGACGCGCTGATGGCTCCACGAGTTCGCGGCGATGCCCGGCCCGCGAATGATGAGCGGCACGCGGATGCCGCCCTCCCACACGCCGCCCTTTCCCGCCGTAAGCGGACGCATATTGCCGCGACCGCCACCGCCGCCGTTGTCGGACATGTAGAGGACGTAGGTCTTGCCCGTCAGGCCAAGGCGCTCGATGGCGTCGAGCACCTGGCCGACGCCGGTGTCGAGGTCGGTGGTGATGGCGGCGCGCGCGACGTCGCTGTGCATCTGGCCGGGCGGTTGTTTCTCGTAAAAGGCGCGCGTGGCCTTGTTGGCGTTCTCGGGCACGTGCAGCGCGTTGTAAGACATCTGGATGAAGAACGGTTTGCCGGCCTTGGCGCTCTTCTCCATGAACGCCACCGCGCGACCGCCCATGCCGAAAATGTCCACCGGGTTCGGGTCCACGTGCCGGTCGGCGTCGCGATTGCCAGTGTCGCCGTCGCTCTCATCGTAACCGTGCGCCGCCGGGCCGCCGCCAGTGAGATGCCATTTGCCGTAGTGCGCCGTGGCGTAGCCGGCGGACTTCAGCAGCTCCGCAATCGTCACCTCGTCGGCGCGGATGGCCTTGCGCGTGTCGCCTTCGATGAGCTTGTGTCCGGCCTCGGGCGGCGCGGCCTTCGTCCAGCGCAGCTTCGCCGGGTTCATGCCCGTTTGGAGCGCGATGCGCGTGGGCGAACACACCGGCGCGGGCGCGTAGGCGGCGCTGAACCGCATCCCCTGCGCGGCGAACTTCTCCAAGTTGGGCGTGCGGTAGAAATCACTCTTGGAGTTCGGCACATCCGGATGCATCCGCACCGACAACCCGGTCCAATCCTGGTCGTCCGAAAGCATGAAGACGATGTTGGGCCGTTCGAGCAGCGCGGCCCCGGACACGGCGACCGTTGCGGTCAGCAGCGTCAACGCCAGCAGGCGGAGCGGGAGAATGAGTTTCGGCATAAGCGAGTTGAGTGGTTCAGTTCACGGGGGTGTTGGCGGCGGCGAAGCAGTAGAGGGCGCGATTGGAGCGCAGGAAAAGCTGGTTGCCGGTGAGCATCGGCGTGGCGCTGAAATCCGTGCGGTCGTCGGCGACGGGATTCTCGGCGAGCTGCTCGAAAGCCGGCTTGGCCGCCAGCACGACCGTGCCGGCGGTGCGGGTGGTGATGAACAGTTTCCCGTCGGCCAGAATCGGCGACGCGTAGATGCGCCCCTGACCTTGCGAAAGCTGCAAGCGCTCCTCGTAAACCTGCTCGCCCGTCTTGGCGTTGATGCAGACGGCCACGCCGCGCGAGTTGGCGTAGTAGAGATGACCCTCGTGCAGCACTGGCGTGCCGAAATCCGGGCCGCGCGAAGTCGTCCACACCACGTGCGTCTTGGTCACATCGCCCTTGCCGCCGACGCGGACGGCCACCGTGCCGGGGCCGCGATTGCCGCCGAACGCATACACCACGCCGTCACCGGCGACGATGCTCGCCGCGAGATTTCCGGAGAGCGGCACTTCGGCATACCAGCGGAGTTTGCCGTTGTCGGGGTTGAGGCCCCAGACTTCGTTCTGCACGGCGACAACAAGTTCCTGCCCGTCGCCCGGCATATTCACGAGCGTCGGCGTGTTGTAACAGGTCGTCATGCCGGAGCCTTCGGCCTTCCACAATTCCTTGCCCGTGACCTTGTCGAGCGCGCGGATGGACTGGCTCTCGTCGGCGGCGTTCACGATGACCGAGTTCTTGTAGAGCATGAGACTCGTGGCCGAGCCCCAGCCCTGCCGGCCGGATTCCTTGCCGACATTCACCTGCCAGAGCTGTTTGCCCGTCAGGTCGAACGCGAGCACGCCAGACTTGCCGAAGAACACGAACACCTTCTCGCCGTCAGTCACCGGCGTCTGGCTGGCGTAACCGTGCTCGTTCAACCGCGTGTAGGCGCTCTCGGAAGAATCGCCGGGGACACTGGAGTTCCACAGAATTTTCCCGCTCGTGGCATCCACGCAGACGAGATGCCGCGCGAGTTTGCTCAACTCGCCGCCCTCGCGCCCGCCGGTGCCGTAGCCGGAGTAGCAGGTCACGAAGATGCGGTTGCCCGCGCGGATGGGGCTGGAAGCGCCCGGCCCCGGCAGTTCCGTCTTCCACGCCAGGTTCTGCGAACCGCTCCACTTCAACGGCGGCTGCGCGCCCGTGGCAATGCCGTCTCCGGCGGGACCGCGAAAGCGCGTCCACTCGGCAGCCGCCGGACATGCCGCAGAACCGGCGAACAGACCGAGGGCAATCAGCGAAATGACGCAGGGAGTTTTCATGGCGATGGAGACTGGGTGTTACTTCAACGGCGCGCCCGTCACGTCGAGATCGGGCTTGGTGTTCCAGCGTTTGGTCCAGCCGGGTTTCTCGATGGTCGTGCGGAAGATGACGGTGTTGTCGAGCGCCACGTCCTGGGTCCAGATGAACTTCGCGCCCTTGAAATCGTTCTCGTAGAACGGCTGTTTCGGCGCGACTTCCTCCTCCGTGAACTCCTTCGACTTTGACCACTGGCTGTCATCGAAACCCACCTTCCACCAGCCGTCGGGAATCGGCTCATGGCGGACCTTGGGGTTCACGGTGTCGCCGTTGATCGGTCCGTGGAAGAAGCTCTTCGCCTTCCACGACGCGCTGGTGACGATGTCATTGCCGAGCTTCAGGCAGAAGCCGCCGTCGCCGATGCTGCTGCCGTATTCGAGGCCGGTCTTGGGATCGGCGTTGTCCTTGGCCATCACCGCGATGGTCATCGGGAACTCCGGCAGGATGTCCACGCTCACCACGTTGTGCGGCGTGAACTTGATCGAGTCCACGGCCACGAGCTCGCCGTTGATGTAGAGCATGAACCAGTTGTCGGCATAGACGTTGAGCTTGATGGTGTCGGTCATCGCCGGCTTCACGAGACCGGGCGGGCCGCCCTTGCCGCCACCTTTCTTTTTCGAGCCTTTCTCCTGAGCGTGCCCTCCCGCACCGGCCAGCACGACCGAGAGCGAGGCGAGGAGGAGAATCAATCGGCGGGTTTGCATGCCTCCATAGAACCTTTCGCAAGTTAAAAGGTCACACGGGATTTCATTACAGTTTTGTCATTTGAATCGGCTTCGGTTCGACACGACGACGCGCTAGTCTGCGGGCGTGAAGGTGCTCGTCATCGAAGACGAAAAGAAGATCGCCTCGTTCATCCGGCGCGGGCTGGAGGAACAGGGCTTCGCCGTGGACCTCTGCGGCAACGGCGACGAGGGCTTCACGCTCGCCACCACGCGCCATTACGACGCCGTGGTGCTCGACATCATGCTGCCGGGCCGCGACGGCTTGAGCATCCTGCGGCAGTTGCGCGAGCGGAAGGCGCCCGTGCCCGTGGTGCTGCTGACCGCGCGCAGCGCGCTCAACGAGCGGCTCGAAGGCTTGAATCTCGGCGCGGATGATTATCTCACCAAGCCGTTCTTCATCGAGGAACTCGTCGCGCGGCTACACGCCGTGATGCGCCGCGCCGGCGGCGAGCAATCGAGCATCCTCCAGGCGGGCGATCTCACGGTGAACCTCCTCACGCGCGAGGTGCGGCGCGACGACGAAAAGGTGGAGTTGACGGCGCGCGAGTTCTCGCTACTGACCTATCTGATGCGCTCGCCGGGCCGCGTGCTGACGCGCACGCAGATTTGCGAGCATGTCTGGAACTACCAGTTCGATCCCGGCACGAACCTCGTGGATGTTTACGTGCAGCGCGTGCGCAAAAAGATCGGCGACGACCCCAAGCAGCCGCTGATCGAGACGGTGCGCGGCGTGGGGTATCGGTTTGTGAAGGCGTGACACCGCATGATGACGAAATCCTTCCGCCTCAAGATCGCGCTGCTCTCCGGCGTGATCTCGGGTGGATTGCTCGTCGCGACGGGCGTGTTGTTCTGGCAGCTCACCTACCGCATGGACCTCGCGCGCGTGGACCGCGAGCTGCGCAACCTGGGCCACTCGCAGCTCGAACGCGTCAATGGAGGCGATCATTGGGTGCGCTTCGAAAACACATTGTGGTTGATCGCGGGCCAGGGCAAATCGCTCCCGTTCATCCTATGGGTGAAGCACGAGGACCGGGTGTTGCACCAGTCCGCGCACTGGCCGAAATCCATTGACCCGAAATCCTTCCCGGTGTCGGCGGCGTATGAGCCGCCCTTCGTGCTCGAACCGGGCAAGGCGCTTCCGCCACCGCCCCGGCGCGAGGCGATCTCGCCGTCGAACCCCGCGCTGCCGCGCAAGGAACCGCTGTTCTTCACGCGCGAGGCCGACGGCAAAGCTTGGCGCGTCGCCGTGATGGGCAACCCCTACATGACCCTCGTCCTCGGCGCGGACCTCAACGAGTTCATGAGCGGCATGACCAAACTGCGCAACGCCTACCTCGCCGCGCTGCCCGTGGTGCTGCTGCTCGTCGCCGCCGGCTCGTGGTGGCTCGCGGCGCGCGCGTTGCGGCCCGTGACCGTGCTCACGCAAACCGCCGAACAAGTCACCGCCAAGGGCCTCGACCAGCGCCTCCCGCTGCTCGCCTACGACCGCGAGATGGCACGGCTCATCACCGTCTTCAACCAGATGCTCGACCGCCTCGAACGCAGCTTTCACCAAGCCACCCGCTTCAGCGCCGACGCGTCGCACGAGCTCAAGACGCCGCTGACGATCTTGCAGGGCGAACTCGAAGCCGCGCTGCAATCCGCTCCCGCTGGTTCGGCGGAGCAAACCCGCTACGCGCAGTTGCTCGAAGAAATCCAGCGCCTCAAAGCCATCACGCACAAGCTGCTCCTGCTATCGCTCGCCGACTCCGGCCGGCTCAAGCTCGACCTCCAGCCGCTCGACTTCACTGAAGCCGTCGAGAACGTGATCGCCGACGCGGAAATCCTCGCCGACGGACTCACGCTGGAAAAATCCCTGCAACCCGCCGTGCGCGTCCGCGCTGACGCCGACCTGTTGCAGCAGGTGCTGCAAAACCTCGCCGTCAACGCCATCAAATACAATCAACCCGGCGGCCGCATCCGCTTTGAACTCACCAGTGACGCCACGCGCGTCCAGTTGCGCCTCGGCAACACTGGCCCCGGCATTCCCGCTGCCGACCGGGAGAAAGTCTTCGAGCGATTCTATCGGGGTGATCCTTCCCGCAACCGGCAGACCGAGGGCACCGGCTTGGGCTTGAGTCTGGCGCGCGAGATTGTTCGCGCCCACGGGGGCACGCTTGAGCTCGAATCAACCACCGACGGCTGGACGTGGTTTTGCGCCCGACTGCCGACGGGTTGAGCCGGTCACTGCGGCGGCGGATCTTTTCTCTGGGCAGCCGACAACGAGATCAGAGCGGCAGGTAGCAGACCGTGTTGGAGAGCAGAATCATGATGAAGATCAGGCAGGTCGTCATCGGGCCGAGGTAGATGCGGCCGGTCTGGCGGAAGAAGAAGCGGTTGAAATAAGGGAGCACAAACATCATCGGCACCACGGCGAAGAGGAGGTTGATGTAAAGCCAGCCGTCCGTCCAACGCACGGTGCCGGTGAGGGCGAAGGTCACGTATTGGGCGAGGAGGATGAAGACGAGGCCGAGGGAATTGCCAAGTCCCGCAAGCAGCATGCTCCGCCACTCCGGCTGACCGGCGAAACGCATCGCGGCGTTCACGCGCAGGGAATTCGACAGGAAGAAGACGAAGAACACCGGCGCATACACGGGCACCAGCCACAGCAGCGCCGGCTGGAACACACGCACGCCGAGGAACAGGAACCGGTAGTCCACATGGAATACGGCATAGACGACGTTGAGCAGCGCGTAGAACGCCGCGAACAGCACGATGGCGAGCAGGAAGGTCCGCTGGAGTTCGCGCGGGCTGGTGGCGATGCCCCACGTGGCGGGAGTCGCTCCCTGTTTGCGACCGTGAATCCGGTAGCCGAGATAGAAGAGCGCGAAGCCGACGACGCCGTTGAAGAGCGCCCAGAGCATCACGCCGTTATTCATGCGCTGCGGGAAGAACCACGTCTGCTCGCGCGCGGTGGCTTCCGGGAAGAGTTTTTGCGACAGCTCGGTGAGGGGAATGTAGGAGAAGCACGCGATGACGGCGCCGGAAATGAAAAGCGTCCAGAAGATGACTTTGCCGCGGCCCTGCGGCGCGGGCGCAGCGGGCGGGAGCGGATGCGCGAGCACTTGGAAAAACGAGACGTGCCCGATCAGGAGTTGGGCGAGTGGAACGATCGAAACGAAGGCGGCCACGAGCGCGAGGAGCGACAGGAGCTCTTTCCAGAACCACACCTGATCGCCGGCGGGGAGGGTGTTTTCCAAGTCAAACACTTTTTGAAAATAGGCGAGCTGGTGCGTCGTCGCCTCGATGCTGTAGGGCTGAAACGGATGCAGCAGGCGCTCGTTGTGGATCACGCGCAGGGTCTTCGCCGCCGCGTCGCCGTAGTAGCGGTCCACTTCGACTTCCTCAATCTTCTCCGACTTGCCGAGACCCGAACGCACGACGCGCAACGCCTCGGGAGCGCGCCGCATGTCGCCGTTCTTGAGTTCGTTGCGGTAGGCGCCTTCGTCGTGGAACGCGTAGCTGATGCCGACGTTCGAGCGGACGCTGCGAAGGACTTTCTCAGTCAAAGTGAGGACGTAACCGGACACGTAAACCGAGTGCAGTTTGCTCGGCGTGCCGGCTTTGCGCGCTTCGTCGCCGAAATGCGACGCGGCCTGGATCGCCGCGTTGCCGCCAGCGGAGTGGCCGGTGACGCCGATGCGCGTCTTGTCCACGTAGTTGAGGATGTCGGTGTCAGCGGCGTAGTTCACAACGGCGAACATCCCGTAACCCTCGGTCGTCGCCGCGCGCCGGCTCATCGACGAACTCGACGAGCCTTGCGCATAAGGATCGATGACGATGGCCACGATGCCGCGCCGCGCCAGCTCCATGGCGATGTTGAGCTGCGTCTCCTTCGAACGCTGAAAGCCCGGGACCACGACGACGAGCGGCGCGGGTGTTTCGCTGGTCGCGGACAGCGGGCGATACAGATCCGCGACCACCCACTGGCCGTTCTGCGTGGGCAGCTTGATGCCCGTCACCCGCACGCGACCCCCGGAAGTCTGCACCCGCGAGGCGAGGAAGCTCGCCACCACGATGATCAAGATGCACGCGGCGAGCAGTCGCCGGCTGAACCGGAGCCGTGCCTCGGAGATCGAGTCTTCGGATTGAGAAGTCTTGTCCACAGTTTTTATCTCGAAGCCGCTTCTACTTCGCGTTCGGATACTTGCCGCCCTGCGTGACAAACTCTTCGCGACTCAGGAAGCCATCGCGTTTGGCGTCCCCTTTGTCGAAGTGCTCGCCGGCAGCCCTCGTGTCGGATTGGTGCAATATGAGGGCGAGGGATTGCTGTCCGCATTGAACTGCGAATCCAAGTTGTAGCAAGACAGGCAAGTGCGGTGAGGTGTGAGAACATGGATTTCATCGTTTCAATCGAGGCATGGGTTGCATTTCGCCGCGGCCCGGTTTCATTACTTATCTTTTTTCGGAGGGAAAACGCCTTCGAGCCTAGAATAAAACGGGCTGGGCGAGGGAATAGCCAGGTCGCGTTTGAGGAGTTGGAAAAACTCGATCAGCCGGTCGGCTTTGGCTTTGAGGATTTTGTCGGTTTCCAGTTTGGTGAGGAAGGGTTGGTCGCCGCGCCCTTCATCGGCCATCCGCGCATTCATGAAGCGTCCGTAAAGCGTGGCGCGGTCGTCGGTGGCGATGTTCATGCCGTAGGGTTCGGCGAATCCCTGCCGCTTGGCATTGTCTTTATAGAAAGTAGCCTGACTGGCCGCGAACGAACTCAGCTTCCCAACCTTATACGCAAAGCCGGGTTCATTGAGATTGTCCCAGTTGGTTCCCTGAATGGGCCCGCCTTCCTTGGAGAACTCTTTGTCCATCAAGTGGAGAACTTCGTGGTGAATGGTCCGGCGATAGAAGTCTCGCGAGGTTGTCTTGGCCGGATCGAAGGTGCGGATGCCATAGGCGAACGACACCTGCGGCAACCAACTGAACCCTTGCCCAGCCACGCCGGCGCCTCGGAAATTGAAGTCGTTCAGGATATAGAGATTCTTCACGTTGAGTTTCTTCGTGATCTGCACGGGATAAATCTCCAACTCCTCGCGCACCATGCGGATGAACTCTTTGAACTCAGGCAGCTTCTGGTCGGTGAAGTAGGAATATTCCAGTCGCACTTTGACGGGCATGGGCGGGGCGGCAGAACCGGGTTCCCAAAGCACCTTGAAGCCCCATTGTTTCTCCAACTTGCGGAGGTCGCTTTGAATCTCGGGATCAGCTTTGAGTTTATCAGCGCTGTGCGTGTCGGTCAGGTCGTTGAGGCAAACGGTCCTTTGAGACTCGGGAATCGTCGCAAGGGTTGCCCAGAAGGCCTGATCGAACTGCGGGTCGAGCGTCCGCAGAAAGGTCTGCACGATTTCCATGCGTTGCTTCAGCCGCGTGTCAGTTTTCGCGAGCGTGGTCAGCTCATTAAACTCGAACGGCTCCCACAGCATCTTGTAAAGCCCCTCGCGCGTGTTGCTCGCCTTGATGAGGCGTTTGACGCTTTCGGTTTCGAGTTTCGAGTCATCCGACTCCAGCGTTTTCCAGCGCGCGAGCGCGAGGGGCGAATCCGGGGACTTCACGTCCGCGAGCAGGTAGCTGAAGAGCGTGGAATGGAGATAGCCTCTGCCGAGCGCTTCGATCGTCGGGGTCATGGCGGTCGGCACCGTCACGAGGATCGAATCACTGCTCCGTGCGGCAATGAACGTCGGCGAGTAAGCTGGCGTGGTGCCTTTCGCCGCCTTCGAGACGTAGGCGTTCGCCAGCACCAGATTCTTGGAGCCGTGCTTTTTCACAAATCCCGCCGGGTATCGCTTCAACTCCGCTTCCACCCACGCGAGAATCTGAAGGGCGTTGTCCACGTGCTCGGCCTTCAAGGCGGTCACGACGTAGTTCGTGGCGACCGAAGAATCGGCGACGCGTGCCAGCTTAATGGCGACTCCAAAGTCCGCTTGAAACCGTTGGGCCACTACCGTGAAATTTGGATCTCGCTCGATCGGAACTCCGGCGATCGCCTGTCCTTTTATCTCCGCCGCCTTGATGGTTTCAGGCTGCTGCGCGAACGCGGAAGCGCCGAGCGTGCCGATAATGGCGAGTGCGAGAGATGTCTTGAAGTGATGCACAAGAAGTCGGACGTAGTTGGGTCGCCGGGTCATGCGATGGGTTTCCACGGCTACTTCGCTTTTGGATGCATGCCGCCTTGCGTGACGAACTCTTCGCGGCTCAGGAAGCCATCGCGGTTGGCGTCCCATTTGTCGAAGCGCTCGCCGGCGGATTTCGCGTCGGATTGATGCGAGGGGTAATACTCGCGCGTGATTTTTCCCGCCTTCGCGGCGTCGAGCTTGTCGAACTTCGGGCCGCGCTCGTCGGCGGTGGCGGCATCCGCAGTCTTGGCCGGAGCGGCGGCGGACTTCGCGGCGGCAGCTTTGCTATTTTTCTTGGAACTGGCTTTCGCGGGCGCAGGTTCCGTGAGGACAGGCGGGAGACTTTTAGCCAGCGTTTCGAGCAGGGCCTTGTGCTCCGGTTTGTCGGCCAGACTCACTGTCTCGTTGGGGTCATTTTGTTCGTCATAGAGTTCGGTGGCGACGATTTTCGAACCGTTGCGCTCGCGCCAGAAGGACGCGCGCCAGCGTTCGTCGCGGATGCTGTAGCCCATGACGGAGCCGCCGCTCGGGCCAGCGTTGCGCGGGTAGCTTCATCATCGTTCTGGTTGTCGCACTTGCTTCCCGCAGCAGCCCCGCGTTGAGGTAGCGGCTGCCTTCCAGCCATTCCTCGTGCTGCTCCGCTGCCACCGCTCGGATCAACCGCAGGCAGCTGCCCTCGTCGGGAAAGATCCTCACCACCAGCGTCCGCCGCTTGAGC
>SXTU01000184.1 GCA_005791875.1 Verrucomicrobiales bacterium
GCTTTACCTACCAAATTATCGCAATGCACGCCAGCACTCTGTTGCGGCCACCGGCCGTTGCGCTGGCAAAGCAAAACGGCGCGACCTGGAGGCCGCGCCGTTGGCTGGGGAGATTCAGTTCGCGCCTATTTCTTCAGCTTCGCCAGGTCCGCGACATAGTCCTTCGCGGGCGTGCCGCCGTAGCCGACTTTCTTGAAGACCTCTTTGCCGGACGCATCCAGGACGACGATGGTCGGGTAGCCGGTGATGCCGAACTTCTTGGCAAGCTCCTTGTTCGCGGCCTTAAGCTCGGCGGACTGCGGCTTGCTGTTCGGGAAATCAATGTCCACCAGCACCAAGTTGTCCTTGGCGAACTTGGTGAACTCCGCGGAGGTCAGGACGGTCTTGTGCAGGTTCTTGCACGGCGGGCACCAGTCGGAGCCGGTGAAGTCAATCAGCACCAGCTTCTTCTCCGCCGCAGCCTTGGCCTGGGCCTTGGGGAGGTCGGTGAGCCAATCGCCGTCCGCGGCGAGGAGCGTGCAGGCGGACAACGTGGTGGCGAGCAGGAGGACAAGTTTCATTGCGAGTGTGGGTTGAGTTAATTGAAAGGAGCCGCTCGCACCGTAGCGAAATACCGTTGGACCGGCCAGTGGATTCTTGCGCCACGCGCTGCCGCCGCGAAACCAAAGCTCACTCCGGCAGCGGCTGGTCCTTCGTCTCCGGCAGGAACGCGATGACGAGCAGCCCGACGAGAAACAAACCGCCCAGCAGCGCGATCGCGTGGCGCAGTTCGAGGCCGGGATTCGCCGTGAGCCAGCTTGATTTCAGCGTGCCAGAGTAAAAGAGCATCGGCGCGGCAAGCAGGCGTCCGCCGTTGAAACAGAAGCCCGTGCCGGTGCCGCGCAATCGCGTGGGGAACAGCTCTGGGAAATAAATTGCGTAGCCCGCGTGCACCGCGAGCGTGCAGAAGCCGAACAGCGGCAGCAGCCAGAAGAGCTGGTCGTAGTTCGTGGGCGCGAAGCAAACGACCAGCACCGCGAGGAAGGCCGCCATGTGCATGAGCGCAAACGCGCGCTTCCGCCCGAGCCGCACGCAGAGCGGACCGAACGCAAGCAGGCCCAGACCGCCGCCCGCCGTTTGCCAGAAGCCGTAAGCCGCTTTCGCCTTGTCCGCCGCCATCACTGGAGTCATGCCGTCCTTGATCAACTGCGCCTTCGCCAAGTCCTGTCCGGCGACAGTCACCGCCCAGAAGCTCGCGAGGCCCACCGCTGCGAGGAGCATCCCCAGCAGGGCGCGCTTCCCCCAGCGCGGATCGGTGAGGAGCTCGCGCAGGCTGCCGAGCTCCTCGGTTTGCTGGGCGGCGGCCTTTTTCTGAAGCCAGCTTTCCGATTCGTTCACCGAGGCGCGGACCCAGAGGATGAGCAGCGCCGGGAGCACGCCCGCGAGAAAAGCGTATTGCCAATGCGTGCCCACCAGCAGAGCGACGCCTGTGGCCAGCCACGTGCCCAGCACGCTGGTCGAGTGGAAGATCCCGCCTGCGTGCGCGCGGGCCTTCGCGGGGAACACCTCGGAGACCAGCGCGGCTGCCACGGCCCATTCGCCGCCCACACCCATCGCCACCAGGAAGCGCAGGACGCCGACGTGCCAGAGTTCGGTCGCAAAATACGTCAGGCCCGAGAAGACGGAATACATCAGGATCGTCACGATCATCGTGGGGCGGCGACCCCATCGGTCCGCGAGCACCCCGAAGCCGATGCCGCCGAGCGTGCCGCCGAGGAGGAAGATTCCGAGGAAGCGGTCGCCCCAGAGCTGCTTCTGCGCGGCGAGGTCGGGATTGCCTTTGAGCAGTTCGTTGAGCAGGTCACTACGCGTTAGATTAAAAATCTGCCCCTCGAACGTGTCGAAGACCCAGCCCGCCGAAGCGATGGCGAGCACAAGCCACTGGTAGCGAGTCACACCGGCATGCCAAGGCACTTCGGGCGTCGAGGTAGGAGAGTTGGCAGGCGAGTCGGCCATTTGGTGTCGGTGGACGCCGCAACGCTAGAGGGCGGTGCGGAGCAGTGTCAACGGGCAAGGCGTCCCGGCTGTTTGGTTGCCCGCGGATAACGCGGATGAGATGGATTATCGAATGGGAGCAAGCAAACTCTCCGTGGGTGCGGCTGCGCCGAACAATGGCCGTTGGAGCGTTCTGTCATCCGCATCATCCGCGTCATCCGCGGGCAAACCCATTCCCGTCCGCGATGAATGAACCTCACCAGCCCAAGGTCAGAGGCCCCATTCGTGCGCTGCCTTCGTCAGTTGGCTTGGGCGGTGTGCGACATTTAATCACTAAACATGAAGCTGAACTCGTTGAGATTTGCCCGCTCACTCGCCCTTGGCACCACCTTCGCCCTCGCCGCCGCCGCGCTCTTCGCCGCCGACGCCAAGTCGGAGAAGAAAGCCGCCGCGCCGGCGGTGAAGGCTGGCCTCATCCAGGACGACTTCCCGTTTCTCAAGGCCTGCATCGGCGCGAAGTTTCCCGGCGTCAACAAGGCTAACAAAGGCATCGCCATCCGCCTCGGCACGAACGCCGCGATGTGCTTCGACCAGGACCTGCTGCGTTGGAGCGCGGGCTGGACCGGCGGCTTCGTCTCGACCAAGGGCGTGACCTTCGACGGCTCGCACGGCGGGCACCCGGAGCTAGTAGGCGAGCAGCAGTTCGGTCTGCGCGTGCAGCCCGGCTGGGCAGACGAGGCTGGTTCATTCAAGGACCCGCGCAAGGAACCTTACGGCCCGCTGCCGCGCGCGTGGGGTCGCGTGGAATCGCTCCACGTCAACGGCATGGCGGTGACACTCGTTTACAACATCCTCGGCACGCGCGTCGTGGAGCAGCCGAGTGCGGTGGAGAAGGACGGACAAGTAGCGTTGGTGCGCACCATCCAGGTTGGGAAGAACGCGAAGGAGTTGGTGCTCGCCGTGTGCGAAGTCGAGGGCGGGAAGGCGGCGGTCGAAGGCAACCGCGCCGTTCTCCGCGTCCCGGAGGCGAAGGCGAAGCGCCAAGTCACGAAGGATGGGAAAAAGGTGGACGAGGAATACCCCATCCCCCCGCGGACCACCTTTGCCGAACTCATCGGCGCCCCGAAATCGTTCAAAGTCGAACTCTCGGAGACCGGGCAAGTGCGCGTCCGCATTCCTGCCGGCGCGGCCCCCGCGACCTTCGGCGTCGCGGTCTGGCATGGTGAGACAGCGAATGACGCCAAGCTCGCCGGGCTTTCCTTCGGCAAGCCCGTGCTCGCTGAGTATCAGAAGCCCGGGAAATCCCACTGGCCCGAGCCCGTCGTGATGGCAGGCGTCCTCGCCGCCAGCAGCACGCCGGATGGCGCTTACGTGCAGGATGTGCTCACCCCGCCCGTGCCGAACCCGTGGAACCGCCGCGTGCGTTTCGGCGGCTTGGACTTCTTCGCCGACGGCAAGCGCGCCGCGCTCTCCACGTGGGACGGCGACGTGTGGATTGTCAGCGGCATTGACGAGAAGCTGGAGAAGCTCACCTGGAAACGCTTCGCCAGCGGCGGCTTCGAGACGCTCGGCCTGAAGATTGTGGACGACGTCATCTACACCTCGGGCCGCGACCAAATCACCCGCTACCGCGACCTCGATGGCGACGGCTCGTGCGATGTTTACGAGACCTTCAACGACGACATCACCAGCTCGCCCGGCTTCCACGAGTTCACCTTCGACCTGCACACGGACAAGGACGGCAACTTCTACATGGCGAAGGCCGGCCCGGTGAAGGGCGGCGGACGCGGCTTCGGCGGCGGTGGCGGCAACGGCGAGATTTCCGCGCACGCGGGCTGCCTGCTCAAGGTTGATAGATACGGCCACAAGCTCGAAGTCGTCGCCACCGGTCTGCGCGCGCCCACGGGCATCGGCGTGGGCCCGAACGGCGAGATCACCACCGGCGACAACGAGGGCACGTGGGTGCCGATGTGCCCCATCAACTGGGTCAAGCCGGGCGGCTTCTACGGCGTCGAGGACCTCTCGCACGGACGCGACGTAAAGTCCTTCACGCAGCCGCTCTGCTGGCTCGCGAAGAGCTGGGACAACTCCGGCGGCGGCCAGGCATGGGTGACGAGCACCAAGTGGGGACCGTTCAGCGGCGAGCTGCTCCATTGCTCCTACGGCCAGTCGAGCATCTATCTCGTGCTCAAGGAATTCATCGGCGGCCAGCCGCAGGGCGGCGTGGTGAAGATTCCGGTGAAGCTCACCTCCTCCGCCATGCGCCCGCGCTTCAACCCCGCCGACGGCCAGCTCTACAACGCCGGCTTGCGCGGCTGGCAGAGCAACGCCGCGAAAGAAGGCGGTTTCGACCGCATCCGCTACACTGGTAAGCCCGTCGTCTCCATCGCGAAGCTGAACGTCACCAAGGCCGGCGTCGCGCTCACCTTCACCCAGCCGCTCGACAAAGCGGCCGCCGAGGATGCGCAGAACTACTCCGGCGAACGATGGAACTACAAGCGGACGAGTGACTACGGCTCGCCTGAGTTCAAGCTCACCAAGTCCGAGGACGGCAAGGATCAGCGCGGTCACGACAAGCTCGACATCACCGCCGCCAAACTCTCCGCCGATGGGAAGACAGTGACGCTTGCCATCAGCGAACTTGTGCCGGTGAACCAGCAACTCCTCAAGTTCCAGCTCAGGACGGCGGCGGGTGTGGAGTTCAAGCAAGACGTGCTGCACACGATCAATGTGATCCCGTGAGCCTCCGTCTTCTCCCTCTCCTCCCATCGGGGGAGAGGGCTGGGGTGAGGGGGCGAATCGCGCTTGGTCAATGCGTGCTCCAGAAAACAAGGCAGCCCGTCCCACAGACTTTCGGCGACATCCCATGCGCCCAGTGTCCGCAAGCCGCCCCCTCACCCTAACCCTCTCCCCCGATGGGTGAGAGGGGACTTCCGTTCAGATTTCGCGGCCTGCGTTGCTCACACGCTTGTCACCGTCTCGAAAATCGCTAAAACCCTCCGTGCGCCTGCCCGTCCGGCAGCCCATGACAATGACTCAACACATTCTCCGCAGCCTCTTCGCCGCCGCGTTCCTCGCCGCGTCTGCCCTCGCGCAGCCCGTCAAGACCGAGCCTGGGCTTGCGCTCACTTACACTGTCGGCGCGGCCAGCGACACCGCCAGCGCGCCCAATGTCTGGCTCTACGTGACTGCCGGGCAGCCGCCCACGCCGTTCCTCAGCGCCGGCAAGTTCACGGCGACCTTCGCGGGCTTCATCTCCGTTGACTTGCGCGGTGATTACCTCTTCAAGGTCGAGTCCTGCGGTGCGGTGAAGGTCGAGCTGGGCACGAACACCATCATCGAGTTCACCGGCGACGGGAAGAAGGCCAGCGACCCGACCAAGCCCGTCCGCCTCGGCAAGGGCAACAACGCGCTCAAGGTCACGTTCACCAGCCCTGCCACCGGCGACGCGATGCTGCGCCTGCTCTGGTCGGAGAAGGGAGCGCTGTGGGAGCCGGTCAACCTCGGCATGGTGAGCCGCGCAGTCGGCAACGAAGCCCTCGCGCAGCAGGACAAACTCCGGCTCGGCCGCGAGACGTTCTTCGAGGCCCGCTGCGCGAAGTGCCACACGTCCGAGGCGGGCGCGCCGGAGTTGGCGATGGACGCGCCGACGTTCGAGGGCATCGGGTCGCGGCGGCATTTTGGCTGGATGGCGCAGTGGATTCTGGACCCGAAGTCGCAGCGGGCGAGTGCGACGATGCCGAAGCTGCTGCACGGCGCGACGGCGCAGGCGGATGCGGAGGCCATCGCGGCGTTCCTGGCGGCGCAGACGGGCGCGGTGCCGGCGGGCGAGCCGAAGAAGGACGCTGAGAGCATCGAGACCGCGAAGAAGCTCGTCGAGGCGCTGCATTGCACCGGCTGCCACAACGTCCCGGACATCGGCGACGCGGACGCCAAGAAGCTCAACCTCACGCACGTCAACGCGAAGTTCCCGCCGCCCGCGCTGCTCGCGTTCCTCAAGAACCCCGGCGCGCACTACGCGTGGACGCGCATGCCGGACTTCAAGCTCAAGGACGCCGAGGCAGAGAAGGTTGCGGGCTTTCTCTCCTCCATCGCCCCGATGTTCAAGCAGCCCGGCGCGCCGACCGACGCGGCGGTGCTCGCGCGCGGCAAGCAGCTCGTGCAGAGCAGCGGCTGTCTCAACTGCCACACGCTCAAGCTGGATAATCAGTTCAAGACCAAGCCGCTCTCCGCGCTCGCGGCTGCGTCGTGGAGTGGCGGTTGTCTCGCGGAATCGCCTAGCGGCAAAGCGCCGCACTTCGCGTTCGCGAAGGCGGAGCGCGAGGCGTTGCAGGCCTTCGCCACCACGGACCGCGCGTCGTTGAAGCGGCACGTCCCGGCGGAGTTCGCGGACCGGCAGTCGCGCAACCTGAACTGCACGAGTTGCCACGGCCAGCTCGAGGGCTTCACCAGCTACGAAAAGCTCGGCGGCAAGCTCAAGCCCGAATGGATGGCGCAGTTCATTGCCGGCGAAACCAAATACAAGCCGCGCCATTGGCTCGGGCATCGGATGCCGGCCTTCCCGAAATACGCCGCTGACTTCGCCACCGGCCTCGCGATGACCCACGGCTACCCGCCGCAGACGCCCGCCGAGCCGCCGCTGGACACCGAGTTGGCGAAGGTGGGCCAGAAGCTCATCGGCGTGGATGGTGGCTTCTCGTGCATCTCGTGCCACAGCGTCGGCGCGGTGAAGGCTGCGCAAGTGTTCGAGAGCGAAGGAATCAACTTCGCCTACACTGTCGAACGTGTTCAACGCTCCTACTACGAGCGGTGGACGCGCAACCCGCTGCGCATCGAGCCTCAAACCAAGATGCCGGTCTATTTCCAAGACGACGGATCAAGTCCCCTGCCCGACGTGCTGGGCGGCGAGACCTCCAAGCAGCTCGACGCCTTCTGGCAGTTCTTCCGCCTGGGCGACAAGATGACTCCGCCGACGGGGCCGTGATGTGCGCGGAAGACTTTCCGCCGAACGGTGCATTCGCAATAGATGGGTGGGGCTTTCAGTGCGGTATGCCGGGGAGCGGCGGCCACGCCCTTCCCGCAGCCCGGAGGGTTGCCACATGAGTAGCCGTGGGTGAAACCCACGGTGAACGCCTTGCCGCCTCGACCCCGTAGGGGTCATACCTTCCCGAGATCACCGGCTGCCGTGGAGTTCAACCCCTACCGGGGTTGCGCCCAATCGCCCGACCACCGTGGGTTCCACCACGGCTACTCACGTTGAAACCCTACGGGTTTCCCGCATCCAGATGCCGCGCGAGGAAGTCGGCGATGTGGAGGGTCTCTATGTGGGAGGCCCCGGCCTTGTCCAGTCCGGTGCGCATCTGCAAAAGACAGCCCGGGTTCGTCGTGACGATGCAGGTCGCGCCAGTGCGGAGGATGTTTCCCACCTTCCTGACTTGGAGGCGCTCTGCCATCTCTGGCTCGGTGAGGTTGTAGCTTCCGGCGCTGCCACAGCAGACATCCGGCTCCGGCATCTCCAGGTAGTTATCGCCTGCGATGGCCTTCACCAGCACGCGGGGCGGTTGGGTGATGCGTTGCGCGTGAGCCAGATGGCAAGCGTCGTGGAAGGTGACGCGCTGGGTTGATAGTTTGGAGTTGATAGTTGATGGCGCGCCGCTGACCGCTGACAGCGGCCCGCTCTGCACAAGGAATTCTGAAAGGTCTTTGACTTTGGCACTGAAGGCGGCGGCTCGCGGATCATCGGGGAGAAGGCGGGAATACTCCTTCAGTGTGGAGCCACATCCGGCGGCGTTGATGATGATGGCATCGAGGGGTTCGCGGGAGAAGGCGTCCAAGTTGGCGCGGGCGGCGGCACGGGCGGCGGAGAGATTTCCGCCGTGGGCGTGGAGTGCGCCGCAGCAGCCTTGGTCGCGCGGTGTGATGACATCGTAACCGGCGAGGTTCAGGAGGCGGATGGTGTTCTCGTTGGTGCGTCCGAACATGACGTTCATCACGCAGCCCCGGATGAAGCCGACGCGGCCGAGGGCCCTTAACCCCTCACCCCCTCCCTCTCCCCTCATCTGATGAAGGGAGAGGGAGGGGGCGAGGGCACGGGAGAGTTCCGGCAAGTCCCCTTCGCTCATGTCATCGGGGAGGAGGGACAGGGCATCACGGATGAACTTGGGGAAGAGGTGGCCTGCGCCTGCGCGCTTGATCAGGCGTGCGGGGGCGAGGGCGAGTTTCATCCGCCAAGGGTGCGGGAAGATGCGCTCGATCAGGATGCGGCGGAGGAAGGTCTGGAAGGGCGGGCGGCGATGGTGGTGCTCGATGTGATCGCGCGTGGCTTCGAGAAGTTCACCGTAGTGGACACCACTGGGACACGCGGCCTCGCACGCGCGACATCCCAGACAGGTGTCTATGTGCCGGACGGAGGTGTCGCCGATGGGGATACGCTCCTCCTGAATCGCGCGCATGAGATAGATGCGGCCCCGTGGGGAGTCGTTCTCATTGCCGGTCGCCAGGTAAGTGGGGCAGGAGCCAAGGCAGAGTCCGCAATGGATGCAGGCGAGGGACTTGGCCTCATCGAGGAACCGCGGGAGGGTGGGGCTGGGGGGACTCACGGGGGGAGGAGGCGGGGGAAGGTGAAAGGAAAAAGGAAAAAGGAAAAAGGGATGGGGCGCGTCTGTCTTCCATGGGGACGGGAGTGGATCTGAGGCAGACTGCGCACGCCTTCTCCCTTCCTCGGAGGAGGGGAGAAGGTGGCCGAAGGCCGGATGAGGGGTGCGGCCGCTTGCGCCATGGCCCGTAACCCCTCACCCCGGCCCTCTCCCCTCATCCGATGAAGGGAGAGGGAGGGGGCAGCGACCGGAAGCTCATCTGAGAGTGGGCGCGATGGCCTTCCTCCGGTGGGATAGGTGTCCGGGAGGTCCGGGGGTGCGATGGGGAGGGGGGAACAGGTCTCTTTTGGCTGTCCGGGGGCGGTGCCGAGGGGTCGGATGTGTATAAAAAGCCGCAGAACTGCTATTCCCGATGGGAATGAGGAGTTCGGAACGTTCCGAACTGCTATTCCCGATGCACTGTCAGAGTTCCTGACACTCCGTGGCACAGTTCCCACTTGGGAATGAGGCTGCCGGATGTCCCGGGGTGCTTCGGTGAAGTCGCCGGAGGCTTGCCGGATGTTCCGGCAGGCTCGTGCCAAGTGCCGGGAGGGTTCCGGGAGGCTGCAAACAGGATTTGTCAGTGGAAACACGGTGGCAGTCATGCTCGGCGGAGGTCAGAGGGGCATGGCAGGTAGTATATGATGGGGGTCGAAGGTGTCCTTGAGCCGCCGGGCCAGCGCGGAGGGGGTCGGGGTAGCGGCCGTGCCGAGGGTGCCACGATGGTGGAGGATGCCGTTGGCGGCGCGGGCGATGAAGGAGGCTTGGCCAAGGCGCGCAATGGCAGCAGGCAAGGCGGAGGGGATGACGGAGAGGGTGTGGACCGGAGCGGCGTCGGACCAAAAGGCTTGCTCGTGGTCGGGGGCATGGGCGGGCAACCCCTCTCCCCTGCCCTCTCCCCTCATCTGATGAAGGGAGAGGGAGAAGTCGCCAGCACGGGTGACTTGCCATGCGACTTCCTCGGGGGTTCCGGCGAATCCAAGGCGGATGGTGAAGGTGCCGCTGGCGGTGCCGTCCGGGGCGAGGTTGTGGAGGTCGAGCATGACGGGGGTTAACGGCGTCGCACCAATTGCTTCAATGACGCGCCACGCGGCAGCGAGAGAATCGAAGGTCGCTGAGAGGAGGGCTTCTTGCCCGGGGAGCGGGCGGAGCTTGAAGGTGGCGGCGCTGATGATGCCGAGGCTGTCGCGCGCACCGACGAAGAGTTTCATCACGTCGTAGCCGGCCACGTTCTTCACCACGCGCCCTCCGGAGTGTGTGACACGACCATCGGCAAGGACTGCCTCGAGTCCGATGAGGTGCTCACGGATGGTCCCGAAGCCGCAGCGCCTTGGGCCGAAGAGGTTTTCAGAGAGAAGCTGGCGGATGGTGACTGTGCCAGCGTGGGGAGGGTCTGTGGGAAGCCACTGGCGATGAGTGGCGAGGGTGGCTTGGAGGGCGGCGAGGGTGAGGCCGCCCTCGGCGGTGATGGTCATGTCCTCGGGCGTGTATTCGCGGACGGCGGCGAGGGCGGCGAGGTCAACGGAGGTGATGGGATGCTTCGCGGCGTGTGCGGCAGCGAGTTGCGCGGAGAGGTCGGCAAGGCTGGCAGGGCGGAGGGTCATGTGGCGGGGGGCTGGAGGACGGACGCAGAGGTTCGTGAGGATCGAGGGGAAACCTGTCGCCGGAAGCGAGGTCATGGCGGGATTGCTAGGCGGCGGGCTTGGGCGCATCGGTGTCGAGGATCTCGCGCAGGGTCGTGAGGATCTTCTCGGCTGTGTAGGGCTTGGCGATGAAGGCTTTCATGCCGAGGGACTTCAATTCCTCGAACTTGGCGTTCTGGTCAATGCCGCTGGTGGCAATGACCTTGATGCCAGGCTCAAGTTTCTTGAGCACGCGCATCATGGCAGCTCCGTCCATGACCGGCATTATCACGTCTGTGAGGACGGCGCGGATGCTGTCGCGATGCTGGGCATAGACAGCAAGGGCCTCGCCGCCGTCGGTGCTGGTGATGACCTTGTAGCCGTGGGTTTCGAGGAGCTTTTGGGCAGCGGTGAGGATGCCGGCCTCGTCATCCACGACGAGGATGGTCTCGCCGTTGCCGCGCGGGAGGGCTTTCTTCTCGGCACGAGCCTCGACCTTGGCGTTCGGTGTGGCGGGGAAGAAACAGGAGAAGGTGGTGCCCTTGCCGGCCTCGCTGGTGACGTTGAGGAAGCCGCCGTGGCTCTTGGCGATGCCAAGGACGGTGGAGAGGCCGAGGCCGGTGCCC
>SXTU01000185.1 GCA_005791875.1 Verrucomicrobiales bacterium
CCGCCCTTCAAGCCGTTGCGTTCGATGAAATTAGCGCTGGGGGCGGTGCTCTTTTGCCCGACGTAGAGGTAGAGCGGGGTGCCGGGGGCGTCGTCGCCGAGGAGGAAGGCGACGTGGGTGGTGGTGCCGGTGTCCACGAGGGCGGTGGCCAGGATGGTGAGGGAGCCGCCGTCCTCGATCTTGCGGGCGGAGGCGAACATCTTGCGCGGGATCTCCAGCGCGCGGGCGTCCACACCGCCGGTCATCGTGCGGCCGGAGCCGCCGTGGACGGAGTTGTAGGCGCGGGCGACGCGGGTGAGGGAGTCGAGCAGGACGACGGCGTCCTTGCCGCCCTCGACCATGCGGCGGCAGCGCTCGATCATGAAGCGGCTGAGGCGGACGTGGGTTTCGAGGTCCATGTCGTTGGAGCTGGCGACGACCTCGGCGGTGACGCTGCGCTGGAAGTCGGTGACTTCCTCGGGGCGTTCATCAATGAGCAGCACCATGACATAGACTTCCGGGTGGTTGGTGGTGATGGCGTTGGCGATCTGCTTGAGGATGGTCGTCTTGCCCGTGCGGGGTGGCGCGACGATGATGCCGCGCGTGCCGCGTCCGATGGGAGTGACGAGGTCAATGACGCGGGTCTCGAAGACGTCGGAGGCGGTCTCGAGGCGGAACTTGTCCACCGGGTCAATGGACGTGAGGTTCTCGAAGCGGGACTGCTTGGTGTAGTCGTTGAAGGGCAGGCCGCTGACATTGATGACTTCGCGGAGCTGCGGGCTGGAGCCGCGGTGGGGTGGCTGGAGCCGGCCTTCAACGAGGCAGCCTTCGCGGAGGAAGTTCTTCTTGATGCAGTCGGGTGTGACGAAGACGTCGGTGGGCTTGGGCTGGAACTTGTTCTCCTTGGAACGGAGGAAGCCGAAGCCTTTCTCGGCGATTTCGAGGTGGCCGGAACCTATCTCCGGGGTCTTGTGCTGCGTCTGCTGGGACTGCTGCGGCTGCTGCTCTTGTCTGCTCATATGGGCGTCTGGTGGCAATCCAATCCTGATGGCGGGCAACTACACGTGTGCCTAAACCTTGCTCTGGTGAACCGGAAGACTACTTAAGTCTGCTCTCAGGAAAACCGCGCCCGGCGTGAATGCCGAAGTTTGGCGCTGATTGGTTGCGACGAAGGCCATTGAGACGGCATCGCGATTTGGATGCAACTGTTATTTTCCTGCCGGGCGGGGTTTTCAGCGTGGTTCAACGCCGGCCGTCATACCAGATGGGGCAGGCGTCGCGGCTCTTGAGCGAGCGGCCCAGGCTGAAGGCGGTCTTGAGCATGAAGCGGAGGCCTTCCCACGGCGTGTAGAGGTGGGCTTTGCGTCCGGAGGTGAGGAGCGGATGGCGCGTGAGGATGCGCATGGGCTTGAGCTTGCGCTGGCGCGCGAGGCGGTTGAGTCGCTGGCTCAGGTCAATCTCCTCGGTCGCGTAGAGCGCTTGGTTGAAGCCGCCGACGGCGCGAAACGCATCCGCTTGGACGAAGATAAACGAACCCGCCGCCCAGCGCGCACAAAGGCTCAGGATTGTCCAGCCGTGTAGGAACAAGCCCGTCCACCAGGGCGCGTGATCGAGGCGGACCGTGCTTCCGCCCGCGAGATGCTGGGCAGCGCGGATGACCTCCGCCACGTCGGCGAGGAGATCGCGGCTCACGTGCGAGTCCGCGTCCACGAAGACGAGCCAGTCGCCAGTGGCGGCTGCCGCGCCGGAGTTGCGGGCGCGGGCGATCTGGTTGACCGGCTCGAAGACGACCTGCGCGCCCGCCGCGCGCGCGAGCTCGCCAGTGCGGTCGGTGGAGTTGTTGTCGCAGACGATGACTTCGCTGGTCCAGCCGAGCGAGGTGAACGCCTCGCGCGCCGAGTGAACCGCCTGCAAGGTCGCAACGATGAGCTTCTCCTCGTTGAACGCTGGGAGGACGATGGAAATGCGCACGGGCGCAGCGTAGAGGATATTCAGTAAGGCGGACACTCTTGTCCGCTGCGCCTGTTTCAGGGTCGTCGGCACGGGGGACAGGAGTGTCCCCTTTACAAGCTCATCTTTGAACTTCCGCCAGCACGAACTCGTCGTATGGTCCTCGTGCGCCAAATCCGGCCGCTCCCGCTTTATGACTGAAGACAACTCCGCTCCGTCGTCCACACCCGCCGCGCCGAAGAAGTCCGGCTTGCTGAAGAAGCTCGGCCTCGCCGTCGTCGCGCTGCTCGTGCTGCTGGTCGTGACTTACTTCGTCGTCACCAGCGCGATGTTCCAGAAGGGCGTGGTGCTACCGCGCGTGGCGAAGGCCATCGGCGCGGAGTTGACGGTCGAGGACACGAGCATCAGTCCCTTCTCCGGCGTCACGCTGGTCGGTGTGAAGCTCCAGGTGCCGGGCGGTGAGCCGCTGTTCACCGCCAAGGAAATCCGCGCCCGCTACAGCCTCATGGACATCATCGGCGGCCCCATCGCCGTGGAGGAGGCCGCCGTGAGCGGCGCGACCATCAACGTCGTGCAGCATCCCGACGGCACGTTCAACTTCACGCCCATCGTCAAGGCCACGGAATCCAAGGAGCCGAAGGCCGCCAAGCCCGCGTCCTCCTCCGTGCCGCTTAAGCTCAACATCAAGTCCATCAGCGTAAAGGACTCCACCATCCGCTTCACCAAGTCCGACAAGTCCGGCGCGAAACTGCTCGCTGAACTCGCCGGCGTGAGCGTCGTCGTGTCGAACATTCAGAACGGCCAGACCGGCAAGCTCACCATCGGCACCGACGTAAAGTTTGAGCAGACCACCGGTGGAACGAACGCTGTGGATGCACTGGCGGCGAAGTTTGCCTCCTCGTTTGACTTCACCCTCAAGCCCGACCTCCTCCCGCAGGGCTTCAAGGGCAACCTCCGTCTCGACACCACGCAGGCGCGCGGTGGTTTCTCGGATGCCTCGGGCCTCGCCACCACGCTCGACCTCGACCTGACGATGACCGACATCAAGCAGCTCGCGCTCAAGGTCGCGCGTGGCCAGCAGCAGCTCGCGACCATTTCGGCGAGCGGACCTTTCGACGCGCTGAAACAGGAGGGCAAGCTGCGGCTCGACATCGCCGGCCTCGACAAGAACGTGCTGAACATCGTTGGCGCGAAGCTCGGCATGAACTTCGAGAACACGCGCATCAGCCTCGGCAGCGATGTCACCGTCGCCAAGGCCGGCAAGGCAATCGCCGCCGCCGGGCAGTTCGCCGCGAGCGATCTTAGCGTCACCCAGCAGGGCCAGACCACGCCGCCGCTGGACTTGAAGCTCGCGTATCAGGTCGCCGTGGACCTGACCGCGCAGGCCGCGACCGTCGGTGCTTTCAATCTCTCCGGCACGCGCCAGCAGCAGCCGCTGCTCACCGCGACACTCTCCAAGCCGCTCGCCGTCTCGTGGAGCACCAACGCCGCGAGCAACGTCGGCGACTCCGAGTTCGCGCTGAACGTGACGGGGCTGAACCTCGCGGACTGGCGGCCCTTCCTCGGCAAGGTCGCGCCCGACGGCCGCGTGGACGTGGCGTTGCAGGTCGCCGCCGCGAACATGGGCAAGAAACTTGGCGTGAGCCTGACCGCGAACGTCGCCGGACTCACCGCCATCGCTGGAACGAACAAGTTCAGCCAGCTCGGCGCGAGCGTTTCGCTCAAGGCTGCCGTGGATGACTTCAAGCAGGTGAACATCGCACTCCTCGACGCCAAGACCACGCAGCAAGGTCAACCGCTCGCGAACGTCATGGCCGCCGGCAAATACGATCATGCCACGCAGGAGGCGAACCTTGGCGTCTCGATCGCCGCTTCGATCACCCGCGCCGCCATGCTCGTGCCGGTGCCGGGCGTGAAGGTCGCGGGCGGGCAACTCAGTTTCGCCGGGCGCGTCTCGAAGCAGGTGGCTGTAGCGAACCAGCTGACCAACATGACGCAGTCCGTGCTCGGCAAGCTGAACCTCACGGACTTCACCGGTGGCTACGAGCAGTATTCCTTCGACCGCCTCACAACCGTAGTGGATGTGGATGCGGACTTCGTGAACGACGCGCAGGCCGTGGTGCGCAAACTTGCCGTGGCGTTGTCGCTGGCGGGCCAGCCGGCGGGCACGGTGGAGGTCGCGGCGAACTACGACTTGAAGAAATCCGCCGGCATCGCCGCCGTGAAGGTGGCCAACCTCAACGAGCAACTCCTCCGCCCCGTCCTCGCGCCGTCGCTCGGCGACATGAAGCTCCTCTCCGGCAGCGTTAGCCTTACACTCGACGCCAACTACAACCCCGCCGCCGAGTCGCTCGTGAAGGCCGATGTGCAGGTCGCACGCTTCCACCTTTCCGACCCGAAGGGCAGTGTGCCCAACGTCCCGCTCGGTCTCCGCGTTGTGACCGATGCGACCATCCGGCAGCCCGCGACGAACCAGATGCTCATCACGCTCAAGCAACTCGCTGGCGGGGTGAATGCCAATGGCAAACTTGGCGGTAGCTTCGACATCACCGGCAACTTCGACACGAAGGCTCTCGACGGGGCCGCGACCGTGAAGCTCGTGGACTTCAACGAAAACCTGCTGGGCCCTGTGCTGGCCTCGGCGCTCGGTGACAAGAAGTTGGTTTCCGTGACCATCAACGCGAACGCGAACGCCAAGTTCGCCGCGAAGGGCGAGAGCGCGTTGACCGCCGACCTGTCCGTCGTGCGCTTCCTAATGACCGACCCGCAGAAGACGCTGCCCACCGTGCCGATGGACTTGCACGTGGGGGTGGACGGCTCGTTCGCCCAGCCCGCAACGAACCAGGCGCAGATCACCGTGCGCAAGCTAACGGGCAACATCGCGCAGGGCGCGGCCAGCGGCGGCAACTTCGACGTGGCCGGCAACTTCGATTCAAAGAAGGGCGGGCAGTTCACGCTCAAGCTCGCCGACCTGAACCAAAACGCGCTCAAACCGTTCCTCGCGGGCGCGCTGGGCGACAAGCAGCTCCAGACCGTCTCCATCAACGCGAACGCCAGCGGGCGCTTCGACCCGGCCGGCGACGGCGCGGTGAAGGCCGACGTGATCGTGGACAAGCTACTGGTGCACGATCCCAAGGGCAGCTTGCCTGAGACGCCGCTCTTCCTCCAACTCGTGCTCGATGGCGGGATGGCGAAGCAGATCGTGGACGTGAAGCAGCTCATGCTCTCGCTCTCGCCGACGCCGCACGGGAAAAACCAACTCGTGGTCACGGGCCGCGCCGACCTCTCGAACACCAATGCCTATCAGGCGAACCTCAAAGTCACGGCCGAATCGCTGGACGTGACGCCCTTCTACGACCTGTTCGACAGCGCGCAGAAGAAGGCCGAAGCCGCCAAGCCCGCAACCGCGCAGCAGCCACCGTCCACCGTCGAGCCGGACGCGATGAAACTCCCGCTCCGCCAGACCTCGCTCGACGTGAACATCGGGAAGTTCTTCCTGCGCGACATCGCCCTTTCGAACATCGTGGTCGCCGCCAAGGTGGACAACAACCGCGCGACGGTGAAGCCGTTCTCGCTCGTGATGAACGGCGCGGGCATCAGCGCCACCGTGGACGCGAACCTCGGCGTGAAGGGCTACCAGTATGACCTCGCGCTGAACACGGATCGCATCCAGTTGGAGCCGCTTGTGACGACGTTCGCCGCGACGATTCCGCAGGGAGCGATCAAGGGCGAGGCGCTGGCGAAGGTCGCTCTTCGCGGCGCGGGCATCACGGGCGAGAGCTTGCAGAAGAATCTTCAGGGGAACGTGAACTTCAGCGTGACCAACGGTGTGATCCAGTTGAGCCAGATGGGTAGCGAGCCGAAGACGGCGACGGCCAAGCTCTTGAAGGCGCTGACTTCCGGTGTGCTGGCCTACATCGGCCCCGTGGTGGGCATCCCCGACATCATGCGCCCGCCGATTGACCACATCGTTGTGGCCGCGACCATCGGCAACGGCGTGGTGAATCTCTCCCGGTTCGCGGCGCACAGCCCGGTGGTCATCGTGGACGCGCACGGCACCATTCAGCTTGCGTCGGTGACGACCAACTCAACGATGAGCATTCCCATCGAGGTCTGGCTGCCTAACGATTTCGCAAAGAAGTTCACCGGCGCGCAGTTCCCGGCAGGCTCCGCATACGGGCGTCTCCCGCACTTCGTGGATGTGCGCGGGACGATTGGCTCGCCGGACGTGAAGGTGGACAAGGCAAAGCTCATCGGCAGCGCGGTCATCGGGAACGTCGGCGCGCTCGGTGGAGCAATCGGAGGCAAGGCGGGTGAAACGATCAAGGGTGTCGGAGGTGCGTTGAACAACATCTTTGGCGGTAGCCAGCCCAAGGCTCCCGCCGGCACCACGACCAACGCCGCTCCGAATCAAGCCGCGCCACCCGCCAAGAAGGTCAATCCGCTCGACCTGCTGAATCCGTTCCTGAAGCAGAAGTAGTTGAACCCGTGCCGGCGACTTGCAGTCGCCGCTCTGTCGCGTGGTCAACGGTTCGGACGGCGACTGCAAGTCGCCGGCACTTATTTCGCGCCGATGCGGTAGAGGCTCGTCTCCGTGCGGATGAAGAGCGCGCCGTCGGTCACGGCGTAGGAGGCGAGGGTCTTTTCGCCCAGCGGGTTTTCCGCGAGCTTCTCGAAGGTCTTGCCCGGCTTGAGCACGACGCCGATGCCGGTTTCGTTCTGAAGCCAGATTTTTCCGTCGGCGAAAAGCGGCGAGGCGGAGTAGTTGCCGCCGGCGCGCTCGGACCAATGCACCGTGCCAGTCTTCGCATCGAGACAGCTCGCGATGCCGGCATCGGAGACGACGTAGAGTTCGTTGCCCACGAGCAGCGGCGAGGGCGTGTGGGGCGCGCCTTTCTCCAGCTTCCACGCGATGTGCGTGTCGGTAACGTCGCCCTTGCCGTCGGCGCGGATGGCGTGGAGGACGGGCTTGTCGTAGCCGGAGCTGAGGAAAATCATGCCGTGGCCGAAGACGGGCTTGGGGATGACGGAGTAGCCCTCGCCGTAGCGGCAGCGCCAGAGTTCCGCGCCGGTCTTCGGGTCGAGCGCGCAGACGACGCCGCTGCCGGGGGTGATGAGCTGCTGCTGGCCTTTGACCGTGATGAGCGTGGGCGTGGTGAAAGAGAAATTCTTCTTCGCAGTCGTCTCGCGTTTCACCTTCCACAGCACTTTGCCGCTGCCCTTGTCGAGCGCGACGACGAACGGGTCGCTGCCGCCGTCGCAACTGAAGATGAGCGCGTTGCCCACGAGGATGGGCGAGCCGCCGTTGCCGTGGACGGGCGAGTATTGCAGATCGGACTGCTTCCAGACGACCTTGCCTGCGAGGTCGAGGCAGGCTGTCCCGTAGTGGCCGAAGTGGACGTAGAGCCGGTCGCCGTCCGCGAGCACCGTGGGGCTTGCCTGGCTGTTCTTGGAGTGGTGCTTGACGGGCGGCGTGGCGATGGCCTCGGTGCTCCAGAGTTGCTTGCCGGTGGCGGCGTCGTGACAGAGCACGCGGAGTGAGAGGTTCGCGTCGGCATTCTCGGCGGTGGTAAGGTAGAGGCGGTTCTTGTGCAGGGCAGGGGACGACCAGCCTTTGCCGGGAAGCTCGGTCTTCCACGCGACGTTCTTGGTGGTGTCCCAGGTGAGCGGGAGGTTCTTCGCGGGTGAGTGGCCGTTGCCATCGGGTCCGCGGAACTGCGGCCAGTCGGTGGCGGCACTGGCGAACGTGGCGAGGCAGAGCAGGGGAGCGAGGCGGAGGGCTTGTTTCATTTAGTTGGCGCGATTGGACTGGCCGCTTCCGCCGCCATTCAACTGCCGCTCGCATCAGGTGGAGCGCGCAATTAGTCTTCCGCCGTGTCCGCTGACGCTGTCACTCCGCCGACGCTTGCCGCCAAGCGCGACGCGCTGCTCGCGCAATTGCGCGGCTTCCGGCACCCGCAGGAGCGCTTGCAGTGGCTCGTGGAGCAGGCGCGTCAGCGGCCGGCACTTGCGGCGGAGTTGAAGGCGGAGACGCATCGTGTCCCCGGCTGTCTGGCGAATCTGTGGCTGGTGGCCGACACGCGCGGTGGCCGCTGCCACTTCCAGTGCGACTCAGACTCGCAGATCGTCCGCGCGGTGGCGGGGCTGCTCTGCGACCTCTACAGCGGGCAGACGTCGGCGGAGATTCTCAAAGTCGCCCCGACGTTCTTGGAGCAGGTCGGCATCAACCAGCACCTCACGGCGAACCGGCGGAATGTTTTGTCGCGCGTGTGGGAGAGGATTCACGGGTTCGCGGAGGATCAGCAAAGGGAGCAGGTTTAGCATTTCGAGCGCAGGCCACTCCGCTGCTGCCGCAAAGAAGTGCGACGAAGCCTACTTGTTCTGCGAGTAGCGCTGCTTGCCCGTGAGCAGGCCGCGCGCGGTGCCAGCAAAGCCGGCGAAAAAGAGCGCCACGTTAAAGAACGGAAGATAGACCCAGGTCCGCCATGACTTGATCCGCCACGCCGCCGGGTTGGTCAGGTTGCTGCCAATGAAAATGGCCAGTGCCGCCGGTCCGGGATAGAACGGAATGGCCAGCACCAGCGGATAGAGAAACTTGGCCAGATGATGAGTCCAGTGGCCGGCATAGGGGTTGCGACGCAGGGCGAAGTTCCACTTGCGGAACAAGGCCCCGAAGGACTCCGCCAGTTGAAAATACTTTCCCAGCACATCCCGGCTGGTCACGGGTCGGTTTTGGGAGTGGTAGTGGAAGACCTCCGCATCACTCACGAAAACTTCCCCGAGTTCACTCAGGCGCAGGCAGAGGTCCATGTCCTCGCCAGCGAAGTGGAAACGGTCCGTGTCGTAGCACCCGATGCTGCGATAGGCCGTCGCGCGGTGCAGGTCGAACTTGCCGCTGATGCCCTGGCGGATGCGTCCGACCCACCGGGCCATCAGCACCTGGCCCCAGAAGTTGTATCGTAGGAAGTTCTCCTCAGGCAGGGTAACCAAGGCGACGACCGACACGCGGCCGGGGACCTCGTGCAACTGTCGGAACATCCGCTCCAAGGCGGTCTTGTCCTCCGGCACGCAATCCTGCTGCATATTCAGGATGTAGTCGCCGGTGGCTTCCTTCGCACCGAGGTTGTAGTCCCAGCTCAGGGCGACATCCACCGGGTTCTTGACGAGGCGCGTGCCGGGCGGCGGGTTGTCAATCGGCTTGGCGCTGCTGTCCACCAGGATGATTTCGTGAGGCCGGAGCGTCTGCGCCTGGAGTGCGGCGATCAGCCGGGGCAAATCGCCGGCCTTCCCGTAAATCGGGATGATGACGGAAATCTTCGGGTTCACCGGGGCGTTGCTGCTCATGTCACGGGCCAGCGCAGGCGCTGGAAAGCGCGGAAGTTAGCGGGTGAAGGAGACGTGTCGAGGGGAAAGGAAAAGCGTGTTGCGTGTTGCGTGAGCATGGCCGAGAGCCCTCGAACTAAATCACGCAGCACGCAGCAGTTCGCTCATGCCGCCCGGAAACTTCCCGACCCGCACAGCCCCCGCACCGCTGCCATCAGCTCATGCACGCCGAACGGTTTCGGCAGCAGGAAGTCCACGCCGTGCGATTGAAGCGTCCGCTCGTCGGGCAGGGCCAGCGCGCTGCCCGTCATGAGCATGACCTTCGCGTTCGGTGCGACGGCGCGGACGCGGCGGGCGAGTTCGCGACCGCTAATGCCCGGCATGTTCAGGTCGGCCACGAGCAGTTCGAGGTCAGCGGGTGCGGCGCTCATGCGGTCCAGCGCCTCGCAGGGATCGGCACAGGCCCGCACGGCGGCGATGGAGAACTTGCGCAGGACAACCTCGGCCATGTTGAGCAGCATGGATTCATCATCCACGACGAACCAGCGGGGCGAGGTGAAGGGCGTGTGAGTGTTCATGACGGATTCGTGGGTCAGGTTTCCGGTTGCACTGGGGCAATGTGCCACGCGGTTGCGCGCTCGAAATCGGGCGCTCTCAGTAGGTGAGGCGCAGTAAGGGGAAAGCCTGAAGTGCCGGAGGAGAAGCCGCGCATTTCACTCCTGCTCGGAATCCCGACCTTGATCCATCCTTCCCCTGATGCCCGGTGGGGCGGCGCTGCGCGTGGCTTCACCAATCCGTTCAAGAGTCACGAGGCCGCGCGCAGCGCAGCTACCGGGAATGGCGAGCCTCTGCCGCTTGCTGGTCCTCACTCTCATGATTCCCATCCGGCGGCAAAGGGCTTGACCGGGTTTTGCCCACCCCTAAAGTCCGCCCAATTTGTTCGCTACTGGATGAAAGCAATTCTCGCCCTCGAAGACGGTTCGGTGTTCCACGGCACGGGTTTTGGCGCGCAAGCGTCGGCCGGTGGCGAGGTGTGTTTCAACACCTCGATGACCGGCTACCAGGAGATTCTCACCGACCCGTCCTACAAGGGGCAAATCGTGACGATGACCTACCCGCTCATCGGCAACTACGGCGTGAACGCGCAGGACATCGAGTCGTGGCGGCCGCACGCGTCGGGCTTCGTCATCCGCGAGTTGTCGCCGGTCGTCAGCAACTGGCGCGCGGATTGGTCGCTCGGTGACTACCTTCAGCAGAACGGCATTCCCGGCATTCAGGGCATTGATACACGTGCGCTTACCAAGAAGCTCCGCGTGCGTGGCGCGTTGAACGGCTTTCTCTCGACTCAGCCGGGCATGACCGAGGCCGAGGCGGTGCAGCGCGCGAAAGAGTTCGTCTTCGTCGGCGTGGATTACGTGAAGGAAGTCACGCACAAGGCAGCCTTCGCGTGGGACCCGGACGACAAGCAGAGCGCAGAGTTCGATGTCGTGCGCGGCAGCGCGAAGGTGGACTCGCGCAACCACCGCAAGCCGCTCCCGCCGGCGGACATCCCCATCGTTGCGTTCGACTTCGGGATGAAATACAACATCGTGCGCAACCTGCGGCAGACGGGCTTCCAAGTGCAGGTCGTGCCCGCCACCACCAGCGCTGCCGACGCGCTCAAGCACAAGCCCGCCGGCATCTTCCTGAGCAACGGCCCCGGCGACCCCGCCGCGCTCGACTACATCGTGCGCGAGGTGAAGACGCTCGTGGACACGGGCATTCCCATCTTCGGCATCTGCCTCGGCAACCAGCTTCTCGGGCAGGCGTTCGGCGGGAAGACTTTCAAACTCAAGTTCGGTCATCGCGGCGGCAACCAGCCGGTGAAAGACCTCGAATCCGGCCGCGTGGAAATCACCTCGCAGAACCACGGCTTCGCGGTGGACCCGGCGTCGCTGCCGTCTGACGTGGCGGTGAACCGCATCAACCTGAACGACCAGACCGTCGAGGGGATGCGCCACAAGTCGAAGCCCATCTTCAGCGTGCAGTATCATCCGGAAGCCTCGCCCGGCCCGCACGACTCAAACCCGCTCTTCGCCGAGTTCCGCCGGCTCATCGAGAAGAAGTAGGAGACGACGTGAGGAGTCTCTGATTTTCTGCCCACGGATAACGCGGATGACGCGGATGGGAATTCTGCCTTGTCTCCCATCCGCGTCATCCGCGTTATCCGCGGGCAACAAAAAATGTCTTCGACCCTGCCCCAAGAGCTTCAGTCGCTCATCATCCAACCCGGCCCCGCCGCGCTCGGCCCCGAGTCGCGGCTCGGCACACTGGCGCAAGCAGACTTGAACCGCGCGCTCGACGAGGTGTTCCGTCGCCACGGCCCGCCCGCGAAGGGGAAACTCATCCGCGCGCTCCTGCTGCTCTGGCACGACCACCACGACGCCTCGCACACCATTTCGCAAAGCATCGAGAATCCCGACGGCAGCCTCGTCCACGGCATCTTGCACCGGCGCGAGCCGGACTATTGGAACGCGAAGTATTGGTTCCGTCGCGTCGGCCAGCACCCGTGCTTCGCTGAACTGTCGAAGCTCGCCGCGCCCTTGCTCGCGGCTGACGCCAAGCTGTCCGCGCAACTTCTCATGGGCGGCGCGTGGGACGCCCCCGCCTTTGTGGACGCTGTCGAAGCTGCCGCCAGCAAACCCGCGAGCGACGCCCGCCACCAGCTTCTCCGCGCTGTGCAACAAGCCGAGACCGAGGTGACGCTGGATTACTTTCTCCTCTCGTGAAGCACTTCTTCCAGCACTCGACCTGCGGGAGGGATAGCTGTCGCCTCCGCCTGCCAAACGCCCACCGCCTCTCCTCCCTCTCCCCCACCGGGGGAGAGGGCCGGGGTGAGGGGGAACGGCGTGCGAAGACGAACGTTTTCCGAACGCACCAAGTCGGCGCGCTAACAGACTTCGATGCCCGCGGTGCTTCCTCCGCCCTGTCCCTCTCCCCCGGTGGGGGAGAGGGGATTCGCGCTCAGGCTTTGGCGCTCTTCTCGTGAACGAATTCTCCGTCGTCCTCGCTGCCGTCCTGCCGGTGCTGCTCATAGCGGTGTCCGGCGTGGCGATGCGCAAGTTCGAGTGGCTCACCGCCGCCGCTGACCACTCGCTGCTGCGCGTCACCATCAACCTGCTGGTGCCCGCGTTCATCTTCGACAAGGTGCTGAACAACCCCGCGTTGGACCGCACTGAAAACATCTTCCTCGCGCCACTGGTCGGCTTCGGCACCGTGGCGCTGGGCATCGGCGTGGGCTGGCTGGCGCTGCGGTTGGCGGGACTCAAGCGCGACGCGACAGGGCGCACGTTCGCCTTCAGCACCGGCCTCTACAACTACGGCTACGTGCCGCTGCCGCTGGCGATGTCGCTCTTCGACCGCGAGACCGTGGGCGTGCTCATCGTCCACAACCTCGGGACGGAAATCGCCTTCTGGCTGCTGGGCACGCTGGTCTTCGCCCACGCGCCGAACGAGCCGCTGTGGAAGAAGATTTTCACCCCGCCGCTCGCCGCCATCGTGCTGACGCTCACGCTGAACTTCACCGGCGGCGCGGCCTACGTGCCGGAGTTCGTGAAGACCACCGCGCACATGCTCGGCGTCTGCGCCATCCCGATGGGCCTCGTGCTCATCGGCGCGATGATTGCGGACCACCTCGGCGAGTTTCATTCTGAGCAAGGCTGGCGCGTGATGGCAACTTCGTGCGTCCTGCGGTTGGGCGTGATCCCCGTGCTGTTCCTGCTGCTGGCGAAGTTTCTGCCGTGCTCGGTCGAGCTGAAGCGCGTCATCCTCCTGCAAGCCGCGATGCCCTCGGCCGTCTTCGCCATCCTCGCCGCGCGCCACTTCGGCGGCGACGGCCCGACGGCGTTGCGCGTGGTCATCGCCACATCGGCGTTGAGCTTCGTGACAATCCCGCTGTTGATACGGGCGGGGATGAAGTGGCTGGGGCTGTAGCCGAACGTAGCCTTTGCACCGCGCCTGCCGTCTGTCATGCTATCGCTGACATCGCCATGAACGACCAGAAACAGAACAGCGCCGTCTCGCTGCGGGACTTCCTTTCGGCTTCCACGAAGTTCGCCGCCAGCGCCGCTGCGCTGGGCACTCTGCCGGTGGAGCGCTTCGCCCACGGGGCTTCGCCCGGCGACACCATCAGGGTCGCGCTCGTCGGCGCGGGCGGACGTGGCACCGGCGCGGCGGACCAAGCCATGCAATCCGGGGCGGATGTGAAACTTGTGGCCGTCGCCGACGTGCATCAGGACCGCATGGACCGCAGCCTTGCTTCGCTCAAGAAGCACAAGGACCAACTCGCGGTGAAGGCGGAAAACAAGTTCCTCGGCTTCGACGCCTACAAGCAGGCCATCGCGCTCGCCGACGTGGTCATCCTCGCGACGCCGCCCGGCTTCCGCCCGATGATGTTCGAGGAGGCGGTGCGGCAAGGGAAACACGTCTTCATGGAGAAGCCCGTCGCCGTGGACGGGCCGGGCGTGCGCAAGGTGCTCGCCGCCGCCGAGGAGGCGAAGAAGAAGAATCTCAAGGTCGCCGTCGGCCTTCAGCGGCATCACCAGCCGAATTATCAGGAGAGCATGAAGCGCCTGCACGGCGGCGAGATTGGCGACATCGTCTCGATGCGCTGCTACTGGAACACCTCGCCTGTGGGCCCGAAGTTCACGCGCGAGCAGGCGGCCAAGCTCCTCGGCCGCGCGCCCACCGAGATGGAATACCAGCTCCGCAATTGGTATATGTTCACCTGGCTTTCCGGCGACCACATCGTCGAGCAGCACATCCACAACCTCGATGTCATCAACTGGGTGAAGCAGTCGTTCCCAGTGAGTTGCTCCGGCATCGGAGGCCGCGCCTACCTGAGCGAGCCGGACCACGGCGAAATTTTCGACCACCACACCGTCGAGTATGTCTATGCGGACGGCTCGCGGATGTATTCGCAGTGCCGGCAAATTCCCAAGTGCAAGGGCGAGGTGTATGAAGCCGTGCAGGGCACGAAGGGCAGTTGGGAAGCCGTGCGCAATGTCTTCGCCATCCGCGACCCGAAGCAAAACGTGACGTGGCGTTATCAGGCGAAGGAAGGCGAGGCCAACGACGGTCATCGGCTGGAGCACATCCCGTTCTTCGACGCCATCCGCCACAACAAGCCGCACAACGAGGCGGAGCGCGGCGCGAAGAGTTCGCTCACCGCCATCATGGGCCGCATGGCGACCTACGGCGGCCAGCCCGTGACGTGGGAAGAGGCGCTGAACTCGAAACTCGACCTCATGCCCGAGCGCCTCGCGTGGGACGCCGCGCCCAAGCCCAAGCCGGGACCGGACGGTCGGTATCCGTATGCGATTCCGGGGCAGACGGTGGCGCTGTAGCTCGGTCTTCTCCTGCTCGTAATCTTAATCCTAATCCTGCTCCCTCTTTCGTAGGAGCGGGGAGGATCAGGATTACGAGCAGGAGGAAAAGTTTCCCCGTGCTGGACAACCCGCCGCGACTTCCTACACTCGCCCCCGTTCCAGCTTGTTGAACGAGCATATTTGGTCCGCTGCGAATGTCGTGGCGGACGGTCTGGTCCAACGCGATTGAAATTATGAGCCAACTAATCGTCCCCGCCTCCGCGCCGGTCACGCGCCGGAGTTTCTTCTCCACCTCCACGAAGTTCGCCGCTGGCGCCGCTGCCTTGAGCACGCTGCCCGTCGAGCGTTTCGTCCACGGTGCTTCGCCCGGCGACACCATCAAGGTCGCGCTCATCGGCATGGGCGGACGTGGCACTGGCGCGGCTGCGCAGGCCCTCAGCACCGGCGAGAGCGTGAAGCTCGTGGCCGTGGCGGACGTTCACAAGGACCGCATGGACGGCTCGCTGGCTCAACTCGCCAAAAACCACAAGGACAAGGTGCAAGTGAAGGACGAGCACAAGTTCACGGGTTTCGATGCCTACAAGAAAGCCATCGCGCAGGCCGACCTCGTCATCCTCGCGACCCCGCCGGGCTTCCGCCCGATGCAGTTCGAGGAAGCCGTCCGCCAAGGCAAACACGTCTTCATGGAGAAGCCCGTTTGCGTGGATGTCGCCGGCTACAAGAAGGTCATCGCCGCTGCCACCGAGGCGAAGAAGAAGAACCTTAAGGTCGGCGTCGGCCTCCAGCGCCATCACCAAGCTGGCTACGTTGAACTCGTGAAGCGCATCCACGACGGCCAGATGGGAGACATCATGGCCATGCGCGCCTACTGGAACGGCAACACGCCGTGGGTGAAGACCCGCGAGTCCCTCGAGAAGCAATACGGACGCAAGCTCACCGAGCTCGAATACCAGATGCGCAACTGGTATTACTTCGTCTGGCTTTGCGGCGACCACATCTGCGAGCAGCACATCCACAACCTCGACGTCATCAACTGGGTCAAGCGCGGCCACCCGGTCAGGGCGCGCGGCAACGGCGGTTGCGAGACCCGCAAAGGCCCCGACTACGGCGAGATTTTCGACCACCACGTCGTTGAGTTCACCTACGAGGACGGCTCCGTCTGCTTCAGCCAGTGCCGCCACCAGCTCGGCTGCTGGAACGATGTCTCCGAGCATGCCATCGGCACCAAGGGCGTGGCGAACCTCGGGCGCTACACCATCACGGGTGAAGCTGCCTGGCGCTATCAGGGCGGTGGCAAAGACGCTTACCAGCAGGAGCACGACGACCTGTTCGACGCCATCCGCAACGACAAGCCGTTCAACGAGGCCTTCTACGGCGCGGACAGCTCCATGACCTCCGTGCTGGGCCGCATGGCGACCTACTCCGGCAAGGAAATCTCCTGGGACGACGCGCTCAAGACCAACCACGACACGATGGTCAAGGGCATCGACCAAGTCTCGTGGGAAGAAGCCATCAAGCTCACTCCTTCGAGCGTGCCTGGCGCAGACGGGATGTATAAGCTCCCCGTCCCCGGCAAGACGACGTTCGGGTGAGCTCAACCGTTCTCACCGCCAGCCCGCGTCCGGCAACGGACGCGGGCTTTTGCTTTTGAGTGGCGTAAGGGGGACACTCTTGTCCCCCACCGGCCCCGCGCCGGATGCTGTCACGGCGGACAAGAGTGTCCGCCTCACCCCCGTTTGCCGGTGAATTCGCCCCCAATCCTGCCGTCGGTTTTGATTGTCTCCGCCGAGCGTTGCGTTGTTGCCGCGCCGCCGGATTTCACGCACTTTCAAGCCATGAACTGCAAGCCACTCCTGACCGGCCTCGGCGTCCTCGCGGTCACCGCCGCCAGCCTTCTCGCCGCCCCGGCGGACAAGAAATCCGCGCCCGCCAAGAAAGTCAGCTATTACAAGGACGTGCGCCCCGTCTTCCAGGCGAACTGCCAGGGCTGCCATCAGCCCGCGAAGTCCAAGGGCGGCTACGTGATGACGGACTTCAAGCTGATGCTCGGCGCCGGCGACAGTAAGGAAGCCGCCATCGTCGCCAAGTCCCCGGACAAATCGCACCTCGTGCAGCTCATCACGCCCAAGGACGGCAAGGCCGAGATGCCCGAGGGCAAAAAGCCGCTGCACGCGACGGAAATCGAGGCCATTCGCAACTGGATTGCCCAAGGCGCAATCGACGACACGCCGGCCAACGCGAAGGAGCGCTACGACATGAATCACCCGCCGGTGTATTCACTCCCGCCGGTCATCACTTCGATTGACTACTCCAGCGACGGCGCGCTCCTCGCGGTCGCGGGCTTCCACGAGGTTCTCCTGCACAAGGCCGACGGCTCCGGCCTCGCCGCACGGCTCGTCGGCTTGAGCGAGCGCATCGAGTCGGTCAAGTTTTCTCCTGATGGCAAGCGACTCGCCGTCGCCGGCGGCCTCCCCGGGCGCATGGGCGAAATTCAAGTGTGGGACGTGGAGAAACGCAAGCTCACGCTCTCGCACTCCGTCACCTACGACACGCTTTACGGCGCGAGCTGGTCGCCGGACGGCAAGCACATCGCCTTTGGCTGTGGTGACAACACCGTGCGCACCATCGAAGCCGACTCCGGCAAGCAGGTCATGTTTATGGGCTCCCACAGCGACTGGGCGCTCGACACCACCTGGTCGCTCAAGGGCGACCACGTTATCTCTGTCTCGCGCGACATGACGGCGAAGCTCACCGAGTTGGCCACGCAGCGCTTCGTGGACAACATCACTAGCATCACGCCCAACGCGCTCAAGGGCGGCGTCGCGACTGTCTCTCGCCACCCGCTGCGCGAGGAAATTCTCATGGGCGGCTCCGACGGCTTGCCGAAGCTCTACCAATACTTCCGCACCGCGAACCGCCAGATTGGCGACGACTCGAACGGCATCTTCTTCTTCGACGCGATGCTCGGCCGCGTCACGTCCGTCGCTTGGAGTGCGGACGGCAAACTGCTCGCCGCCGCGAGCGCGCTCGACGGCAAGGGCGAGGTCTTCGCGTCCACGTTCACCTTCGGCACGAATGCCATCACGAAGGAGATGGCGGACGTGATGAAGAAAATCCCCGCCAGCCGTTCGCCGCAGGACAAGGAAGTCATCGCCAAATATCGCGCTAGCGGCACCAAGACGCTGTTCAAGGTTTCCGTCCCGCAGGCCGGCGTGTTCGCGGTCGCCATCGCGCCGGACAACAAGACCGTCGCCGCTGCTGGCTCGGACGGCCAAATCCGCCTGTTCAACGCGGAGAACGGTTCCGTGCTGAAGGATTTCCCCAGTGTGAATGTAACCGCCGCCAGCAAGGCGCTCGCGGCCAAGAAGTTTGAAGCGCCCGCGCCCGCCGCACCCAAGACCGACGGCGAGCCGGAGTCGCTGCCGAAGGATGCGAAGGTCGTCGCGCTCGAAGTCGAGCCGAAGTCCGTCACGCTCGGTCGCTGGACTGACAGCGCGCAAATTCTCGTTACCGCGCGCCTCGCAAATGGTGAGGCGCTGGACGTGACGCGGCTCGCGAAGCTCGAACTCAGCGGCTTCAGCAAGAGCGCCGCGACCGTCAGCGCCTCCGGCGTCGTGCTCCCGAAGGCCAACGGCTCCGTGACCGTGAAGGCCACGCTCGCCGGCAAGTCCGTCACCGTCCCCGTGAAAGTCGCGGGCATCGGCAAGGCGCTCGAGACCGACTTCATTCGCGACGTGAACCCGGTGCTGACCAAGGCCGGTTGCAACCAAGGCACCTGCCACGGTGCGAAGGATGGCCGCAACGGGTTCAAGCTCTCGCTGCGCGGCTACGACGCCGAGTATGACGTGCGCGCGTTCACCGACGAACTCGCCAGCCGCCGCGCGAACGTCGCCTCGCCGGACGATTCGCTCATGCTGCTCAAGGCCACCGCCGCCGTGCCGCATCAGGGGCAGATGGTCTTCGAGCCGGGCAGCTTGAACTACCGCATCATCCGCGAGTGGATTGGCGCGGGCGCGAAGCTCAATGCCGCCGCCGCGCGCGTGACTAAGATTGAGTTGTCCCCGCAAAACCCCGTCGTCCAGAAGGTCGGCGCGCGCCAGCAGATGCGCGTCATCGCGACCTACGCCGACGGCTCCACGCGCGATGTGACCGCGCTGGCGTTCGTCGAGACCGGCAACCAAGACGTGGCCAAGACCGACAGCGCGAACGTCGTGACCACGCTGCGGCGCGGCGAGGCTCCGATGCTCGCGCGCTTCGAGGGCGCTTACGCCGCGACGACGGTGACGGTGATGGGCGACCGCAGCGGCTTCGCGTGGGCCGAGCCGGAGAAGTGGAACAAGATTGATGAGTTCAGCGCCGCGAAGTGGCAGCGCATGAAGATTCTGCCCAGCGGACTTTGCACCGACGACGAGTTCATCCGCCGTGTGTATCTCGACCTGACCGGCGTGCCGCCGAGCGCGGAGGACGTGAAGGCGTTCCTCGCCGACAAGCGCCCGACCCGCGAGAAGCGCGATGCGCTCGTGGACGTGCTTGTGGGCAGCGATGACTTCGTGGACCACTGGGCGAACAAGTGGGCCGACCTGCTGCAAGTGAACAGCAAGTTCATCGGCGCGGAGGGCGCGAAGGCGTTCCGCGACTGGATTCGCAAGGAGGTCGCCGACAACACACCGCACGACCAGTTCGCGCGCAAAATCATCACGGCCAACGGCTCGAACAAGGACAACCCGCCCGCGAGCTACTACAAGATTCTGCGCAAGCCCGAGGACACGATGGAGAACACCACGCACCTCTTCCTCGCCGTGCGTTTCAACTGCAACAAGTGCCACGACCATCCCTTCGAGCGCTGGACGCAGGACCAGTATTACCAGACCGCCGCGTGGTTCGCGCGCGTCGGGCTGAAGAAAGACCCGGCCAGCGGCGACAAGCTGCTGGGTGGCACGGCGGTCGAGGGCGGCAAGCCGATGTATGAGATCATCGAGGAGCTTGGCACAGGTGAGGTGAAGCACGAGCGCACCGGCAAGGAGACGCCGCCGCAGTTCCCGTATCCCGCGACGTGCGACGAGACCGCCAAGGCTGGCGCGGAGAAGAAGAAGCCCACCCGCCGCGAGGAGCTTGCCGCATGGATCACCGCGAAGGACAACCGCTACTTCGCCACGAGCTTCGCCAACCGCATCTGGGGCTACCTCACCGGCGTCGGCATCATCGAGCCGCTCGACGACATTCGCGCCGGCAATCCTCCGAGCAACCCGGAGCTGCTCGACTACCTGACGAAGGAGTTCGTGAGCAGCGGCTTCAACACGCGCCACCTGATGAAGCTCGTCGCCAAGTCCCGCACCTACCAGCTCTCGGTCGTCTCTCACCAGTGGAACTCGGACGACAAGATCAACTTCTCCCACGCCACCGCGCGCCGCCTGCCCGCCGAGGTGCTCTACGACACGCTCATCAAGGTGACGGGTGCGAAGTCGAACATCCCTGGCGTCCCCGCTGGCACGCGCGCTTCGCAGCTCGCCGACAGCGGCTTCAAGCTGCCAGACGGCTTCTTCGCCACCATGGGCAAGCCCGCTCGCGAGTCCGCCTGCGAGTGCGAGCGCAGCAGCGACATCCAGCTCGGCCCCATCATGGCGCTCATCTCCGGCGCGACCGTCGGTGACGCCGTCAGCGCGCCGGACAACGCGATCACCCGGCTGGCCAAGGAAATCACCGACGACCGCCAGCTCATCAACGAGCTGTTCCTCCGCATCATGAACCGCCCGGCAAAGAGCGGTGAGATCGAGACGACCTTGAAGAGCTGGGCCACGATGAAGGCCGATCACGCGAGCGTCGGCGTCTCGCTCGCCGACTATGAGAAGCTCTTCCCCGCGATCCAGAAGAAGCGCGAGGTGACGCGGGCGAAGGACTTCTCCGACGCGAAGGTCGAGCTGGCCGCATTCGAGAAGGAGATCGCGCCGCGCGAGGCCAAGCTCGACGCCGAGCAGAAGGAGCGCACAGAGAAGGCCGAGGCAGAACTGAAGCGCTTCAACGAGCAGGACTTTCAGAAGCGCCTCGTTGAGTTCGAGAAGAAGCAGGACGTGAAGACTCCGTGGAGCGCCTTCACCGCGAGGAACCTCAAGTCCACCGGCGACCTCAAGCTCGAGCAACAGGCGGACAAGTCCGTCGTCGTGACCGCTGGCAAGGCCGTGCGCGGCGAATACACCTTCACCATCGAGACGGACTTGAAGGAGCTGAATGCCCTGCGACTCGAGGCGCTCACGGACAAGCGCTTCCCGAAGAACGGCCCCGGCCGCGCGCCCGACGGCAACTTCGTGCTGAACGAAATCGCGTTGAGCATCGCGCCCAAGGACAAGCCGGCGGAGACGAAAAAGGCCGAGCTGCAAAAGGCGCTTGCCGATTTCAGCCAGGAGAACTTCGAGGTCGCGAAATCCATTGATGGGGCGAACAACCGGCAGCAGGGCTGGGCCGTCGCGCCCAACGGCGGCGCGACACACTGGGCCACCTACGAGTTGAAGACGCCGCTCACGAACACCGCGAACCTGATCCTAACCGTGAAGCTCACGCAGCAGTTCAGCGGCGGCGAGGACAAGGGCTACACGCTGGGCCGCTTCCGCCTCGCGGGCACCGGCACGAAGTCACCCGGCCTGAGCCAGTCCGAGGAGTTGCGCGCCGTGCTGGCCATGCCGGCGGACCTGCGCACGAAGGAGCAGAAGGCCGACTTCGAGAAGATCGTCCGCGCGAACGACGCCGAGCTGGCCAAGCGCACGAAGGAACTTGCGGACGCGAAGAAGCCGCGCCCGGTTGACCCCCATCTCAAGGAGCTGAAGGAAAGCGTCGCCCGCCTCGGCGAGCCGCTGCCAGCGGACCCGAAGCTCACCAACCTCAAGCGCGCCTCCGACCTGAGCACCAAGCAGCTCGACCAGACCCGACTCATCGGCGCGCAAGACCTCGCCTGGGCCCTCATCAACAACCCGGCGTTTTTATTCAACCGGTGATTTGCCTCAGCAGGTAGGGTGCGTCTGTCCCATCGCGCCGCATCTGATCCAGCCCCCGGACGGCGCGCTGAGGACAGACGAGCCCTACCCCGATCAACGACAGTTATCCTTCGCGGGAAGTTCCAGTTGTCGCTGCCCACACGGCTTCACTCGGCTCCTCACACTCATGTCTGCGCCGGCTTCCGTTCCACGACCGCGACGTGCAGGTCGGGGGAGAGGACGGCTGAAACCCGGGCCGGAGTTTGCGTGCCGCGTGTCAGGAAGATGGTGTTGCCCGCGCTGTCCCGCTGTTTCAGCGTCACGCGGATGAGGTCGCTGAGATTCCCCCGGTTGCAGTAGCCCTGCCGCGCCATCGCCACGACCAGAACTTCGCGCACCGCGCGGAAGCGCGCGTCGGTGCGCAGTCCGCTCTGGTCAATCATGGTCATCACCGTCGCCGCCGCGATGCGCAGTTGGTCCGCGTCGCCCGCGAGCGTGTCGAACGACGTGAACGCTGTCCGCTCGCTCGTGGCGTGGGCCGGGATGAGGCTGCGCAGCGCCTCGAACTGGTGGAGTAAAATCCTTGCCCGGATGAGGGCGTCCGCGTGTTCGCGGTTTTGGACATCGAACTGCCGGAGAAATTGCTCCTGGTCCACCGACGTCTCGCAGGTTGACCAATACGCATCCGTGCCTTCGGCGAAGACCCCGAGCCGCTCCGCCATGCAGGTCAGCGGGATCACCAGGGCCAGGCCGGCGTCCTGCATGCGATACAAGTTCCAGCGCGTCGCCTCGGCGATGGCGGGGCCAAGCCCGGCCGCCTGACCCAGCAGTTGATCCAGACTGGCGTGCAAGGGATCGAGGATGACTTCCAACTGATGGGCCGTTTCCTGGAGCAGCAGAAACAGCGGCTCCTGATCGGCGATGATCGCGGCCCGAAGCGAGCGGATCACCGCCATTTGCCGGGCGATTGAACCTCCGGCGTCGTCGCCCTCGGCGGGCCGGGTCAAAACATCCGGCAGCTCGCGGACGCTCCCGGCCATGCGGGCCGCCTGGTAAAATTCCACCAGCGCCTGATGCGTGATCTCATCGAGGGTCTCGGAGTCCTGCGCGCGATCCGAGATGTAGTCCACGACCGGTTGCAGATCGAGAAACGTCAGGCGAATTGGAATCTGCCCGAGCGGCACGGGCTTCACGTCTTTGCTCCCCCAAAAGCCGAGCAGGGCGAGGACTGCCTCGTTGTCCTTCCCGTCAATGCCCCGTCTCGCCAGTTGCTGCCGCAGCGTCGGCGCGCGGAGCGGGTTGTAGTTCGAGTCAAAGGCCTGTGGGTCCAGAACAAGGCTGTCCGTGCCGGCGCGCAGACGCTTGTCCAGCTTCGCCCCCAGCCCCATCAGGGAGGCTTCGTGAATGGCGCCGGCCAAAACTCCGGACGTGCGCGGGTCGCTGGCGCAGGCGTCCAGCCATTCGCGCAGATGTCGCGTGGGCAAATCCACGGGGTTGGACGAGGCAGGCTGTTTCTTGACCGCCACCGCGCGCTGGATTTCCTCCATCGCCGGGGCCACACCCTGGCCGCTGCCGAGCTTCAACCGCAACTGATGACCCGCCGGCAGCGGCAGGGCGGACCTGATGCGGTTCATCAAGCTGGCCATTTCGGCGGGCTGCAATCCGTGGTCGCACTCGCCGGCCGCCTGCCGGGCTTGAATCCGCTCCAAGGCCGGCAATGCAAATGTCAGCGTCGCGTGGTAGAGCCGCGCGTCGCGCCGCCGGCCCAAGGGATTTTCGGGGTCCACCTGCCGCAAGCGCCAGAGCAGCCCGCCGAGGAAGAAGCACAGCACCAGCGCCCGCCGCTCGCCTGGCGTCAGGTTTTTCGCCGCGAGACCTTCGGTGATGTGCGCGATGCGGGCTTCATCCACCTCCGCCGGGAAGTCATGGTGCAACGCTTGGACTGCTCGTTGCCACTCCACCTGGCTTTCGCGGTCTGGCAAGGCGCGGGAATTTCTGGTCGCGACCGCTGCCAACGGCTTGTCACTCAGCAGCAGGCTCACCAGCTTGTCCTTGCTGGCCCAAGGATGACGGAACGTCCGCCAGCGGCGCAGAAGCTGCGCGTAAGCGGACGGATAACTGCCCGCCAGTTCCTTCAGGAAGATCAGGGCGATGGGCGAGACCGCAGTCTGGTCGTAGTCCATCACGTCCTTCGCCGCTCCCAGCAGCAGCGAGGTTTCCTGTGGATGGCGGCTGGCCCGTTTCAGCGTGCGGACGATGCGTTTGATTCCCCTCGGGTTCCGGGTGCGGGCGCACAGGAGTTGAACCGCCTCCTTCTCCCGCCGCGCCTCCTCGCGCACCATGGTCGAGTCGAGACCGACGATGAACTGGTGCATCTGTCGCCGGTAGTAATACCGCTCCCGATCCTCCCAGTTCGTCTTAAACTGGCTGCAACGGTTCTTCAACACGGTGTCGAACACGTGCGCCATGAAGAGCAGCGCCACGATGTCCATGATGAAGTCCACCGCGCCGCGGCTGGCGGTGTCGCCCTTCAGCAGCGCGACCAGTCCGTAACTCAGCATCAACGCAACGCCCTTCTCCATGCCTTCACTGAGCAGCCGCGTGATGATCATCGTGTGGATGCGGAAGCGGAGCCGCTCCCACCGGCTCAACGTCAGGAAGGGCAGGTAGATGTGCCCCTGCTCGAACTGAGGCTCGATTTCCTTGAGTGCCTCCCGGAACAACGTCGTCGCCCGGGCCAGCAGCACGGGGTCGCCCTCCACGCGGACGCAGTTGAAGCCGCCGACGGTCGGCCGCATGAGATAGCGGTTGACCACGCCCTCCTTGAAAAACGGACTGAGGAAAAAGCCGTTCTGGTCGAGGTTATGCCGGAGCGACTTGTCCTCGTCCATGAAGATCAGTTCTGCCACCCCGTGCCGGCGCATGTGTTCCCGCCATTGGTCGCTTGCGTAGTAGGCTGCGACAGCCTTGGTCAGGTCGTAGAGCAGGCTGACCTCGATTCGGTATTTGAGATTCCTCCTTCCACTCCCCACGTAATCAGCCCACTGACGCGCGGCGAAGTCCAGGTGCCGCCGCAGCCGTCGCACCATCGGCGCGGTCCTGGACTTGGTCTCCTCGTAGCTCCGCTTGTCCAGCTTGGCCCGGAGAAACAGGAGCCGGTAAACGTAGGGAAGCAGCAGAGCGATGACCACCAGCGCCAGCGGCGATAGCATCAGCGCCGTGTCCATCGCCGCGCGGATGGCGGACGCGATGAGATCGTGGTCAATCAAGGCCATGAGCCAAAGACAGGAAACCCAAAGATCAGGGGAGTTCATGGAGAGGGAGTTTCCCGGAGGACGCTTCGACGCCTCCTCACGCTGCCTGCTCCAATGCCACGCCCTGCGGCAGCTTCAAGCCGGTCTCGTCCAGCTTCGCCAGCAGCTCGCCCACGACGGCGGTGGTGTCGGTGCGGTCGAAGCGCGCCTGGTAGTTGAGCAGGATGCGGTGGTTCAACACGGAGGGCGCGACGACCTTCACGTCCTCGAAGCCGGCGGTTGGGCGGCCCGCGACAAGCGCGTGCGCCCGCGCAGCTTCCGCGATTGCGATGGCGGCGCGCGGGGAGGCCCCGTAGTTGACGTATTTGTTCACCGCCTCGGTGGCTTCCGCCGCGCCACGCTGCGTGGCGGCGACAAGTCGGGCGACGTAGCGCGCGACGGGCGCGGGCATGAAGATGCGCTCCATCACGGCGAAGAGTTCTTCAAGCTGGCCCTTCTCCATCTGCCACGTCGGCTCCGGCAGTTCGCCGCGCCGGCGCTCGCTGATGATGCGCGTGAGCACGTCAGCATCCACGTGGTTGAAGAGCAGGCGGAAGAGGAAGCGGTCAAGCTGCGCCTCTGGCAGCGGATAAGTTCCTTCCAGCTCGATGGGGTTCTGACTGGCGAGGACGAAGAAGGGCTGCGGCAATTTGCGCGTGACGCCGAGGAGCGTGACGCAACTCTCCTGCATGGTTTCGAGGAGCGCGGATTGCGTCTTGGGCGAGGCGCGGTTGATTTCGTCGGCGAGGAGGATGTTCGTGAACACCGGGCCGGGCTGGAAGGTCATCTCGCGCTGGCCGGTGGCGGTGTTTTGGAGAATGTGCGTGCCGAGGACGTCGCCGGGCATGAGGTCGGGCGTGAATTGCACGCGCTTGAAGTCGAGCTGGAGGATGCGGCCCAGCGTGCGGATGAGCGCGGTCTTGCCCAGGCCGGGCACGCCCTCGAGCAGGATGTGGCCGCGGCTCAGGATGCCGATGAGCACGAGGCGATGCACGTCTGCGCGGCCCAGCAGGATGCGATCGAGCTGGTCCAGCGTGCGGGCGCAAAGGTCGGCGGCGGGTTTGAGTTCCTCGCGCTTTAGGACTGTCGGGGTGGTCATCGGGCGCGATGAAAACGCGGGCAGTTACCCCTGACGAGCAAAAATGCGCTGGAATAGGCGCGCGGCTGTGCCTTAGCTTTCGGCCCGTGAGAATCCCGCAGCACCACGCATGAACGACCTGGAGTTCAAGGTTCTGTTCGTTGACGACGACCTGAACATGCAGGAGACCGTTGTGAGCTGCCTGCTGCAGAACAATGTGCTCGTGACATCGGCCTTCGACGGGGCGACGGGGCTCGCGCTGGCGAAGGAGCAGAAGTTCGACCTCGTGCTGCTCGACCTCGGCCTGCCGGACATGGAGGGCTTCGCGGTGCTGAAGCAGCTCAAGGAGCATCCCGACATGCAGTCCGCGCCGGTGATCCTGCTCACAGGCCGCAGCAGCACGGCGGAGAAGGTGCAAGCGTTCCGGCAGGGCGCGGTGGACTACGTCACGAAGCCTTTCGACATCGCCGAGCTGCGCGCGCGGGTCAGCTCGACGCTCGCCACCAACCGCCTGCAAAACGAGCTGACGCGCGCGAACAGGGAGCTGGACGCAGCCCGCGCCGCCGCCGAGGGAGCGACGCGCGCGAAGTCGGACTTCCTCGCCAACATGAGCCACGAGATTCG
>SXTU01000186.1 GCA_005791875.1 Verrucomicrobiales bacterium
ATACCGAGTGTGGTTGAAATCCAGTAGAACGCGGCCCGGATGCTGGTGGATGCCTTCCCCCTCAACCCAGCCCTCTGCCTCCTGGAGAGGGAGCCAGTCATTCAGTCTCGAAGCAACAACGCCGGGCGGGTTGAAGCTGCGCGGACGGCGATTCTCCCTCTCCTCGGGGAGAGGCCGGGGTGAGGGGATACGCGTGCTGAGACTCGCCTCTCATTCGACCCATCTTCACCGCGAGTTGGTATCACTTCCCCAGCACCTTGTTCACGTTGTCGAGCTGCGTCTGGGCTTTCTCGCGGAGGGTTTGGGTGTCCGCGTTCTTCACGGCGGTCTCCAACAGCTTCTTGGCCTCGGCATAGTCCTTGAACACGCCGTCCTCCGTGATGTAGCGGTTCGCGAGGTCGAACGACGCCTGCGCATCTCCGCTCGCCGCGCGCTTCGTCTGCGACTCGACGACCTTGCGCGTGGTCTCCTCCGCAGACTGCGACGGCTTGGGCGTGGAGCCGGTGGTGGCGCGTGACGGGCCGGTCGCCCGCCCGCCGGCTACTCCACTGCTCTGGCTGCTGGCAGTTGAAATCCCCTGCTTCGCGGCAGCGGCGCGTGCGCGTGCGGCCAGCTCGGGCCCGATGGCGTTCTTCCCCTCGATGCCCGTGAGCGAGTAGAAGTAATTCAAGTCGTCGTCGCTCTTCCATGCCTTGTCCGGCCCGGCGGACAGCACCACGAGGCCATTCTTCGGCACGTCCACGGTGAGGCGATACTCGGTGCCCCAAGGGTCCTTCGACTTGTCGCGCGTGTCCTTGCCGCCCTTCTCCCTCATGTTCTCCTTGAGCCACGCGCCAAAGTTTTCGAGGGGCAAGTCCTTGGTCTCGATGAAGTCGCCGGCCAGCGCCTCGGCGATGCCCTGCATCTCAATGCCAGAAGTGGCGGCGCTGCGCACCTTGTCCACGACGCCCAGGCTTTTCTTGAGCGAGTCGGCGTTCATCACGGCGACGCCGGCGGCGGCGGCGAGCGGGAGGATTTTCAGGAGCGCGCTCATTTCGCCGCTTCTTTCTTCTTCAGGGCGACGACGCGCTTGTCCGACGTGCGCTCGATGGCGAGGCCGGTGAGGAAGTCGCGGCTGACGAGCTGAAGGAAGCTGTCCTTGCCGAGCTTGAGGCAGCGGCTGTTGCGCAGCGCGGCGACATCGGCGGAGGCGGCGGTGCCTTGCAGCAGGCTGATCTCTCCGCAGAAATCTCCCGGCCCGAGCGTGGCGACTTGCGCGCCGGCCTTGCGCACGCCGAACTCGCCCTCATAGACGATGTAGAAGGACTCGTTGTGCCGGCCCTCGTTGAGAACCGTCGCGCCGGCGGTGCAGTCATGGAAGGCGAACTGCCCCGCGACCTTCATCAGCGCGTGCGGCGGCCAGTCGGTGAAAATGGAGTTGCGCCGGAGGAACGCGCAGACCTGCACGACCTCCTGGATTTTCTTCGCCCCGAGCGTGGAGAGCAGCAGCCGGTCGAAGTCCGACTTCTTGAGCGCGAAGAGTTCCGTGTCCTCAACCGCGACGACCGAACTGGTGCGCGGCACCTGCTGGAGCAAGGCGATTTCGCCGAAGACATCGCCGCGCGCGAGCTGCGCCACGGGACGCAACGCGCCGGACTCGTCCTCCTTCTGCACCTCCACGCGGCCGCTGTGGATGACGAACATGAGGTCGCCCTTGTCGCGCTCGCGGATGATGACCGCGCCTCGCTTCACGGTGAAGAACTCCATCGCCTCGGCGACGGAGCGGATCTCCGCCTCGGACAATTGCGAGAGCAGCAGCGTGCTGGAGAGAAACTTCACCATCTCGTCTGCGCCGGGCCGCTGCACGCCGTCGAAGCTCTTATGCAAGCTCGCCTCGGCAGAGGAGAGCCGCGGTGAGAGGACGCGATGCGCGGCCTTGCCGATGAGCCAGAGCGCGTAGGCCAGCGGCGCCACCACCACAAGCCCAAGCAGGTAGATGATCGTCTGCGCGCCCGGCTCGAAGAGGAGGTTTGCCTGCCGGGTCAGCAGCTCGGAGGCGAAGCCGAACACCGCGCCGAGCCACAGCACCGCCCAAGTCGAAAGCATGATGAAGTAGCGCTCCTCGTTGAGCGACGCCTTGAAGTCGAGCAGTTGCGCGATGAACTTCTCGCGCAGGAAGGTGTCCGCGCAGTGCGGCAGCTCGTGCTGCTTGCGGAAGAGCGCGTGCAGGAGCGTGTGCGCGGGCGAGCCGCCAAACGGCGACGCCAGCAGCAGCGCCGTCACGTAGCCCGCGAGGAAGACAGGCGTGGAGTTCGTCGCCCAGCCGATCAGCGCCATGCCGAACGGCGCGGCGAGCATCTGCAACGCGGTGAGCGCCTCCACCTGCCGCCCGCCCATGAGCGCATCCCGCGTGTCCACGGAGAAGAACGGCAGCACCAAGTCCAGCCGCACCTCGGGCCGATACACCTCGCGACCAAGCCCGCTGAGGACCGCGCCCGCCAGCAAGTTCGCCAGGCTCAGTCCCAGCGACACGCAGAGCAACGTGAGAAACCAGCCCGGAGGATCGGGGATCAACGCCACCTCCGCCACCGCCACAGAGGACACGCCGGCCCCGATCAGGCACACCGCCAGCGCCAGCGCGCCGACGGGCGTGCAGCGGACATTCCACCGCCGTCCTCTGACTTGGCTGCCGACCGGCTCCTCCTCGCCCTCGTGGAGAAAACCCTTCCCCTGCGCTGCCAGCACAAGGTCGTAGAACGCGCGAATCTTGGGATGCCCCTCCTTCTGCAACAGCCCCTGCAAGACCGCCTGCACCGTCTGCTGGCCGTCGAACTCAGCCAGGATGTTCTCCTGCGCAGCCGTCAGCGCCAGATACTCGCCGCGATTGGTCTGCTTGAGCAGGCGCGTGCCGTCGGGGAGGTCTTTGCGCTCGAGGGCGCGGGTGAGCCGCAGCTTCTGGTCATTGAGCGAGGGCGTCATGGTTGGAGGACGCGGTAGTTGGTAGCAAATCAGTGCGCTCCGAGCAAGGCGGAACGGAAAGCTGTGGCGGCGCTCTGTGAGCGCCGTTAGCCGAAGTCCGGCGGTCACAGACCACCGCTACAGAGAAGTGGGCCGACGCCCCGCGCTCCTCACGTCATCCGCATCGGCATCAGCACGTAGTGGAACGCCGTGTTGATCTTCACCGAGCCGGGACTTAGCTCGTCCGACAGCTCGAGGAATATCTCGTCCGTCTCCACCACCTTTAGCGGGTCCATCAGGTAGCCGGGGTTGAACGCGATGCTGATGTCCTTGCTCTTGTAATTGATCGCGATGGACTCGCGCGCCTCGCCCACATCCGCAGTGTTCGCGGTGATCGTGAGGTTGTTCTTCGTGAAGGCCAGCTTCACTGAGTTCGACTTGTCGTTGGTCATCAGCTCCGCGCGGCGCAAGGCCCCGAGGAACTCCTCGCGCATGAGTGTGATGCGCTCCTTGGCCTCCTTGGGAATAACTTGCTGGTAATTCGGGTAGCTGCCCTCGACGAGCTTCGAGATCAGCAACACCGAGAACGCAGACTCGTCCTTGAGCCGGAAGGAAACCTGGTTGTCCGTGAAGCGGACCTCCACCTCGCCCTTGGTCTGGAGCAGCCGGTTCAACTCATTCACCGCCTTCGTCGGCACGATGATCTCGCCCGTCGCGGTCGAGCCGGCGGGCAAGTCCTCCTCCGTCAGCGCCAGACGACGCCCGTCCGTGGACACCATCACCAGCTTCTCCGGCGTGAACTTCATGAAGACGCCGTTCAGCACATAGCGCGACTCGTCCGCCGAGATGGCGATGGACGTCTTCTTGAGCATCGCGCGCAGCTTCTCCTGCGGCAACGTCATCGAGCCGGTCTCCTTGAACTTCGGCACCGGCGGGAACTCCTCCGCGCTCAGGCCGTTCAGCTTGTAGAACGACGCCCCGGCGCTCAGCTTCGTGAAGTTCTTGTCATCCGTGTCCAGCTCCACCTCGCCGGGAGGCAGCTCGCGCACGATGCTGAAGAGCCGCTTTACCGGGATCGTCGTCGCGCCGGGATCGCTGATCTGCGCCTCCACACCGCAAGCCACCGTCACATCCAGGTCCGTCGCTGTCAGGTAGAGCCGGTTGTCCTCAGCGCGCGCGTGGACGTTAGACAAGATCGGCAACGTCGTGCGGGTGCTCACGACATTCTGGACGGCTTGCAGCCCAGCGATGAGCTGGTCTTTGGTGATGCTCAGTTTCATGGCTTACTAAGTAGAGAGTAATTGAAGAATTACTCGTAGTATTAAGGGGTGTGAATAGGGAAAACAACTCTGCATGTCAAGGCAACATCAAGCGGTTGCGTCCACACGGCACCGCCCCACAACCCCTCGCGCTCCCGCCGGGAACTCCCGTCCCCTCACCTTGCTCACAAAACTCCCCAACTATTCACGCACTACTGGCTGGTTCTTCGGGAGGAATCTCGTCTGCTGAGGAGCCAGAGCTACAGCGATCCGGCGCACGAGGGCGTTCAGTTGCGACCGGAGCGCGATGGCAGGGCTAGCTGCCGCGCTTAGTCCGGCCAGCTATTTCTCCACGACGACGTTTTTGGCAGAGTCTTGAACCGCTCCCCGTTTGGCTGGACCACCGTAATGGTTACATGACCCGTTTTGCTGGTGTTGATGTCACATACGGTGCCGTTCTTGCCTTCATGCGTGCCGCCTACGACTTTGCATCGGGCACCGTCCTTCAGTTTGCTGGGTTGTTTGGCTTTCATGTTTCTTGGTTCCTTGCGTCTGCCGCCTAACGACCCAAGCTCAGCGACCCGGCCCGCGGGACGCCACGATTGCAACAGTGACGCGATGGCCGGGTTCGCTGCAGCGCATGGTTAGGCCGCTGTGTGCTCATGGTCTGTGAAACTGTAACCCGCGACCAGCGATGAAACCAACGAGAGAAGTGAGGGCTACGAACATCAAGACGCACCAAAGACCCTGCTCTCGCGGATTCAGTCCGATGGCAAAAAAGAAATGCGTGGATGCGTCAGTCAATGCTCGGCTCGCGCCAACGATGAACCAAGCGGCGACGCTGAGAACTGCTGCACCGCCGAAGCCCCACCAGACTGAGCGCTTGAAAGTCATGAGCGTGTGAAGCGGCCTAACGACCCAAGCTCAGCGACCCGGCCCACG
>SXTU01000187.1 GCA_005791875.1 Verrucomicrobiales bacterium
CGATGACGGCGATGCGCGGGCCGTGGCGGGTGGTGAGGATGTGATTCAACAGCGTGGTTTTACCCGCGCCGAGGAAGCCGGTGAGGATGGTGACGGGGATGCGGGGGGCGGGAGTGCTCATGATTCAGTGGGCGCGCGGCTCTGTGAGCACCTGCACGAGGTCAGCGCGGGTGACCTCGGCGGCGGGTTTGGGAATGGAAAAGGTGAGATACTCCTTGGGCGCAAGGGAGAGCACGATGCTCGTCTCGATGTCCGAGCAATCCGGGTCTTCGCAGGCGAGTTCGTTGACGATGAGCAGCGCGGATTCGTCCACGTGCATCAACTCGCGCACCCAGGCCTTCAGCTCGGCCAGCCGGGCGGGATCGGGCGCGGGGCGCGGGGTGGGGTCAAGGAGGTTAATCTTCATGGGCAAACGGAACAGCCGGCGCACCGGCGAACGAGGCGGAGGTTGAGCAGGTGCGCGGCGGCGATGGCCAAGCCACCGGCGCACATCACGGCGGCTTCGGTCCAGTTGGCGCGCTCCTTGGCGCAGCAGATGTCCGGGCCAAACCACTGCACCGCGTGCGTGACCGCCGCGCCGCCGCCGAGCAAAATGAAGAGCCCCCAACGCCCGTGCGTGCGGCAGCCGCGCCACAGGCAAAAGGCCGCCAATGCGACCATCAGCCCGCACACCGCGCGGTCGAACGCGCGGCTGGCCAGCGGCCCGCTGGCGAGCATTGGCAGCGCGACGACAACCACCGGCATCAGCAGACAATGCACCGCGCACGCGGTGGACAGCACGGAGCCGAGGCGGTCCAGCGGGCGCAGCCAACGTGGGGCGGGGGCGGAAGAATTATTCATACGGCAAACGCCTGGTTGAGGCGATGACAGCGGTGGCAAAGGCCGCTCAATTCCAGCCAGTGATATTCAATCCGGTAGCCCGTGCGTGCGGCGAGCTGTGTCTCGAACGCGCTTAATTCGGCCGCTTCCCCCAGCCTCGCAGCAAGACCACATTGCCTGCACACGAGATAGTCGCCCCCCGCGCAGGCCAACCGCACGACGCGCTGGCCCGCGAGCGTCGCTGGCCGCAGCACGCCCGCCCCCTCGAAACTCCGCACCGCGCGATACACGCTCACGAAGTGGCAGCGTGTTTGCGCCACCAACTCCCGCACCAGCGCCTCCACCACGATGGGCACGGCCCGCGCGCATAAAAAATCCAGCACCGCGCAGCGTGGTCCGGTGAGCGCGAGTCGCGCGTGATGGCAGCGGGCCAAGGCCCAGTCCCGCCGCGCAGCCACGGCGGGTGCGGCCAGCCCGGCCTCTGCGGACAGAGACGCAGCGGGCGGCGCGCAGGTGCAGGCGGTGACGGAGGGATTCATGGCGGTGGGTTCACTCACGGTCGGCCCAATAAACGAGGGAGTGGTTGAGCCGGTGCGCGACGATGAGCAGGACGCTGCCCAACGCAGTCAGCACAATTTCCGCCGGCCCTTCAGCCTCGAAGCGCGCGGCCAGCACGCAGCCCAGGCCGGCCAGCGCCCAGCCCCAGACGCGCGCCTGCCCGTGCTTGAGCCAGCCGGGCACGAACGCGGCAAGGCTGGTGCAGACCACCACGCCCGTGAGGACGTGGTGCGTGAACGGGCTGGCAAACAGCCGGGCCATCACGCCAGGAAAGAGCGCGAGGGCCAGGGGGACGAACAGGCAATGGACCGCGCAAACGCCGGAGGCGGCGATGCCCAGACGGTCGGCGAGGGGACGGTAGGCGGAAGATTTCATCAGGGAAAAATGGGTGGCTCAGTGTTCGTTGCCTTTGGGAAAGTTGAACTTCACGTCTTTGAACTGCTTGCCCTTCACATCCAGGAGTTTCACGACGGCGTCGAAGTTGGTGGCGGTCTTGAGCCAGTCTGCCTGTGCCTCGAAGAGCGAGGTGTCGCCCAACTTCTCGCCGGTGGCGGGGTTCGCGACGGGCTTGAAGGTGAGCATCTGCGGCGCGTTCGCGACCGTGGCGGTGACTTCGATGCTTGCGGCGGTGATACGGACGAATTTGTCCAGGTGGCCGTCGAGCACGTAAAGGTGGAGCTTGCCAGCCGCCGCGTCGCGCACGATTTCAAGGTGATACTCCTCCTCGCCGAGCACGACGGGTGCGCCACCGTGCGGGGGGGTGTGCTCGTGCTTGTGGGCGGCTTCCTTTTTGGCGTCACCGGGTTTGCCGTGGTCGTGGCCAGCGTGCTGGTCTTTACAAGCGGGGAGAACCAGCGTGAGGGCGAGGGCGAGGAGGGGATTGAGAAATTTTGAGTTCATGGTTTCGAGTTTTGAGTTTGAGGTTTGGCGTTGGCGGCGGCGCGTTTGGCCTGCGCCTCGGCGATGCGCTTTTCGATTTCGGCGGGCTGGGGCGAGGCGGCCTTCCAGAGGCCGAGGTAGTGCAGGTATTCGTCCCAGCGGCTTTCGCGCTCGGCCAGCATCGCGAGGTGGGAGGCGATTTGCAGGAGGCTGAAGGTGTCGGGGTCCTTCTTGGGCAGCTCGAATTTTCGCCACTTGGCAAGGGCGAGTTCCCACAGGTTGCGCGCACGGGCGGGGTCTTTGCCGTGTTCGTCGGCAATGCGGCCGAGCTCGAAGAGGATTTCGTGGCTGTCGGGGTTGGCGCGGAGGCCGTCGCGCAGGAAGGCTTCGGCTTCGGTGGTCTTGCCCATGCGCTGGCGGAGCCAGTAGGCGGTGGTGGTGTAGGTCTCGATTTTCTGCGGGTCGAGGGCGGCGGAGGCGCGGAGCCACGGGAGGATTTCGCGCACGTCCTGGCTGTCGGCCAGTTCGATCTCTTTGTGCGCGGGGCCGTCTGCTCGCGCGCCGCCTTGGTATAGGTGCGTGTGGGTGGCCGGCTTGAAGCGGCGGCCGAAGGCGTCAATCCAGTCCTTGGGCGGACCGAGGAAGTCGTCTTCCTCGCCGGTGTTTTTCTCCTCAAGCGCGCCGGCATCGGCGGCCATGTGCGGCGTCTGGAAGGCGGTGCGGTTGTCGAAGATGCTCGGGTAATAGCCGTTGTGGAAGTAGACGTCGGCCTTGATGAAGAAGTGGTTGGCGAAGGCGCGGCGGGCGTCGCCCAGGAGCACGGCGAGGAGGTCGGCAGATTGGGCGCGGTTGCCTTGCCAGGACTGGAACCACGGTTCGAGGCTCGTCACCAGGGCGAGGCTGGTGAGGAACAGGATGGCGATGGCGGTTTGCGGCATTTCAGTTGAGGGGTCGGCGGCGGAACAACAGCCAGGCTCCAGTGAGAATCATCCCGGTGTAGGCGGCGGCGTAGAGCAGCGCGCCCAGCCAGAAAAGCCAGGGCACCGGCGGCCAGCGGTGAACAATGAGGTCGCGGATGTCGAACAGCTCCAGATGCGGGATGATGAAATAGACGAGCGTGAGCAGCGTGGCCCTGGGCTCGGGCAGGCCTAGGGCGACCTTGTGCAGGTGGCGGCCCAGCAGCCAGATGCCGAAACATACGACCAGGGTGAGCGTGCTGTTGGAGGACGGTGCGGCCCAAAGCAGCGAGCCCGCCAGCGCCAGCGCGACGGGCACGGCGAGCATGAACCAGTGCATGGAGATGGCCTGCGCCCAGCCAGCCAGATCGAGGCTGCGCTCCCGGGAAAGGGCCACCGCTCCGAAGAACGCATAGAAGACCAGCAGTGCCAGCCCGCAGGCGAGCCAGCAGCCTAGGAACTTGCCAGCGATGAACTGCCAGCGGCTCACGGGCTTGGCCAGCAGGGTGAAAAGGGTGCGGGACTCGCGCTCGGCGGGAATTTGCCGCGCGGCACTGGTCACGGCGAGCACGAAGCCGGACACCCAGATGAGGGTCAGGGAAATTTCCTTCAGGTAGCGGACCACGCGGGTGTCATCGAAGATGTTTGCCGCCGCCGCGATGAGCGTGAGCAGGGCGGTGAGCACAAAGAGGACGTAGATGTCCTTGCGGCGGACCATCTCGAGGATGACCAGATGGGCGAGGGTGAGGATGGCTCTCATGGGGCAGTGGGCTGGTGGTCCGCCGGGCCGGCATCAGATGCGGGTTTGGGAGCGCCCGGCCAGCCGATGAGGCGGAGGAAGGCCTGTTCCAGATTGCCGTCGGCCGGGTGCTTGATTTCGCCGACCGGACCAAGGGCCTTCAACTCGCCCCGATGCAGGATGGCGACGCGGTCGCAGACGGACTCGACCTCGCCCAGTTCGTGCGAGGAGAAGAAGACAGTTTTACCAGCGGCCTTCTGGCGCAGGATGATTTCGCGCACCTTCATGCGCCCGAGCGGGTCGAGGCCGCTGGTGGGCTCGTCGAGGATGAGGAGGTCGGGCTGGTTGAGCAGCGCCTGCGCGAGGCCGAGGCGTTGTTGCATGCCTTTCGAGTAGGTGCGGATGAGGCGGCGGCGCGCGGCTTCCAATTCCACCAGCGCGAGCAGTTCATCGGTGCGCCGGCGGATTTCCCCGTCGTCCAGGCCGAAGATGCGGCCGTAGGCACGGAGCAGTTCCTCCGCGGTGAGGAACTTGTAGTAGTAAGTCATCTCTGGCAGGTAGCCGATGCGCTGTCGCGCGATGGGCTGCCGCACATCCACGCCGAAGATGCTGGCCGAACCGCTGGCGGCATGGGTGAAGCCCAGCAGCACGTTCATCGTGGAGGTTTTGCCCGCGCCGTTGGGACCGAGGAAGCCGAACACTTCGCCCGGTCGCACGGTGAACGTGAGCCGGTCCACGACGGTCCGGGTGGCGCGCGTCTCCGTGTCCCGGTAGGTGACGACGAGTTGCTCGATTTGAATGACTTCAGTCATAGCGAACGGGGTTGGTTGGATGGGGACCGGGCCGGTTCACCGCCGGACGGCAGTGGCGCAGAGCAGAGCAAGGTCGGAGCACAGGGATGGTGCGTGCCAGTCACGGAGAAAGATTAAGCCGTGCGGCACCCCTGCGTTCCGGGCTGCGAGACAAAGCTCTGCGCCACGGCGGTCAGGCGGTGAAGGGTGGTTCCACATGAGGAGTTCCACGTTGGGCGGGGAAGGGTGGCTGCCGAGAAAGTCAGAACCGGCAGCCACCGGTTTCCTTCGCAGGAGCCAGGCGCGGTTTAGCCTGGAGATTGGATTCGTGCGCGGCGGAGCGCCGTTAGTTTTGCGCGGCCTTCACGAGCGTGCGCACGTTGAAGTCCAGCATATCCAAGTAGGTTTTCGCCTCAGGCACGCCGCCGACCATGATGGGCAGGGTGATGAGCCGGGCGCCGGTCTGGGCCGCAATCTGCTTCGGAGTTTTCTCCGAAAACTGCGGCTCACGGATGACCAGCTTGACGCCGTCGGTCTTCATCCGCTGGATGAGGTCGCGGATGTGTTTCGCGGTCGGCTCCACGCCGGGCCGCAGCTCAATGGTGCCGGCGGACTGGAGGCCGACGCGCGCGGCGAGGTAAGGGAAGTGGTTGTGGTAGGAAACGAACTTCACTCCGCGCAAAGGCGCAAGGAGCTTGCCGAGTTCGGCGAGTTTGGCGTCGAGCTTCGCGAGATAGCCGTCGCGCCCAGCGCGGAAAACGGCTTCATGCTGCGGATAGCAGCGGCAGAGGCCGTCGCAGAGGTTGTTCGCGATGAGGCGGCCACCCTCGGGGTCGAGGTTGTAGTGCGGGTTGCCGTGCGGATGGACTTCGCCCAGCGAGCGGTCGAGCGAGGCGGGAATTTCCAGCGGCTTGAGGCCGGTGGAGGTGTCAATGCAGTGGGGCTTGCCGAACTGAATGCGCGGGTTGCGCGCGGCTTCGAGTAGGCCGGGGAGGAAGGCGTGTTCCATGTCCATGCCCATGTGGAGCAGCACGTCGCAGCGGTTGAGCTTGCTGACGAAGCTGGGCTTCATGGGGATGGAGTGGGGGTCTTCCGCGCCGGTGGCGAGGCTTTCCACATTCACGAGGTCGCCGCCGACCTGGCGGCAGATGTCCGCGAGGTCGGGGATGGTGGCGATGACACGGATTTTGTCCGCCGCCGCGCCGGTGAGGGCGAAGGCGGTGACGCAAAGCGCGAGGAGCCCGGAACGGAGCGAATATGGGTTCATGTTCGCAAGCGGTTAGCGGGCGCGGAAGCCGTGCGAGTGTTTGCCGAGGATGTAGGTCCATTGCAGGAACAACGCATGGTCGTCCTGCTGGCCGGAGACGGCGGAGCCACGGACGGTGCGGCTGTATTGCAGACGCCACATCTGGAACTCGGAGGGCCGGTAGGTGAAGTAGGGCGAGTAGCGCTCGTTGTCCCACTTGAGGTTGGAGACGCTTTGCACCCAGTCGTAAAGGAAGCCGACGCTCCAGCGGCGGTCAATCTTCCACGCGCCGTAGCTGTAAACGCCGCGTGAGGTGATGGCGCCGCGAAACTCGTCGCCGGTGAGCGCAGTGGCGTCGGGGTCGAAGTCGAAGCTGCCGGAGTTGTAGAGCAATTCGCTGCCCCACTCGAAGCCGTAGTCCTTGCCCGGCGGATGATAGCGGAGCGTGAGGTCGAGGCCCGTGAGGCGGCGACGGCGTTCCGTGAGCGTGCTGTCGTCCGGCTGCACAAGCGCGCCGCCCCGGTTGTCGCCCTTGTCCGCGAGCAGGCCGGAAGCACCGAGGTCGAGCGACCAGCTTTGGCCGAAGTCGAACGTGGTGGAGAGGCGGCCCCAGAAGTCGAGTTCGTTGAAGTTGCGGAACTTGCCGGGAACGTTCTGTGCGTCGCCGAACTGATTACCCACGCCAAGTGTGAGATTCAGATAGTGGTCGAACGGAAACAGGTAGCTGACTTCGAGGCCGTCGGTCTTGGACTCGCCGCCCACGAAGTTTTCGAGGGCGAGCGGGCGGTTGACGAAGGGCAAGTCGTGCTCATGGCGGCTGGAGAGCCGACCAAACTCGCCGAAGAACCGGCCCGCGCGCAGGCTGGTGTTCAGCGGGAGCGAATGCAGCACGAGGGCCGCTTCCTCCACGCCGAGCGCGGCCTCGCCGCTGTTGTCATCGGTGGCGTTGGCGATGAGGTAGGCCTTGGCGAAGGGGTCCACGCTGGCCTCCAAGCTCAACTCCGCCGAGCGCAGGAAGAAGTCCGCGCCGCCGGGCCGGCTGGAACCGGTCTTGTCGCTGCCCTTGCTCGCGTAGGAGAAGACGCCTTCCCCCACGAAGCCGAGCTCCACCGAGAGCTTGCCGCCCCGGTCCTTCTTCAGTTCGTCACTGAGTTCGGTGACGCGTTTCTCAAGCTCGTTAATTTTCGGCTCCGGCGTGGCAACCTTCGCCCCAGGGATGGCTGGCTGGCCTTTGAGGATTTCGATTTGTTTCTTGAGTGACTCGATCTGCTCCGCCTGCTGCCTCTGGATGCGCAGAAGTTCTTCGAGCTGTTTGCCGAGTGCTGCTGGATTTGCTTCCTGCGCCACGAGCGACATCGCGCTCACGACAAGGGCGGAAGACAGGCCCACAAGTTTCTTTAATTTCATTTCAATGGCTCTGAATTGGCGTCGCATGAACATCATGCGACAGGGTTTTTCCGACGGGACTGACACTGACCAACTGACCGACTGAACTGCGGGTGGGTGAGGTCAGACCGTCGGCGGAGCGCGACCAGCGGGGAGCAGATGGGAAACAGGCGCGACGAGGATGGAGGTCGGCGCTGCGGGCGACCGGGACCCGCCCCGGACCGCTGCGGGCAGCTCGGCGTCGAGCACGGGCAGGAGGAGCTTGCCGTCGGCGAAGTGTTTGACGACGCAGTCGTGGTCCGGCGCGTTGTGGTGTGCGTGGACGCAGGCGTGGGCCTTGGGGGAAACCGCTAGGAAGCCAATCGCCACCAGCGCGCACACGAGCGCCAGCGCGACGAGCAAGCGCGCGGGCGAGAGATGGTTTTGGCGGTTGAGTTGCAAGACATTTGCAAGTAACCAGAGACTGGAAGACGAAGCAAGCGGTAATTTCCTGCCGCGCGGACTGCTGCGGTTCATCCTCGTCCGGTGGCGATGAGCTGTTCTGACTTCGCCGCCACCGTCCGCGCGTGATCCGCCTTTCGATACGCCCCGAAGTCGCTGAACCAATATTTCTTGGCGAGGCGATACATCCAGTGCTTCTCCGGGATTTCCTCGCCGGGCAGCCATTGGCTGAAGCGCGGCGTCATGGCGTCGAGTTCCGCCAACGCGGTGCCGCGCACGGTGGTGTCACGCGCGCCGTGTTTCACGACGAGTTGCTTCACCAGGTCGGGCCGCTCGAGCACGACGCAGCTGCGCTTGTGATGGGCGCTGAGTTCGCGGAAATCTTTCAGGAACGCGCTGTCGCGCATCGTGGCGTAGATGCCGCGCTTGTCGCGGATGGTTCCCGTGGCGAGCAGGATGTCCACCGGCTGAATGATTCGAGGGAGGGAATTTATGAGGAGGGCAGGAGGGCAGCAGGAAGGGAATTGCTTCGGCATTGCTCTTGCCCTTTAGAGATGCAGGGCCAGATCGGCTCCGCAGAGATCAGCGGCGCCCAGGTGGATGGGTGAGGTTCAGCTTCGCCCGCCAGCGATGAGCTTCTTCTTCGCCGTGTCGCAAGTGCGCTGGCAAATCACTTCCGGCCCAGATAGCGCACGACGGCTGCGGTGCGCGACTGCACGTGGAGCTTGCCGTAAATCGCGTGCAGGTGTGCCCGCACTGTGCTGAGTGAGATGCCGAGCCGCTCGCCAATTTCCTTGTAGAAAAAGCCCTTCGCCAGATGTGCGAGGATCTCCCGCTCGCGAGGCGTTAGCTGCTCGAACTCGGCTGTCGGCTGCTGGATCTGCTGGAAGTGGCTGACCACTTTGCGGGCGATGCCCATGGACATTGGCGAGCCGCCTGCGTGCACGCGTTCAATGGCTTCCACCAATTCGCCTGGCGGCGTGCTCTTGAGCAGGTAGCCGCTCGCCCCGGCGCGCAGGGAATTGAAAATCTGATCGCCATCCTCGTAAGTCGTGAAGATGAGCACCTGCAGGCGCGGCAGCCGCTCCTTCAGGCGTGCCACGCACTCGATGCCGCTCATGCCGGGCAGGTTGAGGTCCATCAGCACCACGTCAGGCGCATCGCCGGGCAGCAGCTGCACAGCCTCCTCGCCGCTGGCACAGGCGCGCAGATACTTGAGTCCGGGTGCGCGCTTCAGCACTGCGATCAGTTGCTCACGAGTCGCGACCACATCTTCCACAATTGCAAAGGTGATGGGCATGAGCTGTGTCGTGCAGGATGTCAGAGATGCGGCGCTGATGCCCGTTGAGCATTCATTCAAGGGATGCCTGAGCCTTCGGCCAGGGCAGCTCAACTTGGACGCGCGTTCCCTGGCCGGGCCGACTGGTGATTTGACACGCCCCGCCGATCTCCGTGAGCCGTTGCTGCATGTTGCGCAAGCCATCGGCCAGCGCGTTGTCCGGCGCGCTGGAAAAGCCCTGCCCATCGTCCTCCACCGACAGTTGGAACGACTGCGCGGAGACGGTCGCGTGCAACCGGACCTCCGTGGCCCGGGAGTGTTTCACGACGTTGTGCAATGCCTCCTTTACGACGAGAAAGAGGTGATGCCGCACCTCGGCGGCCACCGCGCGGGCCGGCGGTTGGAGCGGGAAATCCACGCGGCAGCGCACGCCCGCGACGCGGAGGAAATCCGCCGCGAATTGTCCCGTGTAATCCAGCAGGTGTGCCAGCGTGTCATTGCGCGGGTTCACGGCCCAGACGATTTCATCGAGAGTCTTCATCAGATGACGAGCGGTGTGGGAAAGCGTGCGTGCGTGTCTGCCCGCCGTTTCCGGAGAAGCTAGGCTCTGCTCCACCAGATCGCCAAGCAACGAGATTTGCGTGAGGTGCGCGCCGAGGTCGTCGTGGAGGTCCTTGGCTATGCGCCCCCGTTCGCGATGCACTGCGGCCTCCTGCTCGATCCGCCGCAGCTTCGCGCGCAGCCGCCGTAACGACACGTAGCGCACCATCACCACCAGTCCCAGCGTGAAGGCGCCGGATGCACCAAGGCGGAACGAGCCTGTCTGCCAGAAGAGCGGTGTCACCGTGAATGCCAGCGCCGCGCCGGCTTCATTCCACACGCCGGTCTCGGTGCAGGCGGTGACACGGAACTCGTAGCGACCCGCCGGCAGCCGCGGATAACTCACGCGTCGCTCCGCGCCGACCTCCACCCAGCCTTCGTCCCAGCCCGTGAGCCTGTGGCGAAAAATCACATTCTCGGGTCCGCTGAAACTGGGCGCGGCGTATTCCACCTCCACCTTGCGATGCCCGCCCGACAGCCGCGCCTCTGTGCCCGTGCCCAGAGGCAGGCCATCCACCAGAACGCGCTCGATCAACACCGGCGGCACGGTGTCGCGGCGCACCCGGTCGGGCTTCACCACGGCCAGGCCGGTGCGCATGGGAAACCACAGCCGCCCATCCCGGCCTTGCAGTGCGCCGGGCCAATGGCCGTAGTTGGCCTGCAGGTTCCGCAGCCCTTCGGCGCGTTCCTGGGGCACCATGCGGATGCGTCCGGCCCGCCCATCAGCCACCGCCTGCAACTCCGTGAAGGGCACGCTGAACAACCCGCGCGTGCATGCCACCCAGAGTGCCCCGTGGCCATCGGAGAGCAGCGAGGAAACGTAGCCATCCGGCAAACCCTGATCGGGGCCGAAGCGACTGTAGTGCCCGTTTTTCAACCGGCCCAGCCCTGTCCCCGCGTAACCAATCCACAGCACCCCATCCGGGGTTGCGAGCAGGCTGCGGATGGGCTTGGGCTGCGGCAACGTGCGCGCGGTCTCATCCGCGAGCACCTCGCCGTCCACTCTGAGCAGTGTTCCATCCGGCGTGCCCAGCCACAGCCTCCCGGCGGCGTCTTCCGCCATGGCCCGGACCACGCGGCTGCCCGGTGGCTGCGTGAAGAGCTTGATCTGGCCGTTGCGCCACCGCTGCACCATGTTGGGACTTTCGGCACCGGAACTTTCCATCCCGGCCCAGAGCGCGCCAGCCTGGTCGAGCAACAGCGCCCGCACCGCCATCGGTCTGGCACCGGCGCCCAGCCGGAGCGGTGAGATGATTCCGTTCACCAGTTGCAGGATGCCGTGTTGCCGCGTCCCTACCCATACGCCGCCTTCCCCGTCGCCGATCACACAGGTGGCCTCGATGCCCTTCCACGTCTCGCCCACTGAGACTTTGCGCCAGCGGCCCATCTCATGACTGGCCAGCTCGCCGTTCAACGCGACGGCCCAGATGCGCCCGGCCTGGTCTTCGCAAACGGAACGAACCGTCTCGAAGGGCAGCCCCGTCGCGGTGCCCTGCAGTTCGATCACGCGCGGACGCACCCGGTTCAGCCCGCCGCCGCCGGTGCCCGCCCACATATTGCCTTCTGTGTCCTGTGCGAGGCTCACGACTTCGCCGTGGGTCGTTTTCACCCGCACGGCTCCGGCTGGGTCGCACCGGAACATCCCGTCCGTCGCAGTGCCAACCCACACCGCCCCCGCCCGGTCTTCAAACACCGTCCGCGACTCCACGCTCGGGTGTTCCTTGGTCAGAGTTGCCAGCGGCTCCGGTCCACCGCCTTCCGCAAACCGAAACACGCGCCCCCCCGCGCTGACCCACACCCCGCCAGACTGGGCCGAAGTCAGTTGGGCGGTGCGTTCCGGCACCGTGAGCAGCGAAATGAACCGGTCTTTGCGCCAGACTCCGATGCGCCCAGACTTCGCGAACCAAAGCTGCCCGGTCGCGTCGCTTGCCACCCAGCACGCGCCCAGACCCGTCAACCCTTCTGCTGCGGTGAAGCGCGTCACCTTGCCCGCTGCGATGCGGCACGCCGAACCATCCGTGTAGCCCGCCCATATCGCTCCGTCAGCGTCCTCGGCCAGCACGAGGGGACGTTGAACGGTCAAGCCCTCCTTCGCCGTGAAGACATTGGTGCTCCGCTCCGCCAGCGCGACCAGCCCGCCGCCATCCAGCGCAACCCACAGCCGCCGGTCCCGAGCGAAGAGAAGTGTGCGCACCGGCTGCCCCTCGCCCGGCGCGCTCGGCGGCAAGAACACACGCTGGAAACGCACGCCGTCGAACCTTGCCAAACCATTGAGCGTGGTCACCCACAGATAACCCTCGGGCGACTGCGCGACGCCCGTGACCGTGTTTTCCAACAGCCCTTCCTCCAGATGCCACGAGCGCAATGACCAATCGTCAGTCGGCGCCGTCGCCGCGCACGCCAGCACCCGGAGGCAGCCGGCGAGCACAAGCCCGCGCACAAGGCGCATTCGTGGTTGGCAGAGGAACATGGTCAGGGAGATTCTGCCAAACAGCTCAGTCCTTTCAAGCTGTGACGGCGAGCGTCCAAGCGCTCCCGTTCCTCCGTGAGCAATGCCAGAATGGGTTACTACTTTCCGCCCGGACCCACGTATTTGACCGTCTTGAGCCGCTGGTCCAATTCCAGATGGCCACCCGGCGGCAACTGCGGCAGGGACAGCTTGCTGGCGGTGACGAGTTCGGCCAGCGACTTGGGCATCTTTCCCGTGCGCTCACGGTGGTCTTGCAGGGCGTAGTTCAACTCCTCCACCGCTCGCGCTGCGTCAGCGGCTTTGGGCGTCGGGGCAGAAAGCTCCGCCCCCGTTTGCGCCGAAGGTTCGGCCACCGGGGCTGGCCCGGACTGCGGTTCAGACCGATTGCGTCTGCAACCCGCTTGGGTCAACAGCGCCAGCAGTAGCAGACAGGCAGCGAAGCGCCCGAAGGTGAAAGGAAGCGACTGGGTTTTCATGGTCTTTTCCTGGGCAGAGCCAAGGCCGTCCTATTTCGCGGCGGACACACGCGCGCTCATCCAATTCCAATCCGTCACATGGTCGGCGTTCACCGTCGTGGGCACGACATCGTAGTTCACTGCGCCGCCGAAGCCGGGGCCGGTCCAGCGGTGAATCTCGGAGTGGCCATCGGCGAAGGAAAAGCCGCTGGCATTGTTGTGATACGTCGCGGGCTTGTCGGCAAAATGCCCCGGCTCAACCATGCAGGCCGCAAACTGGCTGTCCGTGATGCCCGCCGGATGCTCCTCGACAAAGACAAACAGGTCGCTGGGACTGGGTTTCACAATGTCCGCCTCGCGTCTGTAGAGCAGGAAGTTGGCGGCGGGAGAGGTGGAGAAATTTGGACCGAGCAGCGAGGTGCCGTGCGGGAGTTGGAGCCGCGGCCCGGCAGCGTTCATCCCCACCGCGTTGTTCATCGTGTAGCTGCGCACCCGCGACGCGCCACTTCCAATGTCTTTGCTCTTGTCCGCCGGGCACTTGAACACGGCCGCGTTTTTTCCCAGCATCGGACCGAGGCTCTGGTTCGTGCGCGCCAAGTTGTTGGGTGCCTGCGCGGTGTTGAGATCAATCAAGTTAAGCGTGTTGGTGTTGTCCGGATGATTGGCGATGGTCCGGCTCATACTGCCAATAGCCCAGTTGCCCACCGACGGGTGGTTGTAAATCAATTGGCCGTCGGCATCTTCGGAATACAGCCGCCAAGCGAGGCCCAGTTGCTTGGTGTTGTTCAGGCAACTGATGCCCTGTCCCTTGGCCTTCGCCTTGGAGAGCGCCGGCAAGAGCATCCCCGCCAGAACCGCGATGATCGCGATGACAACCAGCAGTTCGATGAGTGTGAAAGCCGGCACGGGTCGGGCCATGAAACGGGTCGAGTTTGTTTTCATACTTTCTATTGTCTTACGAATCAGCCTCGTCCCGCCATTAAACATTCGTTCTATGGCAGCACACGCCCGCTTCAGGGGAGAGGCGCCGGCCCACTCGCACTCGCCGTCTTGAGTGGGGAGTCGCCGGCACGCGGTTCAGTCTCGCCCGGCGGGGATGAGTTGCTTCGCCTTCGCGGCGACGGTCGCGTTGTGGTTTGCCTTCCGGTAAGCGCCAAAGTCGCTGAACCAATATTTCTTGGCGAGGCGATACATCCAGTGCTTCTCGGGGATTTCCTCGCCGGGCAGCCATTGGCTGAAGCGCGGGGTCATGGCATCGAGTTCCGCCAGCGCGGTGCCGCGCACGGTGGTGTCACGCGCACCGTGTTTCACGACGAGTTGCTTCACCAAGTCGGGCCGCTCCAACACCACGCAGCCGCGCGTGTGCTCGGCGCTGAGTTCGCGGAAGTCTTTTAGGAACGAGCTGTCGCGCATCGTTTCGTAGATGCCGCGCTCGTCGTGGATGGTCTCCGTGGCGAACTGGATGATGGGGCACGGCTCGATGTCGCCCTTCGGCGAGATGTGGTGCGAGACGCCGGTGGACATGGGGCAGAGCGCCTTCCCCTCGCCGTCGTAGTAGGCGTCCACGATGGCGATGGGCATCCTCGCGCGCATCTCGACGACGAACTTACGCACGCGCACGAGTTGGTCGGGCTGCAGCGCGAGGGCCATGTTCATCTTCGGGCCGACGGGGCGGTAGGTGTGATACCAAGCGTAGTGGACGCCACGCTTGATGAGGTGCTGGAGCCATTCCTCGGTGAGCAGCTCGTCAATGTTCGTCTGGCAAACGCTGGTGGCGACGCCGGTGAGGATGCCTTCCTTGAGGCAGTTATCGAGGCCGCGCAAGGTCTTGTTCAGCACGTCCTTCTTCCCGCGCCGCTCGTCGCTGACGACCTCGCGGCCCTCGATGGAGATGAGCGGCGTGGCGTTGCCGATTTCGCGCAGGCGCTTGGCCACCTTCTCGGTGATGAACTGGCCGTTGGTGAAAATTTGGAAGTAGCAGTCCGGGTGCGCCGCGAGCAGGTCGAGGAGCTGCGGGTGCATGAACGGCTCGCCGCCGAGGATGCCGAAGAAGCTGTTCCCGTGCGCCTGCGCGTCCTCGATGGTGCGGTTCAGCGTGGCGAGGTCAATGGCGTCCTTCTCCTCGACATCCACCCAGCAGCCCTGGCAGCGGAGGTTGCAGGAGTTGATGATGGAGAGGTAGAGGAACGGCGGGAAGGTCTCGCCGCGCTTGAGCCGGCGCTTGAACCGCTCGACGGAGAGCATGCCCTTCACGCCGAAATTCCAGACGAACTTGGCGATGCAGCGCTTGTCAGCGGAGTGGAGAGTGCGGAGGGCGAGGGCGGGGAGCATGGCTACTTAGTTTGAGCCGCCAGCGCCGCCTGGGCCTTCGCCTTCGCCTCTTCCGCGCGCCGCAGGATTTCCTCGGGCGCGGGCAGGTTCATCAGGACTTCCATCGGGATGTCGCCGCCTTGCGCGAGTTTGGTGAGGCATTTCTGGCGCTCGGCTAGGGCTTTCTTGTCGTCGCGCTCCTTGCTGAAGCGGGCCTTGGCGGCGTCGCTGCGCTGCCGGAGCTGGGAATAGACGTCGCCGCCGAGCAGGGAGGAGATGTCGATTTTCATCTTCTCCTTGCCCATGTCGGAGTCCTGCACCACGTCGCCGTTGATGGGGCCGGCCTTGTATTTCGGGAACATGATGGCGGCCTCGGGGCAGACGCGCGAGCAGGCGGGGCAGTTGGTTTTGCAGTTGTCGTGGTTCTGCGCCTGGATTTTGTTCTGCTCGTCCACGCCATAGACGCCGAAGAGGCAGAAGCTCAGGCACTGCATGCAGTTCGTGCAGCGGTCGTAGTCAATCACGGGGAACCACGGCTTCCACTCGCCATGACGCGCGGCCCCGGTCTCCGCCTGCACCGCCTCGGCGGCGTCGGCGATGCGCGCGGCATCCAGGCCGGTGATGTCCTGGAAGTGCACGGTGGTGCCGGCAGTCACGCCCTCCGCCTCCGGCGTGCGCCCGGCGAACTGGCCGAGCACGAGCAACGACCCGCGCTCATGCGGCGCGACACGTCCGCCCGCGACGGCGCGGGTGACGGCGAAGCCCTTCTCCAGCAGCGCGGTCAGCGCGGAGAAGCGGTCGGTGCTGGCGAGGGGCGGGGAGTCGGTGCCCTCGTAAAGGACGACGCGGAGGGTGGCGGCGGTGGTGAGGGACATGGGGAAAGTATTCAGTAATCAGTGTTCAGTATTCAGTCAGGCAACGACTTTCGGGGCGTCGGTGGCGGTGACTTTGCCTTTGGGCAGGTTAGGCTGAACTGCGCCGTTGAAGAGGGCGGCGGTGATTTCCTCCGCGGATTGCACGCGCATGTTCAGCACTTCGGCGGTGTCGAGCGGGAGGTCGGCCTTGGCGGTGTGGAAGAGCCACTTCACGGCGCGCGGGAAGCAGGCGGCGATCTTCACTGGCCCACCGTCCGCGAGGCGTTTGAGCGAAGGATCCTGCCGCGCGCTCATTTCGCAAAGGTCGGCCACGGCGTCGAAGGACACGCCGGAGTCGGAGAGCTGTTTGAGCACCGCTTCCTTCACCTCAGGCGGGACGACCTGCGCGTATTGGCAGTGACAGTAGAGAATGCGTGGCGCGTCGGGCATAACGAGCGTGAGCTTGGGCAAAGCGGCGGATGGCGGCAATCACAACTCGCGTAGGAGACGACGTGAGGAGTCTCTAACTGGATAGGGAATGAGTCCGGCGTTTGGCAGGGTCTGGGAAAGAGTGAGACTCCTCACGTCGTCTCCTACGGGGGCGGTTACTTCCCGCTCACGTCGAGCGCGAGCAGCTCGCCCGGCACGTTGCGGACGTAAAGGCGGGCGTGGGCCAGCACGGGGACGGTCCAGCACTTCTTGCCGAGGACTTGCGCGCGGGCGCGGGCTTCAAAGCCCTTGGGCGACGCGGCGACGACCAGCAGTTCACCCGTCTCGCTCAACACAATCAGCTTCCCATCCGCCGCCATGAGCGAGCCGACGCCGAGGCCGCCTTGCGCCCACTTCGTCGCGCCGGTCTGCCAGTCGAGGCAGCGCAGCTCGCCGCCGGGTTTCCCGCCGATGCCGTGGAAGGCGTAGTAATGGCCGCCGAGCACGACCCCAGCGTTGAACTGCACGGCGGTGTCGGTCTTCCAGCCAGCCACCGGCGAGCCGTCGCGCAGGTTGAGTTTAACCGCCGGAGCGCTCTCGCCGGACAGAAGCAACGTGCCGCCATGCACCACCGGGGCGCTGGCGCTGGTGTCGTAGCCGGTGACGAACTTGGTCCGCCAGCGCACTTTGCCGGCCGCCACTTCCACCGCCGCGCACTCGCGATGCGTGAGGATTGCGACGCAGCGCGTGCCATCGAGGTCGAAGGGAATCGCCGTGGCGTAGGCGGCGGAGCTTTTGCCGCTCTGCCAGACGACTTTGCCTGTGGTCTTGTCCAGCCCAGTGCCGTGGCTGCCGACATTGAGTATGATGAGCTTGCCCTCGACCAGCGGCGACGACGCGAAGCCCCACTCCGGCACCTCGACGCCCAGCTCGGTGACGAGCTGTTTCTGGTAAATCACTTTGCCCGTCGCCAGCTCAAGGCAGAAGAATTCGCCCTGCCGGCTCAGGTGAAAGACGCGGTCGCCGTCAATCGTCGGCGTGCCGGTGGTGCCGCCCTCGAAGTATTTGTTCCCCAGCGGGGCGGCGTAAGAGTGTTTCCAGAGTTCCTGCCCTGTCGTTGCGTCGAGGCACCAGAGCGCGTCCTGACCCTTGGCGCGACCGTCGTGGCCGGTGGTGATGAGCTTGCCGCCGCTGACGACGACGGTGGAGAAGCCGATGCCCAGCTTCGCGCGCCACGCGACCTTCGGCCCCTCGGTGGGCCACGTGGAACTCCAGCCCGTCTCGGGCGAGATGCCGTTCAAGTCTGGCCCGCGAAACATTGGCCAGTCGGCAGCAGAGGCATGGGCGAGGGCGGCGAGCAGGAGCGCGGGGCAGAGGGAGGAACGCATGGGCGGAGCTTGCCCGCAGGCGCATCGGAGTCAAGGGCGGCGCGGGAGCGCGGGAGTTTGCGCTTCTGCGCTTGCGGCGACGGCGGGCGTTGGGCTTAATCGCCGGGCCAGGGCCTGCGGAATGTTGACAGGTGAACCCCGCCAGGGCCGGAAGGCAGCAACGGTAACTTGCTCGCATCTGCCGCAGTCACCCTGGCATCTCTTTTCCTCGTAACGGGTGGATCGCGAGGAGTTGATGTTCCCTTTTCCATCGCGTCGGCTCGCTGCTGCTCGTGCTGCACTGGCCGGTGAGCGGGGGCGACTTCGAGCTGGAATTCAACACCAACCTCGTTTCGCCGGGCGACGCGCGGACAGTCGTGGCGCAAGCCGTCGCGCTGGTGGCGAATGCTGTCGCGCTGTTCAATCGGCGGTTTCGCATCTATGGTTCGCGCCACCATGAACTGGGTTCACCTGCATCTCGCGCTCAACCACGTCCCCGTGCTCGGCGCGTTGTTCGGGGCGCTGCTGCTGGCGGTGGGGCTGGTGCGGCGGAGCGACGAGCTGCAACGCGTGAGCCTGTGGGCGCTGGCGCTGCTGGCGGCGGTGTCCATCCCGATCAAGTTCACCGGGGACTTCGCGAGCGAGGCGCTGGCGGCGAAAGGCGGCGCGGCGGCCACGGTCACGCTGGAGCCGAGGCTGCTCAACGCGCACGAGCAGGCCGCCGACCAGGCCACGACGGGAGTATTCGTGCTCGGCCTCGTGGCGGCGGCTGGACTCTTTGCAGCGCGCGGTGGCCGTGCTTTGCCCAAGTGGGCGGTGATCACCTCGCTGGTCCTGGCGCTCGTCACGTTCCTCCTGATGGCGCGGACAGCAAATCTCGGCGGGCAGTTGCGGCACCCGGAGATTCACAGCCCGTAGCCGCCGAGGTGAGATGGCGGATGCATTCAGTGTCCAGTGGCCGGCCTTCTGCGCCCGGTTCTGAACACTGAAAACTTGCCCCTGCACACCGCCTCCCCTTACAACCGCCCTGTGCCACGCAAACTCTCTTCCCTCGCCCCCGCCTGGTGGGATTATACCACCCTCGACACCTCCATCATCGAAGCCGCCGCGCGCCTCACGCCGGAGAAACTTTTGAAGTTGTCCCGTCCCGGTTTCAAGGTCGTCTTCTATGAGACCCTCGAAGACTTCTACTGCGCCGAGGCCCTCGAATACATCCACGCCTGGAAGCAGGCCACGCCCGACAACCCCGCCGGCATCTGCGGTCCCATCGGCCCCACCGAGCAGTTGCCCCTCGTCGCGCGCATCGTCAACGAGATGGGCCTCAAGCTCCACGACGCCCACTTCTGGGGCATGGACGAATGGGTCATTGACGGCAAGGAAGCCGCCGTCACGCACCCGCTGTCCTTCGAGAAGTGCGACCGCGAGATGTGCTTCAACCGCATTGACCGCAAGCTCGCTATGCCCGATGCCAACATGCACTTCCCCCGGGCCGACACCCGCGCCTACCGGGGAACTTGGAACGCCGGCGTCCGCTGCTGCGTCATGCAAGGCGGCCAGGGCGACATCAAACACTGGGCGTTTAACGACCCGCTCCCCCGCAAGGGCAAACACAAGGACGCTCCCCCGTCCCCGGCGGATTACCGCAAGCTTGCCACGCGCGTTGTGGACCTCCACCCCGTCACCATCGCGCAGAACGCGCGCACCAGCGGCGGCGGCAACGTGACCCTCGTCCCGAAACAAGCCATCACCGTCGGCCCGGTCGAAACCTGGCTCGCGGAGAAAGTCTCCATCTGGCACGCGGGTTGTCACGACAACCCCTTTGGCCAGCGCCTGACCGCCTACATGATTGCCAACCGCATCGTGGACAGCGCCGTCCCCATGTCCCTCCTCGCCGACCACCCGAACGTGCAGTTTAACTACTACCGCAAAGGCATCGGCTCGTGCGACGTGGAGATGCACTGAGCGGAAAGCTCAGACCACTTCGGAACTTGATTCGGAGGATTAGGTGGGAAACCACAACGTGCCCTGACCCCCTGAAGCATGCAGCCGCCGAGGCAAGGAGGCGGATGCAACCGCGATCGGACAGTTCCGCCTCCTCACCTCGGCGGCTACAGGTTCCAGGACCGAATCTGCGCGGCGGGGGCGGCTTGCGGCCGTGGCCAGCTCAGTTCGTCAAATACTCCCGCGGGTCCGTCACGCGCCCTGTGATGGCGCTCGCGGCGACGGTCGCGGGCGAGGCGAGATAGACTTCGCTCTCCTTGCTGCCCATGCGACCGGGGAAGTTGCGGTTCGTCGCGCTGATGCACTTGAGGCCGCCCTGGTTCATGCGCCCGAAGGTGTCCAGCGGGCCGCCGAGGCAGGCGGAGCAGCCTGCGTTTTCCGTCATGCGCACGCCGGCGTTTTCCAAAATCTGCCAGATGGTTTCATTGCCCCAACGCGTGGTCTGGAGTTCGTGGACAATCTCCGGCGTCGCCGGCACGCCGAAGGTGTCGATGCTCACCTTGTGCCCACGCAGCACTCGCGCGACCTCGATGAAGTCGCTCGTCTTGCCGCCGGTGCAGGAGCCCACGTAGGCGCGGTCGAGCTTCATGCCGTTCATCTGCTTGGCCGTCTTGCGCTGGCCGGGGTCGGGATGGCACGCGACGGTCGGCTCCAGCTTGCTGAGGTCAATGACCGTCTCGTAAACGAACTTCTGGTCGCGGTCCACCTCGACGGGTTCGTAGCTGGACTTGGTGCCGTTGAGGCGGGTGCGGGCGTCCACGTATTCGGCGGTGCGCGCATCGAACTCGAAGATGGCGTTCTTGCCGCCGGCTTCGATGGCCATGTTCGCGATGGTCATGCGGTCGTCCATCGAGAGCGTGGCGATGCCGGGGCCATCGAACTGCATTGCGCGGTAGGTCGCGCCGTCGAAGCCGATTTCGCCGATGCAATGGAGGATGACATCCTTCGCCATCACGCCGGGCTGGAGCTTTCCTTCGAGGCGGAAACGCATCGTCTCGGGGACCTTGATGAGCAGCTTGCCCGTGCCCATGACGAAGCCCGCGTCGGTGTTGCCGATGCCCGTCGCGAACTCGTTGAACGCGCCGGCCATGCAGGTGTGCGAGTCGGTGCCGAAGAGGACTTCGCCGGGGCGCGTGTGGCCCTTGGCGGGGAGCGCGGCGTGGCAGACGCCAGCGTAGTTGGAGCCGTATTGGCGCTTGGTGTTGCCCTTCGAGGCATCGAACTTCCACGAGCCGTTCGGGTCGTCAATCACGTCGTAGAAGTAGGGCAACCCCTGCTCGCGGACGAAGTCGCGGAGGATGTCCACGTTGCGGTTGGACATCGAGTCGGCGGTGAAGATGTAGTGGTCGGGGATGATGACGACGCGTTGCTTGTCCCAGACCTTGGCGGTCTTGCCGAACTCGCGCTTGAACACGCCGATGGTCCCCGGCCCGCACACGTCGTGCGTCATGAGGACATCGGCCTTCACCCAAATGTTGTCGCCGGCCTGGACGGAGGCTTTGCCGGAGGCGCGGGCGAGGAGTTTTTCAGTCAGCGTCATAACAGGGGCGGCAACTTACCGGTCGGGCAAGGCCGGTGCAATCGGAGAAACACGCTTGCTCGGAAGATGAAATGCGTGCGCTGCGGATCTAACCGAAACCGCGCAGTGTGAGTTGCGGAGCACGAGATTGCAGATCGCAGAATCGGACGTCGTCGCGGAGGACTGGCCAGTCCACACGTTCCATTGGCAAGCCTTCTCGGCGGTCGCACCGCTTGCTGGGGGAATTGGCGTTCGCGGAATTGTTGGCAGCGGCAGAGCGCCGCAATCGGTGCCTTGCCTTTCAGGAGGGCAGTGGGCAGCTTCACGCGCCAATGGACCTCACTGCCAGCACGGCCAAGGTGAACTGGCCTCGCTTTGCTTCCGACAGGTGGCCGCTGAACATGGCCGTTGCTTGTGCGTTCGTGGGTGCCGCGCTGTTCACACTGGTCGTGATGCTGGGGCCTCACCCCGTCACGGAATCGCTCGACTGGGTCCTGCATGGACAACCCAATCTCCATTTCCTGCGGGAGGCGATTAAGTCGGGTGAATTTCCATGGTGGAATCCGCATGTGGGGCTGGGCCGCCCCTATGCTTCAGACTTGCAGAGCGCAGTGTATTACCCCCTGACGTATCTCTACTTGCTGGGTGAAACGATGGGGTTGAGTCTGTTCTTGGGGCTGCACTCGATGCTGCTGATTTTGGGGATGCACCTGCTGTGCCGCCAGCTTGGCAGTCGTGGCGTCTTCGGTTTGCTGGGCGGTTTAGTGCTGCTCGTGTCGATGGGATTCGGTGGACGGCTCCTGCCGGGTCACACCTTTTATTTTGCCGGCCTGAGCTACTTGCCCATGTTGTTGTGGGCGATGGTCCGACTTCGGTTGCGTCCAACGGTCGGCTGGACGGGATTGCTCTCCCTGTTGCTGACGCTGCAGTTTCTGACCGGCCACCCTCAGGTTTTCTGGTGCTCTACTTTGGGGCTGGGGCTGTTCTTGGTCGGCCTGCTGGTGCGCCCTGCCCAAGTGGTTTTTTGGCGTCGGATCCCGCGGATACTCGCAGGGTTTGTGGCGGCGCTGTTGCTTGCAGGCGGCGTTTCCGCCATCGCGTGGCTTCCCTTTTTGGACCTGATCGCCGAGGGGAACCGGCAGGCATCCACTTTGGAGTTCGCGTCTTATGGCTGCTTTGAGCCGATGTTCGTGTTCGGCATGGTGACGGAGCCACCGGTGGATTTCGTCATCAACTGGGAGCAGAACTTGCGGCTGGGCTTCGCTTGGACTGTGCCCGGGTTGGTAGGGCTGTGCTTTCTCCGAAATACCGCCATCCGAGCATTGCTGCTCATGGGGGTGGCCGCACTTTGGTTCTCGTTTGGCGAGGCAAGCTGGTTGTTTCGACTGTGCTTCGACTACTTGCCAGGAGCCAGTTCGTTTCGCATGCCGTCCCGGATTAATGCTCTGCCTGTGCTGGCATTGGTAACCGCGGGCGCTGTTTTTCTTGGGCGCTCGGGGACGTGGGCTGCCTTCCCCAAGGCCGGTATGGCAGTTGTAGGCTTCATGGTAGTCGGCTTGTTGCGTGGCTATCCCTACGAAGGGTCGGTGGTGAAGTTGGGATTGTTCGGCCCCATGTCGGCGATGCTGCTGGCGGCCGGCTCGGTCTACCTCTGGAAACGCCGGGGCGCTTGGTCAGCCTCCGTGGGCACCGGTGCCGCGGCGGTTTGGCTCAGTCTCCAATGTGTCGAGTTGGCTGTTGCACATGCCCACTTTGGCCGGAGTTATTCCAATGCGGTGGGAATTCCCACTCGGGAGAAAGCCGCCATTTCCGAAAGATTCAGGGCGACCTTGGCGACAGCAGCCAACGGCGTGCCGCCGCGAATCATGGTGCTTGCGGACATGGTTCCGCCCAACTGGGGAATGCGCGATGGCTGGGCGCACATTGACTCCTACACGGCGCTCTTCCTGAAACGGCCGTGGAACTACCTCCACGCAGGATTTGGCGTCGCCCCTCCCACGATCCGAAACGCTTCCCTGTCCCCGGAAATTTACGAGCGGTCTCCCTTCTCCCTTCCCAACTTGAGCCTTGATCTTGGACTGGATGTCGCGGCTGGGCGGCTCGCCAGAGCCGCCGCCCCTGTGCCGCGATTGTGGATCACCTTCGAGCCTCGCCTAGTCAGCCGGCCCGAGGAGGCTCTGGCCGCTGTCACCAACCGCCTCGATCTCCCGAGGGAAGGCGTCGTTGAAACAGCCCTTCCCATCCCGCCTTCTCCCTTGGGCGATGGTTCGGGCAGTGCCGAGATTCTTCGCTTCCGGCACAGTGAGATCGAAGTCAAATGCCGCCTTTCCCATCCCGGCCTCCTGGTGCTCAACGAAGCCTGGTTTCCGGGCTGGCATACGGTTGTCGCCGGCCATCGGATCGAGAGCCAGCCGGTGAACTATTGGATGCGCGGGTTCGCTCTTCCTGCGGGCGAGCACACGCTCAAGTTGCAGTTCCGCCCGCGAAGAATGGTCGAGGCCGTCGCGTTGAGCATCGGCTCGCTGGGGGTGGGATGGTTCCTGATTTTTCGCGGCGGACGGTTCTGGAGGCGGCCCGAAGCCCTGGTGCAATGAATCATTCTTGGAAGAGCACAGGCTTTTAGTTCGCGATCTCTTGTGAAACCCTCCCGCGTGATCCGTCCGATGCCTGAACCGATTCAACAATGCCGCCTGTGCGCGGGCGCCCGATTGGAAGCCGTGCTGCACCTCGGCGAGCAGTCCCTGACCGGCGTTTTTCCCGCCCATCACGGAGTGCCCCTCACCAAGGGACCGCTGACGCTGGTGCGCTGCGGCGAGTGCGGCCTCGTGCAACTGCTGCACTCCTTCGCGCCGGCGGAGCTTTACGGAGCGCACTACGGCTACCGCTCCTCCCTCAACGCCGCGATGGTCGCGCACCTGCGGGAGAAGGCGGCGTGGCTGCAATCACTCGCGCCGCTCGACCCCGGCGAGTGCGTCGTGGACATCGGCTGCAACGACGGAACTTCCCTCGGCTTTTATCCTGCCAACACGCTTCGAGTAGGGTTCGATCCCTCGGCGGAAAAGTTTCGCCCCCGCTATCCAGCCGGCGTTTTTCTGCACACCGACTTCTTCTCCCGTCGCGCGTTTCAGTCCGCGCACCCCGGTCAGTCCGCCCGCCTGGTCACTTCCATCGCGATGTTCTACGATCTCGAGGATCCGCTTTCCTTTGTGCGCGAGGTCGCTGCCATTCTTCATCCGGAAGGCCTGTGGCATCTGGAGCAGAGCTACCTTCCAGCGATGCTGCGCGCGAACGCCTATGACACCGTCTGCCACGAGCATTTGGAATACTACGGCCTGGAACAAATCCGTTGGATGGCGGAGCGCGCGGGCTTGAAGATCGTGCATGTGGCCGAGAACAACGTGAACGGCGGCAGCTTCGCCGTCACGCTCGCGCACGCCGCTTCAACCCACCCGTCCGCAACTTCAGAGGTGGATGCGATGCTCGCAACCGAGCGCGGCATGGGCCTCGATGCGTTTGCCGACTTCCGGTCACGTATCGAGCAGCATCGTGAGGAATTGCTCGC
>SXTU01000021.1 GCA_005791875.1 Verrucomicrobiales bacterium
GTCAGGATTCGAGTCCCGTCGCTCCCGCCACTTTCTTTCAAGAAGTAGTTCCTGCTTCACGTCCACTGCCCGTGCAATCCCATTACCCGCTGCGCAAGTCCGTCCCTGCTGCCGCCCGCCCCACACAACAGCCGCTAGTTTCCCGGCGCGCGTTCGCCGGCGGGCTCGCGCTGGCGGCGTGTGCGGACTGGTCCTTCGCCGCCGCCGCGCCACCGAAACGTGTCGCGGCCATCGTCACCGAATACATCCACAACTCGCACGCGGATGTCATCGCCAGCCGGATGGTCCACAGCCACTCGATGGACGGGAAAGGCTCGTGGCCGCCGGGCAACGGCTGGCCGAAGCTCAAGCTCGTGAGCGTGTTCGTGGACCAGCAGCATCCGAAGGACATGAGCGCACGGCTCGCGGCGGAGCACGGGTTCCTGCTGGCGTCGAGCATCGAGCAGGCGATCACGCTCGGCGGCAATTCACTCGCGGTGGATGGCGTGCTGCTCATCGGCGAGCACGGCAAGTATCCGCTCTCGGACACGGGGCAGATCATGTATCCGCGCCGGCGTTTCTTCGAGGAGACGGCGGCGGTCTTCCGCAAAGTGGGCTGCAGCGTGCCGGTGTTTTCCGACAAGCATCTCTCGTGGAACTGGGCGGACGCAAAGTGGATGTATGACACCGCGCGCGAGCTGAAGGTGCCGATGATGGCTGGCTCCTCGATCCCGTGCCTGTGGCGTCATCCGGCGGTGGAGATGAAGCTCGGCGCCCGCGCGACGGAGGCGGTCGCGCTCTCGTATGGGCCGCTGGAGGGCTACGGCTTCCACGGGCTGGAAGGGCTGCAATGCCTCGTCGAGCGGCGGCGCGGCGGCGAGACGGGCGTGGCGGCGGTGCAGTTCATGCAAGGGCCGGAGGTCTGGGAAGAGATGCGCAAGGGCCGCTTCAGCGAGGAGGTGCTTCAGGCTGCGGTGGGCGCGAGGGAAAACAAAACTCGGTTCAAGAAGCCGTTCATTGAGCAGGTGAAAAATCCGGCGGCGTTCTTCATCGAGTATCGCGACGGCTTCAAGGCCACGATGGTCCACGACAACAAGGACGGGCACAACGAGTGGATCGTCGCGTGGCGCGAGCAGGGGCGGAAGGAGATGCCAGCGACCTCGTTCTGGACGCAGGAGGCGCGGCCGCTGGGGCATTTCGCGTTCCTGCTGCAAGGCATCGAGAAGATGATTTACACCGGCAAGCCGACGTGGCCGGTGGAGCGCACGCTGCTGACCACGGGAGTCCTCGCGGCGGCGTTTCAGTCACGACAGCAGGACGGCAAGCGACTGGAGACGCCGCACCTGGCGATCCGCTATGAACCGACCTTCACTTGGAAAGATCCGGCGGCACCGCAGCCCGGCAGGCCCTTGCAGGGGATGTGAACTAGTGAGTCTCTCCCAAGCCTTTCCTTGCCTCGCCTAGCGCGCGGCCTTAGTTTATAAGTGTCCTGCGCATGATTCGTTCCTTTGCTTTCACCACCCAGGGCCGCCTGCACACTCAGGACATTGACGTGTTCCTGATGCCCACGTTGCTGGCGGACACGAACCTCTTTCTTTGGGTGGACTTGGAGGCCTCGACGCCGGAGGAGGCCAAGACGATCCTCGAAGGCATCTTCCGTTTCCACCCGCTCTCCATTGAGGACTGCATCCATGCGACCCCAAATCCCAAGGTCGACGAATACGCTCCGAAGGACGAGGACAAGTTCTCGCCCTACCTCTTCATGGTCATCCACGCGGTGGATTACAGCCGCAAGGACGGTGTCTTCGCCACGAGCGAGCTGAACTTCTTCCTCGGGAAGAATTTCCTCGTCACCTACCACGACGTGCCTTTGCGTAGCGTCTCCGCCACCGCCGAGCGCGCCACGAAGAGCACCATGCACATCGCCCGCGCGCCCGACCGCGTGGCGCACACGCTATTGGATTCCATCGTGGACAATTACAAGCCGGCGCTGGAGGAACTCTCGCTGGAAATCGCCGAACTGGAGAACGACGTGGTGGAGCATCCGAACCAGCGCACGTTGAACAAGATCATCGGCATCAAGCGCGAGGTGCTCCACCTGCGCCAGATCATCGGCCCGCAGCAGGAGGTCCTGAAGCGCTTCGCCGAGGGCGAGTTCAAGCTCATCCGCGCGCACCTCGTCCCTTACTTCCGCGACATTTACGACCGCCTCTTTCACATCGCCTCGCTCGCGCAGAACTTCACCGACTCGCTCACCGGCATCCTGCACATCCACCTGAGCATGACCTCGAACAAGACCGGCGAGACGGTCAAGGCGCTGACGCTCATCACCATCGTCACCACCCCGGCGACGATGATCGGCACGTGGTATGGCATGAACTTCAAGCACGACATGCACGAGCTGGACTGGCGGCACGGCTACGCCTTCGCCTTCGCCCTCACCGCCATCACCACGCTGGGAACCTGGTGGTATGTGAAGAGACGGAAATGGTTTTGAAGGTGAAGGGTGACAAGTGGCAGGTGACAAGTGCCTGCCGTCCGCTGTCACCTGTCACCTGTCACCTGTCACGTGCCTGCTCCTAAATCCAGCTTCCTCGACAAAGTCCTCGGCCGCATCGGGCGGCTCGACGCGGAGGGCTTGCAGACGGTCATCCAGCGGCTCGCGCGCGAGCGCACCTTTCTGGAGACGCTCTTCGACGTGATCGAGGACGGCGTGCTGGTCGTGGACGAACAGGGCCGCGTCATCTACTTCAACCAGTCCGTCACCAGCCTCCTCGGCCTTAAGCCCGACGCCGACGAAGGCCAGCCGATCACGCGCTTCCTGCCCGGCCTCGACTGGAAAAAGCTTGCCCGCTGGGACAAGGCCGGCGGCCCGCAAGTCCTGCGGCACGAGCTGGAAGTCGAGTGGCCGCGCCCGCGCTTCCTCCGCCTTTACGCCGCGCCACTGGATGGCGAGGCCAGCGGCGCGTCCGGCGTCGCGCTCATTCTCCACGACGCCACCGAGGCGCGGCAGAAAACCTTTGAGGCCATCGAGAGCGAGCGCATGCAGGCGCTCACTCTCCTCGCCGCGAGCGTCGCACACGAGATTGGCAATCCGCTCAACGCGCTGCACATCCACCTCCAGCTCATGGAGCGCGAGCTGAAGAAGCTCTGCACGCCCGATGCCGGCCCCAAGCCCGCACGCCTCACCCGCTACCGCCAGTCGCGCCGCGCCGACGCCGAGACCGTCGCCGTCACTGAGAAGTTGCAGGACTACCTCAACGTCGCGAAGGGTGAGATTACCCGGCTCGACTACATCGTGTCGCAGTTCCTCAACGCCCTGCGCCCCTCGCCGCCCAAGCTCCAGCCCGCGTCGCTGAACGGAATCATCCGCGAGTCCCTCGAACTGCTCGGCCCCGAGCTGAAGAACCGCCACCTCCACGTCGAGCAGAAGTTTTCCTCCAGCCTGCCGCTTGTGCCGATGGACGGCGCGCAGATCAAGCAGGTGCTTGTGAACCTCATCAAGAACGCGATGCAGGCCATGACCAAGAGCGGCACGCTCACGCTCACCACCGGTGAGGGAGCGGGCGGCGTGTGGTTCAGCGTCAACGACACCGGCGGCGGCATCCCGCAGGAGCAGATCAACCGCATCTTCGAGCCGTTCTACACAACCAAGGCCAAGGGCAGCGGTCTGGGCCTGATGATCGTGCAGCGCATCGTGCGCGACCACGGCGGACGCATCGAGCTGGAGAGCCGCGTGGACGAAGGCACGCAGTTCCGTGTCTGGCTGCCGTTGCATGACCGAAGGCCGAAGCTGATCGAGGCGAAGCTGCATGATTGACGAAGACGTGTTCCGTGCTGCGTGTTGCGTGATTCTGTTCGAGCGCAACCGGCGATAATCACGCAACACGCAACACGGTTGTCACCCCCTCTCCGACTCAGCTAACCTCCGCCCCAGCCGAACGCCAACATGCCGATGAACCAACCCACCGTCCTCATCGTGGACGACGAGAAGCCGACGCGCGACGGCCTGCGCGCGGCGCTTGAGGATCGTTACGATGTGTATGTGGCCGAGGACGCCGCCACGGCGATGAACCTGCTGGAGCAAGAACACTTCGCCGTGCTGCTCACCGACCTCCGCCTGCCCAAAGAAGACGGCCTCAAGCTCATCGCCCGCGCCAAGTCCCTGCCCAAGCCGCCCGTCTGCATCCTGATGACCGCCTACGGCTCCGAGGATGTGGCCGTCGAGGCGATGAAGCGCGGTGCGGATGACTACATCGCGAAGGGCAAGATGCAGATTGACGAGCTGGAGATGCGCATCGCCCGCGCGCTCAAGGGGCAGAAGCTCGAAGAGGAAAACCAAAACCTCCACCAGCGGCTCGAACGCAAGTTTGGTGTCGAGCACCTCATCGGCGAGTCAGGGGTGATGCAGGAAATTCAGGAGACGATTCAAACTGTCGCACCGAGCCGCGCCACCGTGCTCATCACCGGCGAGAGCGGCACGGGCAAGGAGATCGTCGCCAAGACGATTCATCAACTCAGTCCGCGCGCTAAGGCTCCGCTCATAACCGTCCACGCCGCCGGTTTGCCGCCCACGCTCTTGGAAAGCGAGCTGTTCGGTCACGA
>SXTU01000188.1 GCA_005791875.1 Verrucomicrobiales bacterium
CGGGAGTTTCAGGACAAGTTGTTTCACCTGCACGCGAAGGATGTGCAGTTGCATCGCGAACAGCTCAACGAGACGGGCGTTTTTTCTCACCCGAATGAGTGGCATACCCCGCGCATCCCCGGCTACGGCGAGCTGGACTGGGGCAAGTTCATGGGCGCGCTGATGGCGAAGCGCTATCGCGGCCCCGTGTGCATCGAGGTGGAAGACCCGACGCTCGCGGGCCGGCAGGATGCGCTGCGCGTCGCGGGGAATGTGCTGCGGCCTTACACGAAGAGGTGAAGGAGGCGGGGTCGGAAGGCTGTGCGAATGCCGTAGACCCCTCGGCGTCAACCAAGGCACGCTCTTTGCCGCGCACCATGTGGTGCGCGAAGCACATAACACCATGACTCCCCAACAAACCGCCGAGAGCCTCGGCATCAAGTTCGAGAAGATCGCCCCTGGGTATTTGAACCTCTGCATCCGCAGCGGCAATCAGCTCCTCTCCTCCGGCCACGTCAGCGATGCCAAGGGCAAGCTCGGCGCGGGCTTCACCGTCGAGCAGGGCTACGCCGCCGCGAGGAACTGCGCGGAGAAAATCCTGTGCTCCGTCTGGCAGACGCACGGCACGCTCGATGGTCTGCGCGTGATCAAAGTGCTCGGCTGCGTGAACTCCACTTTGGAGTTCACCGACCAGCACCTCGTCATCAACGGCGCGTCGGACCTGCTGCACACGATCTTCGGCAAGGACGGCGACGGCTACCACGCCCGCAGCGCGCTGGGCTTCGCGCAGTTGCCCACTGGCGCGGTCGTCGAGGTCGAGGCGATCTTCGAGATCAAGGGCTGAGGATTGTGCTGTGACGGCTTTTCCAAGACACGGTCGAGAGAATCGCGATGTAGCTTCGGCCTTCTCTGACTCCCTCTCCCTTCATCGGATGAGGGGAGAGGGCCGGGGTGAGGGGTTGCATGCGTCGACGTTGGCGGCCGCACCCCTCATCCGGCCTTCGGCCACCTTCTCCCCTCGCTCCGCGAAGGGAGAAGGCGCGCGGCGTGGCGCTTGGTTCCAAATCCGCCGCCACAAACCAGACACTGACACGAGCCGTCTGTTCGCTTGCGCTCTCGGCGCAACTCTCTTGCTGGCGGCTTTTCCGCTTTCGGCAAATGACTGGCCGATGTGGCGGGCCAACTCGGGCCGCACTGCCTCGGTCGCACCCGCGCTGCCGGAGAAGTTGTCCGTCCTCTGGAGCCGCGAGTTGGGCGCGCTGAAACCCGCCTTCCGCGATGTGCGGCTGCAATTCGACAAGGGCTACGAGCCCGTGGTGCTCGGCCAGCGGCTCTTCGTCGCCTCGTCGCGCGATGACAGCGTCACCGCCTTCGCCACGGACACGGGCGCGGAGTTGTGGAAGGTATTTGCTGACGGCCCGGTGCGGTTCGCGCCGGTGGCGAGTGATGGGCGAGTCATCTTCGGCTCGGACGATGGCATTCTCCGCTGCGTCTCCGCCGACAAGGGCGAGTTGCTCTGGCAGAAGCGCGCGGTGCCCAATGACCGGCAGCTTCTCGGCAACGGCCGGCTCATCTCCGTGTGGCCGATTCGCGGCGGGCCGGTGCTGCACGCGGGCCGTGTGTATTTCGCCGCTGGAGTCTGGCCGCTCGAAGGCGTGTTCATCTACTGTCTCGACGCGGCGACCGGGCGCGAGGTCTGGCTCAACGACCGCACGAGTTACATCTATGGCGTCCACCCGCATCAGGCGGAGGCCTTCGGCGGGGTGGCTCCGCAGGGCTACCTCCTCGTGGACGGCGCGGACCTCGTCGTGCCGTGCAGTTCGGCGTATCCGGCGCGCTTTGATTTGGCGACGGGGGCGTTGAAAGATTTCGCGCTGCCAGCGGCGGGCCGGCTGCCCGGCGGCTGGTTCGCCTCCACGCCGGACGAGAAGGAAACGCAGCGGCAGAAGCGGCTCGGCCTGCTCTTCGACAAAGAGGTCAACGCCGTGCGCCACGAGGACAAGCCGCGCGCCGAGGGCACAGCCGGCGTGCGCCGCAGCTTCCGAGCGGCCAGCAAGGAATGGAGCTTCGACGGACCGTGGCCCGGCGTGACCGGCAAGGTTCACAGCGTCCTCGCAGCAGATGCGAAAGTATTCGTCGTCACCGAGGAAGGCCGGCTCACCGCACTCGCCGCAGCGCCTGTAAAGGGGACACTCCTGTCCCCTTCGCCAAAAGATTCCCCCGCACCCTTGGACAAAAGTGTCCAGCTTACGGTGAGCAAACTCCTCGCCGCCGCCGGCACCGACCACGGTTATGCGCTCGGGCTGGGCTTGGGCGAACCGGGCTTTCTCGAAGCACTCGCGAACCAAAGCCAGTTCAAGATTCTTGCTCTCTCCGACAGCAGCGCGGGCATCGCCGCCGCGCGGACAAGGCTCGCCAAAGCCCGGCTCTACGGCGAGCGCGTCGCGTTGCGTCAGGTCGCGCCGACTGCATCAGGGCTGCCGCCTTACTTCGCAAACCTCATCGTGGTCGCGCCCGACGCGGCGTTGCCGGACCCCGCGTCGTTGAAACAGATTTACTCTTGGCTGCGGCCTTACGGCGGACGGCTCGTCGGGCCGGAGTCTTGGACGCGCATCGCCGATTTCGCGCAGTTGCCGCAGGCGAGCGTGAAGCAACTTGCGAATGGAGTGGTCGCCATCACGCGCGAGGGCGCACTTGCCGGCAGCACGAACTACAAGGGCGAATTTCAAACCAGTCCCGACGAGCTGGTAAAGGCTCCCTTTGGCGTGCTGTGGTTCGATGACACGCTCGGCCACTTCAAGCGCTCGCCGCAGCCCAAGTTCGTGGACGGCGTCATGGTCAGCGTGGACAAGGACTGGCTCGACATCGCGAACCGCAAGGGCAAACAGGATTACAAACTCCAGCCGGCGGTGTTCAGTGACGTTTACACAGGACGAGTGCTCGAGGCGACGGAGGCGACGGAGCTGCGCCGGAGTCATTCGCAGGTAGACCGCGAGAAGGTCCAGCAAAGCCAGTATCGCCCGCCGACGCAGAAGGACGACTGGAAGCCCGGCGCGCCTGTGGCTGGCACGCGTGTGAATCCGCTCACCGGCGACTACGAGGCGCGCGCGTTCCCGAAGAGCTACGGCTGCGACGGCGGTTTCGACTACGGCCATCTCTACACGATGCGCTCGGGCACGGCGGCGTTTTATGACAAGCGGCTCGACAGCGGCACCATCCACGTGAGCGGCCCGCGCTCGGGCTGCACAAGCAGCGTCATCCCGGCGAACGGCGTGCTGAACGTGCCTTACTTCTTCGAGGGATGCAGTTGCAGCTACCCGCTGCCAGTGGCGCTCTCGCTTGTGAGCCTGCCACCGACTTTCGAGCAATGGGCCGCGTGGGGCGCAACACCCTCGAACGCACTGGCCGGAAAAATCGAGCGCTTGGGCATCAACTTCGGCGCGCCCGGCGACCGCAAGACCGACGATGGGACGTTGTGGCTCGGCTATCCCGCCGTGGGCGGTCCCTCGCCGAAAGTGGAAGTCCGCACCGAGCCAGCGGTGCCGGAGTTTTACTATCGCCACTCGGTGTGGATCGAAGGCGGCGAAGGCTGGCCGTGGGTCGGGGCCTCGGGCGTGAAGGGCTTGCAGAGCGTGAGTGTGGCGGGGTTGAAAGCCGGCACTTACACGGTGCGGCTCACTTTCGCCGAGCCGGAGGCGGCGATGAAGCGCGGCGGGCGGAAGTTCACCGTGCGGCTCCAGAACCAAGTCGCGTTGGAGAATCTCGACGTGCTCGCCGAGTCCGGCGGCGCGATGCGCGTGCTGACCAAGACCATTTCCCAAGTCGCCGTGAGCGACGGCACGCTCACCGTGAAGCTCGACGCGCACGCGGGCCAGACGTTGCTGAACGGGATGGAGATCGTCCGCACCGGGCTGACGATGGACACGTTGCCCGCTCCCGCCCGCGTGCCCGGCCGGCTCTGACACCAACGCGATCTCCCATGCCCAGCACTTCCTATCCCACGCGCAGAACGAGGCGGCAATCGGCAGTCGAGGTGCCACGCGCGGTAGCGCAGACTTGTAGTCTGCTGTTTCGCCGAGCTTGCAGCCGGCGGGTCGTCCTTTGCTCCAAACGGTTCGGAAGAATTCGCGGCTGCTGCGGGTTAAAAACCCGCGAAGCAGCAGGCTACAAGCCTGCGCTACCGGCGACCTCGCTGCTCTGGCTTGTCGCGCTGGCTGTAATTTTTTTAGCCGGCCCGCTGTTCGCGTGCTCGGTGCCGGTGTTCCGATACGCGCTGGAGAAGTGGCCGCCGGATTCCTATCAGGCGACGGTGTTTCATCGCGGCCCGCTCACGCAGTCGCACCAAGTGCTCGCGCTTGATCTCAGCCGCGATGGTTTGGCAGGGCGACTGCACGCGAATGTTTCCCTGGAGACCGTTGACCTCGCTCAGAGTCCCGCGCCCGAGGCGCTGGAGCTCTGGCGGCAGTTGGGCACTGAGACCTTGCCGTGGCTGGTCGTGCGTTATCCGCTGGCAGCGCGCCGGCCGGATCACGTCGTCTCGGGACCGCTCACCGAGGAGACCGTGAACCAACTGCTCGTCTCCGCAGCCCGCAAGGAAATCACCCGCCGCCTCGGCCAGGGCGACAGCGCGGTCTGGGTGCTGCTGGAGATCGGTGACGCGAAACGCGATGACGAGACCGCGAAGCTGGTCGAGACGCGGCTGTCATACCTCGCCGGCGTGCTGAAGCTGCCGACCATCGAAGCGCAGGACATCGCCGCCGGACTTGTCTCGGTGCCGGAAGGCGGATTGAAGCTCGCGTTTTCCGCGGTGCGCGTGTCCCGCAGCGATCCGGCGGAGGCGACCTTTGTCAAAATGCTGCTGGGCACCGAGCCGGATTTGCACGAGCTCAAGGAACCGCTCCTCTTCCCCATCTTCGGTCAGGGCCGCGCGCTGTATGCGCTGGCCGGCAAGGGCATCCGTCACGAGACGCTCGATGAGGCGGCCACCTTCCTCATCGGGAAGTGTTCGTGTCAGGTCAAGGAGCTGAATCCCGGGGTGGACCTGCTGCTCGCGGCGGACTGGAGCCGCCTGGTGAAGGCGCAGCTCGGCGTTGATCGCGGCCTGCCGACACTCCCCCCGCTGGCGGAGCTGGCTCCGGAGACCGTGACCATCACCGGCAGTCCCGACAAAGCCGCCACGACGTCTGCCTCCGTTCAACCGTTGTCAGACAGTCTCCTGCTGGCCGGCAGCTTCGCAGTCGCCGGAGTGCTCGCCGCAGTTTTCTGGCTGCGAAGGAAATGAGGCCGTCGCACATCGAGCGGAAAGGTTTCGCTTCCCAAGTGAAGGCTCGTGTCTAACATTCCAGCCGTGCAGCACGCTGAATTCTGAACCCAGGTTCGCTTTTCATGGAGGCACCACGGACATCTCCCGACGCAAACGGCTCCGATGACGACGCGAAGCTGAGGATCTATTTCCTGCCCAACCTGATGACGGCGGGCAACCTCTTCTGTGGCTTTCTGGCCATCACGAAGATTGTCGAGGCCAAGCTCAGTCCGGTGGTTGACCCGACATACCCCAACATCCGCGCGGCGCTTCTCCTCATCCTGCTGGCGTGCATCTTCGACCTGCTGGACGGACGCGTGGCCCGGATGGTCGGCAAGGAAAGCCCGTTCGGGCGCGAGTTCGACTCGCTGGCCGACGTGGTGTCGTTCGGCGTCGCGCCGGCGTTCCTCGTGTATCGGGTCGTGCTCAAGGATGTTTTCCAGGACGTGCCGGAGCTGGGCTGGCTCATCGCGGCGATCTACCTCATCTGCGGCGCGTTCCGGCTCGCGCGGTTCAACTGCTTGGCGACGATGCCGCAGTCGCACCAGAACAAGTCCGGCGAGTTCACCGGCGTGCCCATCCCGGCTGCGGCGGGCATGGTGGCGTCGCTCACGCTGTTTCTCATCTGGTGGGAGGGCAAGGAATTCGCCGTCGGCACCTGGCGCTACGTGCTCCCCGTGCTGCTGCTGTTCCTCTCCTACCTGATGGTCAGCGAGGTGAAATACCCGTCCTTCAAAAAGCTGAACTGGCGGGCGACCAAGCCGTTTCACAAGATGCTGATCATCCTCGTGGTGCTCGCCACGTTCATCCTGCTTTTTGAGAAACTCCTCCCCGTCGTCGCCCCGCTGGTCTTCACGGCCTACCTCGTTTACGGCTTCGTCCGGCCCCTGATCTCGCGCCAGATGCGGCATGACATCGAGGAGGACGACGAGGAGGACGACGAGCCGCCCACCAAGCCCGCTGCCTGAGCCATGCTGCAAAACTTCCCGCTGCTCGAAGCATTCCTGACCGGCCTCATCAGCGGGTTCCTCGTCTCAATCCCGGTCGGCCCCATCAACGTCACCATCATCCACGAAGGTGCCGAGCGCGGATTCCGCTGGGCCGTCTTCATCGGGGCCGGCTCGGTGCTGATGGAGGCCATCTACTGCGCCCTCGGCTTCGCCGGCTTCTCCGAGCTGTTCACCACAAACATCGCGCGCGCCACCCTCCAGCTCGCGAGCTTCGCGCTCATGGCCTACCTCGGTGTGAAATACCTTTTCGCGAAGGAAGTGAAGACCACCTCCCGCAGCGCCGAGCGCATCGAGGAACGCCTGCATCCTCACACGGCCTTCATGACCGGCTTCGTCCGCACGCTGGGCAACCCCGGCGTGCTCCTCCTCTGGGTCGCGCTCTCCGCCACGTTCCTCTCGCACGAATGGGTGGACCCGAACTGGACGAGCAAAGCCCTGTGCATCGGCGGCGTGGCGGCGGGCGGGCTGGTGTGGTTCACGCTCCTGAGCTACGTCGTGTCCGTTGGTCACCGCCATCTCTCGGACCAGACCATGTTGACCATGTCCCGCGGAGCCGGCGGCATGATGCTCGTGGCCGCCGTTGCGCTGGGCTACAAGCTCGCGTTCCTCCTCGCCGACACGCTCAAGGCCGTCGGTGCTTCGAGGATGTGACCCGCTTCGCGGCTCAAGCCAGCGCCCGCGCAATCACGTTTCCCGCCACGTCCGTCAACCGCTCCTCGCGCCCGCCGTGCTTGAAGGTCAGCCGCTCGTGGTCGAAGCCCATCAGATGCAGCATGGTCGCGTGGACATCGTGGACGTGTGTCTTGTCCACCGCCGCGCGCAGGCCCACGTCGTCCGTCGCGCCGATGACCGTGCCGCCCTTCGCGCCACCGCCCGCCAGCCACATCGCGAAGCCATGCGGGTTGTGGTCGCGACCGTCCGGGCCTTCGCTCATCGGCATCCGGCCGAACTCGCCGCCCCACACCACCAGCGTGTCGTCCAGCATCCCGCGCGACTTCAAATCCTTCAGCAAACCCGCGACTGGCAAATCACTCTGCGCGGACAAGCGCGAATGGTTCTCGTCCATCCGCGAGTGGCCGTCCCAGCCGTTTGTGTCACCGCAATAGACCTGCACGAATCGCACGCCGCGTTCCACCATTCGCCGCGCGAGCAGACAGCGCAGGCCAAACTCGGCGGTCATCGGCTTGTCCAGCCCGTAGAGCTTGCGCGTCGCCGCGCTCTCGCCGCCCACGTTCACGACCTCGTGCGCGTGGCTCTGCATGCGGAACGCAAGTTCGTAAGCCGAGATGCGCGCGGCCAGCTCGGAGTCCTGCTCGCTCGGCGCGAGGCCTTCGCGATTCAACTGGTTGATGAGACCTACCGTCGCCTGTTGTTGTTGCGCGCTGATGCCGTCGGGCGTGTTCAAGTGCAGAATCGGCGACGCCCCGCCGCGCAACACCGTGCCTTGATAAGCCGCTGGCAAAAAACCGTTGCCCCACGCGGGCGCGCCGCCCTTCACCCAGCCCGCTGGGTCCGGCATCACGACGAAGGCCGGCATGTTCTGGTTCTCCGTGCCCAGCCCGTAAGCCGCCCACGCGCCGAGGCTGGGCTTGCCCATGAGAATCGAGCCGGTGTTCATCATATAAACCGACTCCGGGTGCGTGACGCTGTCGCCGTGGCAGCCGCGCAGCAGGCAGATGTCATCCGCGCACGACGCGATGTGTGGCAGCCAGTCGGAGATTTCCATCCCGCACTGCCCGTGCGCGCGATAAGTCCGCAGCGACGGCAGCAACTTGTTCTTCGCCACGTTGCGCCGCGTCTTGAAGCTGCCGAACGACTCGGGAATCGGCTGACCCGCCAGCCGCACCAGCTCCGGCTTCGGCTCCCACAAGTCCACATGACTCGGCCCGCCGGACATGAAGAGGAAGATGACGCGCTTGGCGCGCGGCGCGAAGTGCGTGGTCTGTGGCGCGAGCGGATTCGTCGTGCGTGGTGCTGCGTGGTGCGTGACGGCGTCCGCGAGCAAGGAGTCTTGCTTCAGAAGCGACGCCAGCGCGGTCATCCCAAAGCCGCCGCCCGCGCGTTCCAGAAACCGGCGACGCGAAGTCATCCGCGCAACCGCCGCGCTGGGGCCTGGGCAAGGCGCTGTCATGTCAGTAGGCATACACAAACTCGTTCAGGTTGAACAGCGCCCGGCAGAACTCGGTCAGCGGCGACTGCGCGAGGAACTGCGCGGCAACGGCGTGTTCGCGGTCGGTCGGCGGTCGGTTGAGGATGAGCCGGTAAGCCAGGGCCACGCGCTCGCGCGGCTCTTTCGCGTCGCGCTCCAAGCGCGCCGTTACTGCGCGGCTGGCGGTGAGCACCTCGTCCGCGTTGAGCAGCGTGAGTGACTGTGGCGCAGTCGTGCTGCGGCCGCGTTCCGGGCAGGTCAGGTTGCTGTCCGGCGCATCAAAGACTTCGAGGAAAGGGAAGCGCAGGTTGCGCTTGGCGAAGATGTAGAGGCTGCGCCGCTCGTGCTCTCTCGCGTCCGCCGACGTGTTCCAACCCTTCGAGCCTTTGAGAGCATCGGCAGGAATCGGCGGGAAAACTCCCGGCCCGCCGACCTTCGCATTCAGCCGCCCGCTCACGGCGAGCAAGCTGTCGCGGATGAGCTCGCCTTCGAGGCGCAGGCGGTTCATGCGCCAGAGCAGTCGGTTCTCGGGGTCAACCTTCTCCGCGGTAGCAGCCGACGTGAGGAGGCTCTGACTCGTCTCCGTGCTGCGTGTTGCGGGTTGCGTGTTTGAATGGAGCCTCCTCACGTCGGCTGCTACGGAGGATAGGCGATACGCCTCGCTCATTACCATCAGGCGGTGCAGCTTCTTCAAGCTCCACCCGCCCGCGACGAACTCGCTCGCCAGCCAGTCGAGCAGCTCTGGGTGCGACGGCTTCGCGCCGTGCTTGCCGAACTCGCTCGGCGTTGCCACAAGGCCGCGACCGAAGTGGTGCTGCCAGACGCGGTTCACGATGATGCGCGCGGTGAGCGGATTCTCCGGGCTGGCAATCCAGTTGGCGAGCTGCGCGCGGGGGCTGGAGGCCGAGTCAGGCTTCGTCTTGAACGCGGCCAACACCGACGGAAATCCCGCCGGCACCAAGTCGCGCGGCTGGTTGTAATCGCCGCGATTTAGCAAGTGCGCGGAGGCCGGAACCGTGTTGCTCGTCGCCAGCGTCAATGCCGCCGGCAGCGGCGCGGGCGCGGTGAACCGCTTCGCCGCGTCCGCCAGCTCCCGTCGGCGCTCCTTGTCCGCTCCGCTCAAGGCGGCCAGCAGTGCCTTCTCTGTCACGACGACGGCGGCAGCGGACTCGAACGCGAGATTCGCCTGCGCGGCCGTGCGTTGGTCCGGCGGCGTATTGTGCGCCTCGCGGACTTCGGGCGGTTGCTTGGCCAGCTTCGCGGCGCGCAGCTTCTCGCGATACGGCGTTTCGAGCGCGGCGAGTTCGCGCACGGCGGGCCGCGACTCGTATTCCTTCAAAGCCCGCTCGTGTGCCGCACGTTCCTCCAGCGTCGGCACCAGCGTCTCGCGCTTGAACGCGGCGGGCATGAAGAACGCCTGCAGCGCGAAGTAATCCCGCTGCGCAATCGGCTCGAACTTGTGGTCGTGGCACCGCGCGCAGCCCATCGTCTGGCCGAGGAAGACCGACGCCGTCGCGTCCGTCATGTCGTTGAGCGTGTTTAGACGGCGCTGGATTTGGTCCGAGCTATCCGTCATGTCTGGGCCGATGAGGTTGAAGCCCGTGGCGATGAGCGCGTCGCGGTCGGCGGGCCACAGCTCGTCGCCGGCGATTTGCTCGCGCACGAAGCGGTCGTAAGGCTTGTCCGCGTTAAGCGAGCGCACCACGTAGTCGCGGTAGCGCCACGCGTTCGGGCGCGTCACGTCGTGCTCGAAGCCCTCCGTGTCCGCGTAGCGCGCGAGGTCAAGCCAGTGCCGGCCCCAGCGCTCGCCGTAGTGCGGCGACGCGAGCAGCCGGTCCACGACCTTCGCCCATGCATCGGGCGAAGTATCAGCGAGGAAGGCGTCGAGTTCCACGAGCGACGGCGGCAGGCCAATCAAGTCCAGCGACAGACGCCGCAACTGCGTTTCCTTCGTGGCGGGCGGCGAGAAGGTCAGGCCAGCGGCGTGGAGCTTCGCGAGCAGGAAGGCGTCGAGGGAAGAGTGATTGGTTCGGCCGCCGGCTGACTGATTACTAATCACTTCCTTACTAATCACTGGCACGGGCGGCCGCTTCACGGGTTGAAACGCCCAGTGCGCGCGGTCGGTGGCGGTGATGGCGAAATCTCGAGCGGCAGCCCACGCGGTGCGTCCGGTCGCGACGAGAAGCGCGAGCAACATCAGGACGACAGCGAGTTGGGGCCGGGACATCTGTATTGCTGACTGTGCAGACTACCAGCCGCTTCAACCCCCAACCAATACCGTGATGTCGGTTTTCAAGATCGGTATCGCTTCCCTATCACATGCAATCCCCGTCGGGGTAAAACAGACCAAGACGGGTGCAGCGCACCGAGGTGCCGTGAGGATTTGCACACTGCTTCGCACGAGGTGGCTTACAGAACTTTGAAGTGCCGGGTAATTTAGGAGCTATCAAGTGAGGCGGTGCCAGCAGATTCTTGACGCCGAGATAGACCAACAGTTGCACATCCTCATTGTCAGCATGACGGCCAGAAAAAATGAATCGCCAGTTTGACCAGTTGGCGTCAGTCTGTTTTGCTTAAGTGAACAAGAAATGAGATTTCTCCGATTCTCCCTGGCTGCAATAGCACAATGGTTCGACTCCGATTACCGAAGCGACAGCCTCGCGACTGCTCGGGCCAAGCCTGACAAAGTGGACTTGGGCCGAAGCTTCGCCTTCGTGTTCCTGCACGCCATCTGCTTGGGCGTCCTGTGGGTCGGCTGGAGCTGGACGGCGGTGACGGTGGCCGTTGCTCTCTACTGGGCCCGGATGTTCGCCATCACCGGCTTTTACCATCGCTACTTTTCTCATCGCAGTTTCCAAACCTCGCGGTTCGTGCAGTTCCTGTTCGCAGCGCTCGGCTCCTCGGCCATCCAGCGCGGCCCGCTCTGGTGGGCGGCGCACCACCGGCACCACCACCAGCACTCGGACGAGGAGGCGGACACGCACTCGCCCCGGCAGCACGGCTTCTGGTGGGCGCACATGGGCTGGATCACCAACGCGCGCAACTTCCCCACCGACTACAGCCGCGTCAAAGACCTCGCCAAGTATCCTGAACTCGTCTTTCTCAACCGCTTCGACGCCCTTGTCCCGCTGCTCCTCGGCGCGACGCTCTACGGCGTGGGCGCTTGGCTAGAGCGCGCGCATCCGGCCCTCGGCACCTCCGGCGGACAACTCCTCATCTGGGGCTTCATCAGCACGGTGGTTCTCTTCCACTGCACCTGCTTCATCAACTCCCTCGCGCACGTCTTTGGCCGCCAGCGCTACGCGACCAGCGACACCAGCCGCAACAGCCTCCTGCTGGCGCTGCTCACTCTCGGCGAAGGCTGGCACAACAACCACCACCACTACATGCACTCCACGCGCCAAGGCTTCTACTGGTGGGAAATTGACCTCACCTACTACGGCCTCAAGGCGCTCTCGTGGATCGGGTTGATTTGGAATTTGCGCCCCGTGCCGGTGGAGGTGCTTGAGGAAGGTCGAAGCAAAACTGCTGCCCAAGCGTAATGCCCCTGCCCGTGCAGCGCCTCGCCATCATCGGCACCGGCATCGCCGGCCTCGGCTGCGCGCACTTTCTCCAGTCGCGCTTCGACCTCACGCTCTTCGAGCAAGCGGATTACCCCGGTGGCCACACCAACACCATCGCCGTCCCCGAAGGCTCCAGCCACGTCGCCTTCGACACCGGCTTCATGGTCTATAACGAGGTCACCTACCCCCACCTCACCCATCTCTTCCGCGAGTTGGGCGTGCGCGTGAAGCCGACCCAGATGTCTTTCAGCGTCCAGCACCGGCCCAGCGGCATCGAGTTCAGCGGCAGCAGCGTGAACCACCTCTTCGCCCAGCGCCGCAACCTTCTCCGTCCGCGCTTCTGGCGCATGCTCCGGCAAGTCAACCGCTTCAACGCCGAGGCCATCGCCGCGCTCACCGACCCCGCGTTCGCCGCCATGACCGTGGCCGATTACGTCCGCGCGCGCGGCTATGGCGACGACTTCCTTCGCCTCTACCTCGTGCCCATGAGCGGCGCGGTCTGGAGCACGCCGCCCGAGCTGATGCTGGAGTTCCCTGCCGTCACGCTGCTGCGCTTCTTCCACAACCACGGCTTCCTCGGCCTGCACACGCAGCACCCGTGGCTCACCGTGGACGGCGGAGCGAAGCACTACGTGGACAAACTCCTCGCCCCGCTGCGCGCGCAAAACCGCGTCCACCTGAACGCCAAGGTCACCGCCATCCGTCGCGCCGCCGACGCCGTAGCCGTCACCACCGACGCCGGCCGCACCGAGCACTTCGACCGCGTCATCCTCGCCGCGCACGCCGACCAATCCCTCGCCCTCCTCACCGAGGCCGACGCCACCGAGCGCCGCCTGCTCGGCGCGTTCCGCTACCAGCCGAACCTCGCCACCGTCCACACCGACGAGGCCGTGATGCCCCGCACGCGCCTCGCGTGGGCTTCGTGGAATTATCGGGTCGAGCGCGACGCCACCGGCCGCGAAGTCCCCTCCACCATCTACTGGATGAACTCGTTGCAAGGCGTCTCCGACCGTGTGAACTACTTCGTCTCCATTAACGGCGCGGAGCAAATCGCGCCCGACAAAATCCTGCGCCGCATCGAGTATCACCACCCGCTCTTCAACCTCGCCGCCACGCAGGCGCAGGCCGAACTCCCCTCGCTCAACACGCGCCCCGCCAACCGCGTCTTCTTCGCCGGCAGCTATTTTAAGAATGGCTTTCACGAAGACGCCTTCGCCTCCGCGCTGGATTGCAGCCGGGCGGTGAGTGGCGCAAAGATTTGGGAATGAGCGCCCCACCTGTAGCGGCGGTCTGTGACCGCCGTCCGAACGACGCCGAGCGGCGGTCACAGACCGCCGCTACGGGTGCGCTCTGCTCCTGCCTCTACGACTGCTCCGTGATGCACCATCGGCTCGCGCCCAAGGAGCACCACTTCCGCTACCGCATCTTCCAGTTCTGCCTCGACCTCGACGAACTCGACACGCTTTCTGCCCGCTTCCGCCTCTTCCACCGCAACCGCCCCGCCCTCTACCGCTTCAACGACCGAGATCATCTGCCGAACGCGACGCGCTCCCCCCTCGCCCCCACCGGTGGAGAGGGCCGAGGTGAGGGGCCAGGCCTCGCACAAACCACCGCGCACGAATCACCCGCCGCTGGTAGGGCGCGTCTGTCCTCAGCGCGCCGTTCTGCGACCTCCGAAGACGGCGAGCTGGGACAGACGCGCCCTACCGTTTCCGCAAAAGCCAGTCTGCTCGCTTGGATCGCCTCCCAAGGTCTCCCGCTCCCCGCCGACACCCGCGTTCTCCTCCTCACCCACTGCCGCGTCCTCGGCTACGTCTTCAACCCCGTCTCGTTCTACTTCTGCCTCGACGCCCAAGACCGCCCGCTCTGCGCCGTCGCCGAGGTCGGCAACACGTTCGGCGAACAAAAGCCATTCCTCCTCCGCCCCGAAGACCTCGCGTCGGACGGCTTTTTCCGCCGCGTCGTGCCGAAGCACTTCTACGTCTCCCCCTTCTCCGCGCTCGACCTCGCTTTCGATTTCAAGCTCCGCGTTCCCGGCGAGCAGCTCGACATTCACATTGACGACCGCGAAGGCGACCACCCCGTGCTCCTCACCGCCCTCACCGGCCGCCGCGTCCCCCTCACCGACGCGAACCTCGCGCGCCTCACGCTTAAATATCCGCTCGTCACCCTGCGCGTCATCACGCTCATCCACTGGCACGCGCTGAAGCTGTGGTGGAAAAACGTCCCCTGGCACCGCAAGGCCGCCAACCCGCACCTCCAACAAGGCGTCTTCAACCCGCACGTCTCCTTGGAAAAAGGAGCCCCACCGGAAGTTTGAATCAGCTGCCCCAGCACCCTTTTTTTCAGGTGACGCTCATTGGCCGGAATTTCTCTCCGTTTGCGCTTTGTCGGCTTCGCGCTAGCATTCGTTTGCTTGCATGAGCACTGCCACTCGGATTCACCTACCCTCGCCTCGCACCAAGCCCGCTGCCCGTGGAGGGTTTTACCAACTCGCCATTGAGAAGGCCCTCGCCAAGATGCCGCTGGGGTGCCTTGAGGCCACGCTGCCGGATGGTTCCACCCGCCGGTTCGGCAACGCACCGCAACCCACCGCCCGGCTCCGCATCGTGCGCCCCAGCTTCTTCAAGCGCTGCGTCCTCTACGGCGACATCGGCTTCGGGGAGACCTTCGTGGACGGAGATTGGGACACGGATGATTTGCCCGCCGTGCTGACGTGGTTCATCGAAAACGTCGAGCACGCCCCCGGCATGTCCGGCTCCCAGCGCAGCCCGCTTGCGCTCAATCTCCTGCGCGGCGCGAACCGCGTGAAGCATCTCCTCCGCCCGAACTCCGTGAAGGTCAGCCGCCGCAACATTGCCGAGCACTACGACCTCGGGAACGATTTCTACCGCCTCTGGCTCGACCCCTCGATGACTTACTCGTGCGGCCTCTTCGTCTCGCCCGAGCTGACGCTCGAACAAGCGCAGACCGCGAAGTATGACGCGTTGTGTCGCAGCCTTCGCCTCAAGCCCACCGACCACTTGCTGGAAATCGGCTCCGGCTGGGGCGGTATGGCCTGTCATGCAGCCAAGAACTACGGCTGCCGCGTCACCACCCTGACCATTTCCGAGGCACAGCTCGCTTACTGCCAAGACCGCTTCGCCCGCGTCGGCGTCGCCAACCGCGTCGAAGTGCGTCTGCAGGACTACCGCCACACCACGGGGCAGTTCGACAAAGTCGTCTCCATCGAGATGCTGGAAGCCGTCGGCGAGCGCTACGTGGACGGCTACTTCGCCCAATGCGCGCGCCTGCTCAAGCACGATGGACTGCTCGCCCTGCAATACATCACCAGCCCCGACTGCCGTTACGAGCAGTTCCGTAAGGGCGTGGACTGGATTCAAAAGCACATCTTCCCCGGCTCGCTGCTCATGTCCGTGGGCCGCGTCACGCAGTCGCTCCAGCAGGGCACCAGCCTCCACCTGCACAACCTGCACGACATGGGCCACCACTACGTCCGCACGCTGCGCGAGTGGCGCGCGCGCTTCAACGCGCATCATCCCGAGCTACGCAAGCTGCGCTTCGACGACCACTTCATCCGCAAATGGAACTACTACCTCAGCTACTGCGAAGCGGCCTTTGCCCAGCGCAATATCAGCGTGGTGCAGGCGGTCTATACGCGCCCAAACAACCGCACACTGATGTAAACGGAGCAATGGGGTGGTGGAGTGCTGGAGTCATATCTGAACCACTCACCATCACTCCATCACTCTGTCGCCCCCCCCTCCGCCATGCTACCTCTACGCCTCGCCGCCGCCTTCGTCCTTGTCGCCATGCTCGCCGTCACGACGTGGGCCAGCCTGCAAGTCCCCCTCTGGGAAACTCCGCGCGCCGTCGCCACGCATCCGTGGTTCATCGCCACGCTGTTTGACACCTACTTCGCGTTCCTGACCTTCTACGTTTGGCTCGCCTACAAGGAGACCTCGAACCTCGCCCGCGTTCTCTGGCTTCTCGCCATCCTCCTGCTCGGCAACATCGCGATGGCAATTTACCTCCTCCGCGAACTCTTCCGCCTGCCGACGAACGCGACGATGGAAGACTTGCTGCGGCGGCGGAAAGTGCTCCAACCCTCATGACTCCGACGCTTACCCTGCTCGCCGCAGCACTCGTGTTTGTCATCAGCGAGATGACCGTCACCTGGCTCATCGCGCGCAAGCTGCGAAACAATGGCATCGTAGACATAGTGTGGTCCCTCGGCTTTGGTCCGCTCGCCGTCATCGCACTCTTGGTGACCCCACCTCTGGCTGTCGGCAGTCACGCGATGATTAGATGGGTGAGTGTCACCGCATTGGTGCTCATCTGGAGCTTGCGGCTTGGCACACATCTTTTGGTGCGTGTTCGCTCGCACCACCCCCACGAAGACGTTCGCTATGCGAAGCTACGAGCAGATTGGGGCGCGGCCACGGACCGCAAGATGTTCGGTTTCTTCCAGCTGCAAGGGGCGCTTCAGATCGTGCTGTCGCTACCCATCTTTCTTATCCATCTCGACTCGACCGGCGCTGAGGATTACTTCGGACTCGGTTTGACTGGCTTCGTCGGGTCGCTTCTTTGGCTCGCCGGCCTCTTGGGCGAATCCCTCGCCGATCGCCAGCTCGCCCGTTTCCGCGCGGACCCGGCAAACAAGGGCAAGGCCTGCCAAACCGGCCTGTGGAATTACTCGCGGCACCCAAACTACTTCTTCGAGTGGCTCGTGTGGGTAGGCTACGCCGTCTTCGCGCTGGGCTCGCCGTGGGGTTGGCTAGGCCTCGTCGCGCCCGCGCTGATGCTGCACTTCCTCCTCAACGTCACCGGCATCCCCATGACCGAGGAGCTGTCCCTAAAATCCAAGGGCGACGCCTACCGCGCCTACCAACGCACCACCAGCGCCTTCGTGCCATGGTTCAAGAAGACAACCACGAATGGACATCAATAAACACGAATCCGAAGTCCTTTCCGCATTAGTGTCCAGTCGTGTCCATTAGTGGTTTTCCCCTCCCATGATTGACTCCCTCCTCGAACGAAATTTCCTTCCCGACTCGCTCCTGCGCTTCGGCATCCGCCGCCTGCTGGCGCAGCGGTTGCGCGAGGAGGACAAGGGCAGTGCCGAAGCGCAGCGGGCGCACTTGCAGTCGCTCATCGAGGAGCTGCGGCGCTCGCCCATCGCCATCGAGACGGCGGCGGCGAACGAGCAGCACTACGAGGTGCCCACGCGCTTCTACCAGCTCTGCCTCGGGCCGCGCCTGAAATACAGCGGCGCGCTCTGGCCCGCCGGCGTCACCACGCTCGCCGAGGCTGAGGAGCGGATGCTCGCGCTCTACGCCGAGCGCGCCCATCTCGCCGACGGTCAAGACCTCCTCGAACTCGGCTGCGGCTGGGGACCCCTGGCACCTCCAC
>SXTU01000022.1 GCA_005791875.1 Verrucomicrobiales bacterium
GTGCCGAGATTCTTGGTGAAGTTCACATCCAGCGAGCCATCGGCATTGAGGCGGACGAGATTGCCCACCGGCACGCGCGCGATGCCGGTCGGCGAAACTGTGGTGGTGGGGACCACATCCAGCGTCACCAACCCCTCCGAGCCCGCACCCGTGGTGGCCACGGTGTTCAAGGTCATCACGCCGCCCGCGCCAAGCGCCGTGTCTGGCACGGCGTTGAGGGTGGCAGTGCCAGCCTGGACTCCCGAAGTCGCGAGGGTCAGCGCAGCCACGCCGGCAGGCAAAGACGGGGTAAGGGCGAAGTTTCCGCTCGTCTTCGCATAGGTGAACGACGTCGTGGAGGGCGTGGTGGTGATGACGTAGGTTCCATTGAAAAGCGAGTCCACGCCAGTGATTGCGACCGTGTCCCCCGCCCTGAACCCGTGCGCGGCGACGGTGTTGATCGTCGCCACGTTCGCCGCAAGGGAGCGGCTGGCGACCGCTGCGGACGGAGTGAAGCTGGCTGTGAAACGCGTCGTGCTTGGGATCGAAGTAACCGTGTATGAGCGGTTGAAAGGGTTGGCTCCAACCGGGAGGGTCAGGCCGGAGAGCGTGACCGTGTCACCGATGTTGAACCCATGCGCCACCGAGTTAGTGAAGGTCACCACGCCCGCGCTGTAGTTGTAGCCAATCGCCGCCGGGGCGACCGCTGCGCGGGTCAGCTCAAAGATGTTCGACGCCAGGACCGTCGTGACGACGGACGGCCCGACGTTGAACACGGAGTCCACGCCCGTGATGCTCACCGCGTTGCCGGCCACAAGGTTGTGCGCCCGGTCTGTGGTGATGCGCAGCGTGGTGGTGGTGCGCAGCTCCTTGCGCAGGACGTTGTTGGTGAACACGCGCACGAACGAGAGCGAGGAAAGGGACGGGACGCTGGAGACCGTGTAGGTGCCGTTGGCCACATCATCCACGCCGGTGATGGTGACCGTGTTGCCGGTGTTGAGGTCGTGCGCGCCAGCCGTGTCCAAGGTCACGCTGTTGGCGCCGAACGTCTTGGTGACGATCTGCCGGTTCACCAGCCCCGTGACCACCTGGGCCGTCGCCGCAGCCGCCGTGTCCGCAAACGTGTTCAGCGTAACGGTGGCGCTCGGGTTCAACGCAGCGGGGGCGATGGCGAAAAGCTCGGTGGTGCCCGAGCCAAGCGTGGAAGCATTGGGCACATCAAGCACGGTGACAGTCGCTGCGCCGCCGGCCGCCGTGGCAACCACGTCAGCCTCGGTGGTCAGGCTTGCGGTGCCACCCCCCAAGGCGGAAGCGCCTAGCGAGTCAAACGCGACCCCGCCCGCCGCCGCGCCCGTGGTGTCCGCCGCGACGCGGGAGTAGGAAAGCGAGGTGAGGGTAACGCCGGTGAGCGTCACCGTGCCGTCAAACGCCGCATCTCCGATGCTCACCACGATCGTCTGCCCCGCGGCGAAATTATGATTCGCCGCCGTGGTCAAGGTGGCGACGTTGCTGGCGATCGTCTTCGCCGTCACCGTGGCCCCGAAGGCCGTGCTGATGACCGCGCCGGAGGCAGCCACGACGGTGACGGTGGACGGACTTCCAGTGGAATAGCTCAATGTGCTGCCCGAGGCGGATGTGAGCGTCCGTTCCCCGTCGAAAAGAGGATCACCGATGCTCACCAAAATCCGCTGTCCCACCAACAAGCCGTGCGGCGCTGCGGTGGTGAGGGTTGCGGTGCTCAACGCGTGCGCCTTGGTGCTCACGACTGCGCTAGGCCCGCGGGTGATCGTGCCGCCGGCGGGCGTCTGCACCAGATTCGGCGTCACGCGCGCGAAACTAATGGTGCTCGCCCCCACACCCGTCACCGTCGCCAACCCGTCGAACACCGGGTCGCCGGTCCGGATCAACAGCCGGTCGCCAACGATGAAACCGTGCGGCGTGGCTGTGGTCAGGGTCGCGACGTTGGCAGTCACCTCCTTGGCCGAGACAGTCAGGTAGGGCGGCAGGTCAATGGTGAAACTTGTGGCCGAGGGCAGGCTCACGATGGGGGAATGCATCCGCTGGAGTTCGCCACCCAGCAAGCCTGCGAGACCCGCGCCAAACGTGTCCACCCGGTTGCTGATTGCGAAGCGGTGGGCTGCAGACGTGGTGAAAGTGACGCGGTTCGTCGTGATCTGCACACTGCCCAGCCCGGAGGAGTTCGCGCGGCTGAAGGTGAAGCTCGTGGCGGTCGGCGTGCCCGCCACCGTCCATGTGCCTTGGAACACAGTCGAGAGCTGCGCGCTGGCCAGCACGTTTGCGAGCGCCACGGTGTCGCCGACCCGGAGGTTGTGCGCCACAGTGGTGGTGATCGTGGCAAGACCGCCGGCGAGCGCCACGGTGTTCAGCGGGGAAGAAAGGGCCGTCGGCACGTAGTTGATGGTGCTGCCCGAGGTGCCTGCCGCAGCCGTGAAAGTCCCGTTGAACAGCGGGTCAACCGCGCCGATGAGGACGCTGTCCCCGACGTTCAGGTTGTGTGGCGTCGTCGTGGTGAGCTGTGCCACGCCGCCGGAGTATTGCTTGAATGTGACCGTGTTGAGATTGCTGTAGGCGACGGTAAACGTGCTGGGAGTGACGGAGGCGATCGTGTAGCTGCCATCCTGGCCGAACTGGCCGAAGCCGAGGCCGCTCAGGGTCACACCATTCCCGGCGAGCAGGCCGTGCGGAGCCGCGGTGGTGAGTGTCAACTGAAGCGTGGGGAAGCCCGTGTAGGAGCGGGCGATGATCGGGACGCTGTAGGCCCGGGTGAACGTGAAGCGGCTCGAATCCGCCACGTTCACAATACTGAGGCGGCCGTTGAAGACGGGGTCCAGACCCGTGATCGTGACCTGATCGCCGATCACCAGCGCATGCGGCTGGGTGGTGATGATGGTCGCCGTGCCGGCGGCCAGCGAGCGGCTCGCCACGGTGTAGCCATTGGTCCGGACGAAGGTGAAGCTCGTCGAGCTGGGCACCGAGGCGATCTGATAGGTGCCGTTGAACACGTTGTCCACGCTCAGGATCGTGATCGTGGTGCCCACCGGGAAACGATGTCCGGTGGTGGTGGTGATCGTGCCTGTGTTGGCGTTGAAGGACTTGCCCGAAACGGCCGCGTCGAAGCCGGTGAAGGTGCCGCCCAGCACCACGGCGCCCGTGGTCGTGTCCACCGCCACCGAACTCACCGTGCCAGCGGGGCCGACGCCGACGTCGAAGTTGCCGTCCAGCGTGCCGTCGGGATTGAGCCGCGCGATGAGGTTACGAGTCACCCCGTTGTAGCTCGTGAAAGCGCCGATTATGAGCAGCCGGCCATCAGGCTGCCGCACCACACCCGCGATCGTGCCCAGGGCCTCGCTCCCGAAGTTGAATTCCAGATCCAATGCGGTGCCCGCGCTGTTGAAACGCGCGAGCCGGCTCACCACGGCGTTGTTCACCGTGTAGAAATCGCCGGCCACCAGGACGTGCCGGGCCGTTCCCGCCGGCTGGAGGCCGAGGGCATGCACGGGCGCGTCAGCCCCGCTGTTTCCGGTGTTGAAAGTCACATCAATGGTGCCGTTGTTCGTCAACCGGCCGAACCGCGAGAGCGTCGTGCCGTTGAACGTGGTGAAGTCGCCGCCGAGCAGCAGCCGGCCGCTGCTGTCCCGGATCACCGAGCGGATGACGGCGTTCGGTCCCGTGCCGGGGTTCAGCGTGGTGTCGAGCGCGCCCGTCGTGGGCAGCACCCTGGCAAGGCTGGCGCGGCCCTGTCCGCCGACAGTGGTGAACGTTCCGGCCAAAACGTAGTTCGTCCCATCGAGCGTGAGCGCATGAACAGAGGGCGTGGTCCCCGTGATGGCGGCGTTGAAGGCGCCGACCAACGCACCAGTGTTCGCGAGCTTGGCGAGGGCAGCACGTGAGACTGTCTCGACCGTGGTGAAATCGCCGCCCAGCACGTAGCTGGTGCCATCCACCAGAAGGCTGCGCACTGCGCCGCCGGTCACGGCGACTCCCAGGTCCAGCGAACCCGTGGCCGTCAGGCGCGCGAAGTTCGTCGCGGTGGATCCCCCGACGGAACTGGCAAACGCGCCGCCGACCAGCGGCTTCAGCCCGTCATAGGCAACCGCGTTGATGACCGTGCCTGACCCGAAATCCGCCGGCGTGAAGGTGCCGTCCACCGAACCATCATGCGTGAGCTGCGCCACCCCGCGGAGCGTTGATGCAGCGAAGGTCGTGAAATCGCCGCCGATCAGAACCTTCTCCGTCGCCGGCTCAATCGCCACAGACCTGACCGAGGCATTGGCCCCCGTGCCGATGACGAAGCTCAGATCCAGCGACCCATCAGGGTTGATCCGGGCCACACGGTTGCGGGGCGTGCCGTTCACGCTGGTGAAGTCGCCGACGATGACGAACTTCCCCAGGTTCGTGCCGCCCGTGTAGGTGGCCAGCGCGCGGATCACGCCGTTCACGCCAACGCCCGGCGGGTTGAACCGCGGATCAATCGCACCGAAGCGCAGGGTCGCGCCCCCGGTCGCATTCGACAACACAAGGCCAACGAGCTTGTTCTGGTTGGTCACGCTGTTGTCTATGATCCCGATCTGGAAGCTGGCGCTGGTCACGCCGGGGGCCAGGCTCACCGTGCCGGAAGCGTTCGTGTAGTCGGATCCGGCCGCAGGCCCCGTGCCGGGATACGGGAGCGCCGTGATGGGCGGCGTGCTGTATTGCGCGGTGACCGGGCCGCCGCGCCCGCCTGTCCGGACGACGGTGATGGTGACGACGCCGCCGTTTTCCGTGATCGAATAGCCGGGCGAACTGAAGGACAGCGTGCCCGGCGTGTCATCGTCGGTGATGGTGACAGTGGCGTTGGTGAAGTTGCCTCCCACCGCCCCGGTGAAGGTGCCGAGGGTCAGGTTCACCGCGCGCGATCCGTCGAGGTCGAAGTTGTCGAAGACGGTGATCGCGATCAGGCGGGCCGAGGCGTCGCCGTTGCCCCAGACAAGGTTCGTGGTCACGCCGGTGTAGTGCGTGCCCAGCGTGGCCGTGCCGGTGTTCGCCGCGAACGAGGCCGTCGCGGAACCGACACTGCCGCCGGCGCGGTTCACCGTGACCAGGACGCTCCCGGCTGTCTCGCTCACCGTGTAGGCGGCCTGGCTGAAGCTGATGCGGCCCGCCGGGAAGTCGTTGTCAATGATCGTCAGCGTAGCGCTGGCAAGGCCGAGCGTGGCCCCGCCCGTCGGCCCGCTCAACGTCAGGTTGATGCTCTCGTCCGGCTCCACGTTGATGTCGTCCGTGACGGGCACGGTGAAGGTCTTGTTCGTCTCACCGGTCTGGAAGGTCAGCACGTTCGTCGTGGTGGTGTAATCGCCGCCGGCCTGGGCCGTCCCCGGCGTGGTGGCGTAGTTGACCGTGACCACGCCGGAGTTGCCATTGGTGCGGGTCACGCTGATGGTGCCGGTCCCGGCGCTTTCCAAAACCGTGAAGGTCGCCGTGCTGAAGCCGATCACGCCGTGGAGGAAGTCGTCGTCCGCGATGGTCAGCACCGCCGACTTTATGAAGCCGAACGCCGGGTTGTTGGTCACGATGACATCGTTAGCCCCCAGCGCCACACCCGAGCCGCCAAGCGTGAATTGTTGCTGGAGTTGGCTCGGCTGAGGCGTGAGCGCCATGTTGATCGTCTCATTCGCCTCGTTCTGCGTGTCGAGGGTGTTGATGGTGATGCCCAGAGTGGTGGGGCCGGAGGATCCATCCTTAAGCTCCCGAGTGTTCGGGAAAACTTGCGGATAGGCCACGACCGTGCTGAGCGCCGTGTAGTCTATGCCGGCCTGGGCTGACCCATTCGAGGTGTTGAAAACCGGCCGCATCGGGCCGTTGATGCCGTTAAACCGGCGGAAGCGGATCGTGGCCACTGAATCGCTCTCGTCCACGAAGTAGCTGGCCAGCTCGAACTCGACATTGCCCGGTCCGGGCGTGACCACGCCCAGCAGTCGGGCCAGATTTTGACGGGGCTTGGTATGCGTCCAACGCATATTACCCTGCACGGCGAGACTGGTTCCAGGGTTGTTATCTGTGTTGCTGGTCGGTGCGGTCGCTATCCCGGCGTTGTTGTGGGCAGGGGTGGTCCCGGTGGTGCGGGAGAATGCCGCGCCCACGCCGGTGAAGCTGCCGCCCACCATGATGTTGCCGTCCGCTTGCACGGCCGCGCAGTTGAGGAAGCTGGTCACGTTGGTTGGGCCTGCATTCCAGTTGTGCATCGTGTCCATGAACGTCGTGTCCATCGTGCCGTCTGTGAAAAGCCTCGCGGCGTTCTTGCGGCCGGTGCTGTTGTATGCAGTGAAGGCGCCCACGATGTAAGGCTGCCCGTTGGTCGCCAGTGCGATGGCGCTGATGTAATTGTCCGCACCCGTCCCGGGGTTGAAGGTCGTGTCCACCGCGCCCGCCGTGGTGAACCGCACGATGCGCGAGCGGCTGGTCTGGTTCACGTTCACGAAGTTTCCCGCGACCAATATCCTCAAATCGGCCTGCACCACGATGGAATAAACCACCGCGTCAGCTCCCGTGCCCGGATCAAAAGTGGTGTCCAGCAAGCCGTCCGTGGTCTTCACGCGCGCAATGCGGTTGCGGGCCGTCCCGTTGTAGGTGGTGAAGTCACCGCCGATGTAGATATTCCCGGTGCTGGGATCAATTGCGACGGCGTAGAGCGTGTTGTTGGGGCCAGTGCCGGGGAAGAAGGATGTGTCAAGCGAGCCGTCCACGTTCAACCGGGCAATGTTCGTCCGGCCCACCGAGTTGAACGTCGTGAAGGAGCCGACGGCGATGACCTTGCCGTCCGACTGAATTGCCACCGCCCGCACGGGCCCATTGAACCCTGTGCCCGGCGCGAAGGTTGAATCCAGTGAGCCATTGCTGTTGATACGAACGATGCTGTTGCGGCTCTGCCCGTCGAAGGCGGTGAAGCCGCCGCCCAGCACCATCTTGTCTATGTTCGCGGTGTTCGTGTAGCGGGCGATCGTGCTGACGAACCCGTCCAGCCCGGACCCGGGGCTGAAGGTCGTGTCAAAGGAACCATCCGTGTTCACACGGGCGAGACGGCTCGCCGACTGGCCGTTGTAGGCGATGAAATCGCCGCCGATGACGGAGCGTCCGGCGGCGTCCACGATTACCGCGTTGACGTTGTTATTCGCGCCGGGCAGCGGGTTGAGCGGCGGGGTTGTGCCACCGTTGTTGTCCAGGTTCCAAGTCCGGTCCAAGGCACCACCCGGCTGGTCGTCGTCCACCACGGTCACGCTCGCGATACCAGACATCAGATAGTTTCCAACAATGCCCTGGTTACCGACGAAGGCGGCATTGGGATGCCCCACGCCGTTGAAAAGCGCAGGAGCGTTATTCGCCTGAATCGTTACCGTCCCGGCTGTGATTAGCCGCATCCGAACCGAACGGACAAAAACGTCCTTGTTGAACTCAGGGGTGGTGTCGGTCAGGAGCGGAACGGTGAAATCGAAGGTCACCCCGTTCTGAAAATCCGACCAGCTAAACGTCTGTGACGTCGTCGTGTAGTCCACACCCGCTGTTGCATAATCGGAGCCAACGCGGAGGTCACTGACTGTGGGAGCCGTGGCCGGGTGCCCCACAACAGTCGTCCCGTCGATCGTTTGCATATCCACCTCCACAGTCGTGCCCGCCGGAATGCCAGTGACCCTCACATTAAAGACAATCGAAGCGGTGCCCTCCTGCACCACGGCAGCTTGCGGGCCGTTGCGCTGGACTGTCACCACCTGACCCGACGCCTCGCGGGCGAGCAAGGGCAGAAACAACACGGCGAGCAGGACCAATACTGCACGCCGCCAGGCCATAGCCAGGCGCGCGGAAACAGACCTTGGGGTAGTCATAAAAGAAAAATCAGCCGGGTGCGTCGGCACTCGGTCAAGAATTACGCTGGCAGCCATTTGGAAACTTAGCGGCAAACGGACATCAAATTGAGCGGTGGAGCGTAGGCGGAAAAGTCGTTCCCCTTCAAGCCTATTCTCCCCCGCCTGACTACAGGTTTCCCCGTAAAGCCAACCGGTTGCGCAGCAGCCCCGTGGCCGCCGAGGTCAGGAGGCGGACTTCCCATACGCCCGGTCATTCGATACGCCTCCTTACCTCGGCGACTACCCTGCCAGGCGGACCGCTAGTCTTGGTAGATGGGCAGGAAATGGTGGCGCACCGAGAGGCTCAGGAGGGCCAGCGCAGTGCAGTAAACCCGGCCCTGCCCGCTCTCCGAGCCATCTGCCCCCGCCCAGGAGCCGTCCGGCTGCTGGTGGGGCAGCAGCAGGGCCGCCACCCGATCGCGCGTCTCGCGGGCCACGTCGCCGCCGCGCTTGTTCATGCCCTGGGCGTAGTAGTAGGTGCCGTAGAAAAACCACGAGGTCTCCCAGACCGGCGGGGAGGCGCGGAGCCAGTCCGCCGCGCCCAGCACCTCCGGGGCGTCTTGAAGGCCGCACACCTGCATTGCCAGCAGACCCGCCGCCGCCATCGCGTAGGCCGGTGGCTGGCCGGGCACGTAGCCAAAGGCGCTCTTCGGGTCGCGGATGCGGCCCTGCGGATCACGCGGGGAGACGTAGCTCCGGCGCAGGTAGCCCACCGCCGCGTCAATCGCCTCCTTCGGCACCACCAGCCCGGCGTTCTTCGCGGAGCGCAAGGCCAGCAGTTGCCAGACGGTCACGGACAAGTCCGCATCGCCAGCATCCGGCGAATAGCGCCAGCCGCCGATGAAGCGCGGGTCGTGCTTCTTCACCCGTTGCGCCGCGAGAATCAAGTTCACCCCCCGCTGCGCGCGGTCCCGCAGCAACGCATCCTGCGCCTTGTCCACGCCCATGCCCAGCAGCTCCGTCAACGCCAGCGTCACGATGCCGTGGCCATACATCCGCGAGCCGTCCTTCTGGCCGAAATAGCCGTTCGCCATCTGCACGTCCGGCCGGAGCAGGAACGCCACCGCCTTGCGCATCGCCTCGCCCTCCGTGGTCTTGTCCGCCGGCTGATGCCCCACGCTTGCCAATCCCATCAGCCCGAGCGCCGTCATTGCCACGCCGTGATTCTCGCGCTTGTCCTTCTCCTGGATCATCCCGTCCGGCAACTGCGCCCGCACGAGGTAGCCCGCGCCCGCCTTCACCGCCGCATCCACGCGATCCGGGCGAAGGGCGGCGGGAGCCTCGGCAGCGGAGCAGCGTGAACAACAGCCAATGGCCAATAGCCAAAACACGACGGCTGACAAACAACGGAAACTGCGGAGCGCACCGCCCACTCCTGACTCCTGACCGCTGATACCAATTCCCACTGCCAGTCGGTGGAATGCAAACAAGACGCCGCGACGCGCGCCTTCTCCCTTCCTCGGAGGAGGGGAGAAGGTGGCCGCAGGCCGGATGAGGGGTGGGGCCGCCAGCGCCGACGCACGTAACCCCTCACCCCAACCCTCTCCCCTCTTCCGAGGAAGGGAGAGGGAGTCAACGCGCGTCGCGGCCACCCTGCCATTCCACCGAATCCCATTCCGAAATGGTCTAACTGCTGACTCCTTCACTTCCTCGCCTTCTCCGCGAGCGCCTTGAAATACGCCTCCACCAACACGCGGTAGTCGCCGGACACGCCGTTCGCCTGCGCCTCGCGGAGGTCCTGCGCGAGCTTCGGCGGCAGCTTCGCCCAATTGCCGTCCTTCACCTCGCCCCATTCCGGGATTGCGCCCAGCGCCGGGGCCGACCCGCCACCGGGCATTCGGCCCCCACCGCCGCCGACCGCCGAACCCGGCGCTCCCGCTTCCGGTCCCGGCCGGGCCGGCCGAGCCAATTTATTTAACAACTCCTGAGCCAACGCCGAGTTTTTCGCCTGCTGTGCAGGGTCATCGCCGCCGGACGCCTGCGCGCCCGCCAACCGCCGTTCGCCCTGCACGAGTCGTTCCACTTCACGGCGCAAACCCGATGGCGCCTCCGCGCCCCCCTCCGCCGATTTTGCCAACTCCCCGCGCGCCTTGTCCGCCCGCATCGCCTGCTCCCGGCTCACGGACCGCGCGAGGCTCGCCGCTTGTTCCACCCCCTGGCGGAACTGCCGGGCCGCCCCGGCCTCGGCCTCGGCCGTCCCGCCCGCGGCGGGCGACTTCGCACCCGCTCCGTTCTCGCCCTTCTCGCCCTTCTCACTCTTCTCGCCCTTCTCGCCCTTCTCGCCCTTTTCGCCAGAGCCGTTGGGAGCCGACAGCTCCGCACCCGCTGCCTTGGCCGAGGTTGCTTTGCCCGCTTTCGCCGCCGCCTCCTGGCCGCTGCGCGGCGCGACTCGCTCCGCCGCTTTTTGCGCCGCTTGCAAATGCTCCTGCGCCTTCGCCAACCGCTCGGCTGCGGGCTTCGGCACTTGCGGACGCAACTCGCCTAAATCCCGCGCGGCCCGCGCGGCCTCCTGACTCGCCGCCGCCCGTTGGCGCTCCGCATCGAATTTTGCAACGGGGCCTGCCGGGGCGTTCGTGCCCGCTTCGGCCTGACGCCGCTGCTCCCTGGCCAACTCCTCCAACCGCCGCGCGACGGCCTCCCCCTGCTCTGCTGCCGTCAACTCCCGCGCCTGCGCCGCCAACTGCGCCGTCTGATCCGCCAGTCGCAGCGCCGCTTTCTGCGCCGCTTCCGCCGCTGCCGGAACCGCCTCCGGCGCGGCCTTACTGAGCCGCTCCCGCTCCGCCTGCGCCTGCGGCAGCAACTCCTTGCGCACCGTCGCCACCGCTTGCGCCAACAACGCCAAATCCACCGCCGCCCGGTTTGTCCCCGCCTGTGCCGCCGCCGCGTCCAGTTGCTGCGCCGCGCGGTCCAACCGGGTCGCCACGCCGGCCAACGTGCTCTCCGCGCCCGCCAACATTTTCTGCCGTTGCCCGACCTCGCCCGCGCCCAGCTTCGCCATCGCCTCAGGGGAAAACTCTGACCGCAACTCCGCCGCCACTCGGCTCGCGGACTCCAGTGATTCCTGCGCCGCCCGCTGCGCCGCCAGCGTCGCCGAGCGACTCGGATCCGCCTTCGTCGCCCCCACCGTCAAGGTCGCCGAACCCGACTCCACGCGCGTCCCACGCAAGTCCACCGCGACGAGCTTGGTCACGACTCGGTCGCCGGGGGACAGTCCGAGCAGCAGCAAATCCCAGCGCTGCGTGACGGGAGAATTGGTCTTGTTCGCCAGCGCCAGCGGCACTTCAAGCCACGGGCCGGTGTTGATTTGAAAGTGCTGCGCCACCGCCGCCAAGCCGATGTCATCCTCCGCCGTGCCGCGCACCGTGATGAGTTCATCCGCCGACACCACGAGGTCGGTGCGCGGCGATTCCAGCGAGACGCGCGGCGCGAGGTCCGGCTCCGCGCGGATTTCAAACGTGGGGCTGAACTTGTTCGCAAGGCCCGTCTCCGCTGCGACGAGGCGCACCTGATACGTCGCCGCCCCGCGCACCGCGATGCGCGCGTGAACGACGTTCGGCTCGGGTGCCGTGAGAGCGACCACGTTCGTCTTGCCGTCAACGACGATGGCGAGTTCGCCCGCACGAACGGACTGGTTCACACGCATCCGCACGTCGGCCACGCTGCCTTCGAGCGCGGACAAGCTGCCGTGCTCCTCCTCGACCTGCCGCGCCGGCAACTGCGCGTAGGCCGGCGCTGCGTAAGTCTTCGCGAAGGCCACGACCGCCGGCCGCGCACGAGTGGCAATCGTCACCGGCTTCGTGAGCGCATCGCCCGCACGCACACGGAACTGGAAAGCCCCCTGCCCCACCGGCACCGTCGCGGTGAACTGTCCTGCGCTGCCCGGTGACATTTGCACGCGCTCGACCTTGCCATCGGCGGCGAGCACCTCGAGTTCAGCGCGGCCCGTGTCCGCACCGCCAAGTTCCACCACGACCGACTGGTGGTCACCCTGCGCCAGCCAACGCGTGTCCGCCGCCGGTTCGACCACGCGAATCTTCGTCCGCGCCACGCGCTCGATGTCCACCATCGGCAACAGCGCGCGCGCGAATTGACGGGGGAACTCCAGCGCCGGCACGGCGAACAACCCAGCGACGACGCCACCGCAAACCAGCGCCGCCCGCGTCCACTTCACCACCAGCGAGCGCGGCAGCACGACTTCCATGCGCAAGTCCCGCACCCGCCGCGCAACGCCCTCCTGCACCAAGTCTCGGAACGCGAACGAATCGTTCTTCGCATCGGCGCTTTCCTCCGCCAACTCCACCGCCGCGACGAGATGACTGCGCAGGCCCGGCCAAGCCTTCTCCATCAGCCGCGCGAACTCGCGCGTGGACGGCGGCTTCGCCAGCACGCGCCCGGCGACAAACCAAAACCCCGCCGCCGTCGCCGCATACCCGCCGAGGCTCAACAGCCACCGCGCCCCCTCGGTCAGCACGAGCCACCGGTCGAGTGCCGCCACCGCCGAGAACGCCACGAGCAGCGTGACCGCCGCCGCGCCCAACCCGCGCACCCAGACCAGGCGCGTCCACCGCTGCGCGAAGGCGCGCAACCGCTCGGCAATCAGCGGGTCGACGGCGGGAGGCATGAGGCGGCGAAGTTAGCACCGGGAACGCGGGAGGGAATACAGAAATGGCGGTAGGGCGCCGCTTTCGAGCACACCCGAGGAACTGCTGCGTGCATCCGCTTTTGACTTGGAACCAACGCTCCGGGAGCAAAGTTTGGCAAAAATCGAGTTGCCTTGAATAGCTCCTCCGTCCTCTCGTCGGCCTATGGAGATTCAGCTATGACAACACACACCGTTCTTTACTCCTTCGCCCTCGCCGCGACGCTGACCTTGGCCTCCGCCGCGCCCTCTTCGACGAAGAGCGCCGCCACCAAACCCACCGTGGACAAGGCTGTCAGCCTCGAACTCTTCACCCAGCCCGCAGGCGCAGCCGCCAAGCCGCTCGCGCTCAAGGGTGCCGATGCCCACGCGCAGTTCCTCGTCCATGCCCGGCACGCGTCCGGCGCGGAGACCGATTACACCAGCAAGGTCACTTACACCATCAAGCCGCTGAAGGTCGTGGACGTGGACAAGTCCGGCTACCTCACGCCGCTCGGCGACGGCACCGCGACCATCACCGCGAAGTCGCCCGAGGGCCTCACCGCGACGGCGACCGTGACCGTCGAGAACTTCAAGGTCGTCCCCACCATCAACTTCGCGAACTCCATTGTCCCCATCTTCACCAAGGCCGGCTGCAACGGCGGCGGCTGCCACGGCAAGAGCGGCGGGCAAAACGGCTTCCGCCTCGCGCTCCTCGGCTTCGAGCCGCAGGAAGATTACGAGTATCTCGTGAAGGAAGCGCGCGGCCGTCGCCTTTCCACCGCCGCGCCGGAGACCAGCCTCCTGCTCCAAAAGGGCGCGGGCGTCGTCCCTCACGGCGGCGGCACGCGACTGGATGTCGGCTCCTACGATTACAACCTCATCAAGCGCTGGATTGCGCAAGGCATGCCCTATGGCGAACCGAAGGACGCCGTCGTCACGCGTGTTGAGGTCTTTCCCAAGGAGCGCACGATGCAGCCCAACGCGGAGCAACAGCTCAAGGTCATCGCCCACTACTCGGACGGCCGCTTCGAGGACGTTACGCGCGGCGCGCTCTTCGAGGCCAACGACAAGGACATGGCCACCGCCGAGCCGTCCGGCCTCGTGAAGTTCGCCACCCAACCCGGCGACGTCGGCATCATGATTCGCTACCAGTCCAAGGTCGCCGTGTTCCGCGCCACCGTGCCGCTCGGTGCGCCCGTGCAGCACCTGCCCATTGCAAAAAACTTCATTGATGAATCCGTCTTCAAGAAGCTCAAGCGCATCGGCCTGCCGCCCAGCGAACTCGCCGACGACGCCACCTTCATCCGTCGCCTCACGCTCGACCTCGCGGGCCGCTTGCCCAACGCGGACGAGACGAGCGCCTTCCTCGCCGACAAGTCCGCCACCAAGCGCGACGCGCTCGTGGACCGCCTGCTCGCCAGCGGCGACTACGCGGATTACTTCGCGAACTTCTGGGGCGCGCTCCTCCGCAACCAACGCTCCTCCATCAACGGGCGCACCGAGCCTTACATGCGCGGCACCTTCGCCTTCCACTCGTGGATTCGCGACAGCCTCGCGAGCAACAAGCCTTACGACCAGTTCGCCCGCGAAGTCCTCGCCGCGTCCGGCGACATCGGGCAGAACCCGCCCGTCGCGTGGTATCGCCAAGTGAAGACCGCGCAGAACCAGCTCGAAGACGCCGCGCAGCTCTTCCTCGGTTTGCGCCTCCAATGCGCCCAGTGCCACCACCATCCTTATGAGAAGTGGAGCCAAGCGGACTACTACAGCTTCGGCGCGTTCTTCAGCCAGGTCAGCCGCAAGCCCGGCTCGCAGCCCGGCGAGGAACTCGTCTTCGCCAAGCGCGGCGCGCCCACGATGGCGAACAAGAAGAACAACGTCGCCCTCAAGCCCGCCGGCCTCGGCGAGAAGCCGCTCGACATCCCCGCCGACGAAGACGCCCGCCACGCGCTGGCCGACTGGTTGAGCAAGAAGGACAACACCTTCTTCGCGCACTCGCTCGTGAACCGCTACTGGAAGCACTTCTTCAATCGCGGCCTCGTCGAGCCGGAAGACGACATGCGCGAGACCAACCCGCCCGTGAACCCCGAGCTCCTCGACGCGCTGGCCAAGTCCTTCATCGAGTCCGGCTTCGACCTCAAGAAACTCGTCCGCACCATCGTCACTAGCTCCACCTACCAGTTGAGCGCGATTCCCAACAGCCACAACGCCGGCGACAAGCAGAACTTCTCCCGTTACTACCCGAAGCGTCTCAGCGCCGAAGTGCTCTTCGACGCCATCAACGCTGTCACCAAGTCCGAGGCGAGCTGGGCGAACCTCCCCGCCGGCACCCGCGCCGTGCAACTGCCGGACAACAGCTACAACAGCAGCAGCTACTTCCTCCAGGTCTTCGGTCGTCCCGACTCCGCGAGCGCGTGCGCGTGCGAGCGTTCTCAGGACGCCAGCCTCGCGCAGAGCCTACACCTGCTGAACTCAAAAGACATCCAGGCCAAGCTCACCGCCGAGAAGGGCCGCGCCGCCACCCTCGCCGCCGACGAGAAGCGCAACGACGAGGCGAAGGTCAACGAGCTTTACCTCTGGGCCTTCAGCCGTCAGGCCGAGTCCAGCGAAGCCAACACCGCGAAGGAGCACATCGAGAAGAAGGTCACCAAGGCAACCGACGCTGCCTCCAAGACGAAGGCCAAGCGCGAGGCATACGAAGACATCGTCTGGGCGCTGGTCAGCAGCAAAGAGTTCCTCTTCAACCACTGAGCAGACGCGGCTTGATCATCGGCCACTGTCGGTGGAGTTCGATTGTTTCGTGCTGACTTGGCTGCGCGGGTGGCCTTGCCCGCTGCCCTTGACCCTTGTTGCCGCCTGCGTTATGTCTTCCGCACCAACTCGTTAAACGGCCACCAACCAACCACCACCTATGACCAAGCGCGACCTTGTCCTCCGCATCAGCGAGGAATCCCGTCCAACAGAGGAGAAGATCAGGATATTGAAGCTCACCAAAGAGCAAGTGCGTAAGGCCACACTATCACAGCAGCAGGTATTGCACGTGGTGCAAAAAACCTTGGATCACATCACCGAGGCCCTCGCCCAGGGCAAGACGGTCGAGTTGCGCAACTTCGGCGTCTTCGAGGTGAAGATCCGCAAGGCCCGCATCGGTCGCAACCCGAACGCCCCGACCACGGACGTGCCCATCCCCCCCCGCGCCATTGTGAAGTTCAAAGCCGGCAAGGAGATGCGCGAAACAGTCATCAAGCTAAGTCCCGCTGCGGCTCTGCCGAGCCCGGCCCCCGGCCCCGCACAGGGCTGACGGGCTTTGATCCAGCTTCCGCTGCCGCTCTCCCGTTCGGTAATTCTCGCCGTGCGGAGGACGATGAGTTTCTCCCTGTTTCCTCTATGCGCTTGGTTCGCCGTGCCTCAACCCTGAAATCCGGGTGAGCGATCACCTGGCAGTGTGAGCCGGATCACCTCAGCACAAACGTCCGGTGCTGCTGGAACACGCCTCGCAGCGCCTTCGACGCCGCGTCCTGCAAGGCTTGCAGCTCCTGATAGACGGCCACGTTCTTCGCGTTCGGCTCGGCGGTCTCGGCTTTGTTGAGCGTGACGAATTGGTCGGTGAGGTCGGCGATACTGACTTGCTCGCCCTTCTGCAAACGCCAGCACCACAGCGCCTGCAACGCCGCGCCGTAAGCTGCGCCTTCGCCGACCTTGAGCGTGACCACCTCAGCATTGAACACGTCGGCCATGATTTGCCGCCAGAGCTTGGACTTCGCACCGCCGCCGGTGGCGCGGATTTGCGTGGCCTTGAGGCCGAGGTCGGCGAGGCGGCGCAGGCCGTAGTTCATGCCGAGCGTGACGCCCTCGAACGCGGCGCGGCAGTAGTGGCTCGCGGTGAAGGTGCCGGGGTTGATGCCCAGCATCGTGCCGCAGCCGTCGGGCACGTTCGGTGTGCGCTCGCCTTCGAGATACGGCAGTAGCAGCAGGCCGCGCGAACCGGCGGGCACCTTCGCCGCCTTCGCCTCGAACTGATCGTGCGAGTAGCCAAAATCCTTCCGCATCATCTCGGTGGCGACGGTGACGTTCATCGTGCAGAGCAGGGGAAGCCAGTGGTTCGTGCTGTCGCAGAATGAGGCGATTTCCCCGGCGGGGTCCACGACGGGTTTGTCCGCGCAGGCGTAAATCGTGCCGCTGGTGCCGAAGCTCGCGGTGACGGTGCCCGCGCGCGTGTTCCCCGTGCCAATCGCCCCCATCATGTTGTCGCCGCCGCCGGCGCTGACGAGCACGCCGGGGTTGAGACCGAGCGCCTGCGCGGTGCTGGCCTGGAGCGTGCCAGCGGGTTGGTCGCTGGAAATCAGGCGCGGGAGCTTCGCGGCGAGGTCGCCGCCGACCGCCTTGAGCACGGCGTCGGACCACTTGCGTTTGCGCACGTCGAGAATGGCGGTGCCGCTGGCGTCGCCGTATTCCATCACGGCCTGGCCGGTGAGCCAGAAGTTCAGGTAGTCATGCGGGAGGAGGACGGTGGCGAGCTTGGCAAAGTTTTTCGGCTCGTGGTTTTTGAGCCAGAGAATCTTCGGGACGGTGAAGCCGGGGAGAATGGCGTTACCCACGGCTTTGCTCGCGCCTTTGAGGCCGCCGAGTTTCGCCGTGAGTTCCTCGCACTCGGCGATGGTGGAGGTGTCGCACCAGAGCTTCGCCGGGCGGATGACTTCGCCGGCCTTGTCGAGCGGCACGAAGCCGTGCTGCTGGCCGCTGACGCCGATGGCGACGACTTCGCTGGCCTTGGCCTTGGCTTGTTTGAGCGCGCCTTTGATGGCGGTGGCCGTGGCGTCGCGCCAGGTGTGCGGGTGCTGTTCCTTCGCGCCGGGCGGGAGGTTCGGGAGGAGGTCGTAAGCGGCGGAAGCGCTGCCGAGGACCTTGCCGGACTTGGCGTCCACGACGAGGGCCTTGGTGGATTGCGTGCCGGAATCAATGCCGATAAGGAGTGAGCGCATAGTCAAAATGTGCGGAGAGATTGGCGAAGGGTTGGCCCCGCGGCAAGTCGCCGCGTGAGCAAAGTAGGTCAGTGCTTCCAGCCTGACTTTTGACTGCGTTATCCAGAAGCCGCCCAAGCGGGGAATTTCAGAGGAGGGACAGGCGGGACGCGCTGTCCTACTTTCGAGGTAGGTGACGAGGTGACGAGTCTCCAATCAACTCGGAACGCGAAACGCGGAACGCTGAACCAAGTCAGAGACTCCTTCCGTGCCGGTGGGTTGCGCGGGCCGGATGATTTGCGCCTTGGTTCGTCCCTGCAACTATGGCAGACAAACGCCATGAGCACGCTCACTGAGCTGGACCCCAAGCAACTCCGCCCGCTGCTGCACGCGGAGATTGACCGGCTGCGCGATGAGGATGTGGCCCTGCTGCATCGCGTGGCGCTGCAACTGGAGTTGTAAGAGGTTTCGGGCCGGCTCGACGCGGGCTTCGATGCGGACCGGGCCGCCGGCAAGCTCGCGCGGCTGCCGGAGCTGGTTCGCGAGGCGCGGGCCGCCCTGCGCCAGCACGCCACCCCATGACGGTGGTGCTGGATACGAACGCGCTGGTGCAAATGTTCGGCCAGGCCTCGCCCCATGCTCCCTTGAAGCGGGCCTTGCTGGAGGGGCGGCTGACGCTCGCCGTCTCCACCCCGATGCTGCTGGAATACGAGGAGGTCATCTTCCGTCTGGCTGGCCGGGCGCGCTGGGAGGATGTGGCGCGGATGTTCGCCCTCATCAGCCTGCTGCATGGCACCATCCGCGAGGTTGCGCCCGCCTATCGTTTCCGCACCATCACTGCGGACGCGGATGATGATGCCTTCGCCGACTGCGCCATCACCGCCCACGCGGACTATCTCATCACCGAGGGCCAGCACTTCAATGTCCTGCGCGGCAGCGGCTACGCGGTGCAACCGGTCACCCCGGAGGAATTCACCCGGCGGCATTTGACCGGCGCGGCCACCCCAAAGTAGGTCGGCGCTTCCAGCCCGACTTCTGAAGGGGTTTGCAACCACCGCTCAAGCGGGGGTTCCGAATGGAAGGACAGGCGGGACGCGCTGTCCTACTTGCCCGCGTAGGTGACGAGGTGACGAGTCTCCAATCCACCCGGAACGTGGAGCGAGGGATGCGGAATCAAGCGAGAGACTCCTTACGTCGTCTCCTACGGGTTACTTTTGCTTCGCCTTGGGGGCGGCGGCGGGCGTGGGTTTCACCAGCTTCACTTCCACGGCGTTTTTCTGCGGTGCGCCGGGGGTGCTGCGGCCGTTGGCGACGTATTTCTCCAGGAGCTTCGTGAGGCGGGCGACAACTTCGGGGTGCTGGGCTTGCACGTTGGTTTGCTCGCCGCGGTCTTTGCCGAGGTCGAAGAGTTGCACGGGCGAGAGGTCGGTGGCTTTGGGCGTGCCGGGGCGGGGGTCGCTCCAGCCGCCGGAGTCGCGGCAGAGGGCGAGCTTCCACTGCTCTTGCCGGATGGCGAAGGAGCCGTTGATGGAGTGGTGGACGATGGCTTCGCGCAGCGGGAAGTGCTGTTCCTTGCCGAGCAACGCGGGGAGGAAACTCACGCTGTCTTCGGCGGCGTTGTCGGGGAGCTTCGCGCCGATGATGTCGGCGGCGGTGGCCATGAAGTCGGTGAGGCAAAGGGTTTGTTGCGAGAGGGTGCCGGCCTTCACGCGCGCGGGCCAGCGGACGAGGAAGGGGACGCGATGGCCGCCCTCGAAGATGTCGGCTTTGTGGCCGCGAAACTCGTGGCTGGGGTTGTGGCCTTTGGCGAGAAGGTCGGGGAAGTTCGCTTGCGGGGAACAGCCGTTGTCGCTGGTGACGATGACGAGGGTGTTGTCGGCAATGCCTTGTTTGTCGAGTTCGGCGAAGAGCTGACCGAGGGCGTGGTCGGTCTGCATGACAAAGTCGGCGTAGTGATTCAGGCCGCTCTTGCCCTGCCATTCCTTCGTGGGCGCGACGGGCGTGTGCGGCGAGGCCAGCGGCAGGTAGAGGAAGAAGGGTTTGCCGGCCTTCGCGTCGGCGGCGCGGGATTTCACGTAGTCAATGGCCTTCGTGGTGAGCGTGGGCAGAACGTCCTCGACCTCGAAGTCCGGCGCAGCGGGACCGCGACGGCACTTGCCCTGTTCGCGTCCGAGGAACATGGGGAAATCCTTTTCCACGGTGGGCAGCTTGGTGACGCGGTCGTTCTCGATGTAAGTGTAGGGCACCATGTCGAGCGAGGCGCTGATGCCGAAGTAGTAGTCGAAGCCGACGGCAGTGGGGCCGTTCTTGATGGGCTGGGCGTAGTCCACACTGTTCACTTGGGCGGCGGATTCGATGCTCAGCTCGGCGACGGTCTGGCCCTCTTTCTTCACCCAGTCCATGCCGAGGTGCCACTTGCCGATGGCGGCGGTGTGGTAGCCGTTGTTCCTCAGCAGCTGCGCGACGGTGAGCCGGCCCGGCTCAATGAGGCGCGGGCTGAGGCCGCCGAGCACGGAGGACTGGAGCTTGGAGCGCCAGTTGTAACGGCCCGTCATGATGCCGTAGCGCGTGGGCGAGCAGACGGAGGAACTGGAGTGGACGTCCGTGAAAATCATCCCGCCGGCGGCGAGTTTGTCCAAGTGGGGTGTGGCGATTTTCCCCTGTGGGTTCAGGCACTTCACGTCGCCGTAGCCGAGGTCGTCGCAGAGGATGTAAATGAGGTTGGGCTTGGCGGGGGCGGCGGAAGTCGTCGCGGCGAAGAGGGCGAGGGCCAGAGTGGCGGTCAAGGTTTTCACGCGCGCGAGTTTAGCGGGGCGAGGCGGGGGCGCAACGGTGGCGAAGGGGGAGCGGCGCTGAAGCCGCCACAGCGGCAGCTCTCATTAGCACCCGGCTTCAGCCGGGTGAACGCACGTCGCGAAAGTGGAAAACTGTTTAAACAGTTTTCCAGTGGGGGCACAGAACACCTGGCTGAAGCCAGTTGCCAATGAGAGGTGGAGGCTTCAGAGGGGACGGCGGCTGGAAGCCGCCGGCACGGGCTACTGGGCCGGGAGCGCGAGGCGCACTTCGAGGCCGCGAGGCTCGCGGTTCTTCGCGGTCGCGGTGCCGCCGCAAGCTTCGATGCAGGTCTTCACGATGGCCAGCCCAAGGCCCGCACCGCCGGTGTTGCGCGCGCGGTCAGGGTCGGTGCGGTAGAAGGCGTCGAAGATGCGGTCCAGATGCTCGGGCGGCACGCCCGGACCCAGGTCGGTGACGAGGATGATGCAGGCGTCGCCCTCGCGACGCGCGGTGATGGTGATGGGGCCGAACTCGCCGGCGTAA
>SXTU01000189.1 GCA_005791875.1 Verrucomicrobiales bacterium
AAATTTTTTCGGGGAAATCTCTCACTACTTTCAATTCATCTGCAATCTGCGGTCAGTGAATCCCCCGTAACGTGACCACCTTGAACGACCGTGAACCGTCTTGAAAAACGGTGAAAACGGTGTAACTATCGTTGTAACTAGGCTACTAAAATGCTCGATTTTTGATGTAACTCATTGATTATCAAGAGTGGATCGGGTGAAGGGAATCGAACCCTCGTCTCAGGCTTGGGAAGCCCACATTCTACCATTGAACCACACCCGCACCGGGTTGACGGTGCGTTGCTACCAAACGGCCTTGTCGACGGCAATCACTGATTTTCTCCCGCGCCTTGTGACTGCAAGCAACGCAGTCGTGTCCCGCATGGCGGGGCCACGCCGGACCACGCAGCACAGACCGCGCAGACCGCGCGGCTCTTGACCTGCCGGGCACGCTGCCTATCCTCCCGGGCATGGACATGAAACGTCTTTTCATCCTAACGGCCTTGGTGACGGGGCTTCAGGTGTCGGCGGCAACGCCCAGGCTGGTCAATGGCATAGTGGCCATTGTGAATCAGACCGTCATCACTGAGAGGGAGGCGCAGCAGTTCATCGAGCCGGCCATCGTTACGCTGGAGAGCCGGCCGGGCATCACCCGGAAGGAATTCTTCGAGCGCGAGATGGAGATTTACAAGGATGGCCTAAACCAGCTCGTCGAGCGGCAGCTCACACTGGATGACTTCAAGTCCGCCGGCTACAGCTTCCCGGAGAGCATCATTGAGGATTTCGTGCAGGACCGCATCCGCGAGCAATATGGCGACCGCGTGAAGCTCATCAAGACGCTCGAGGCACGGAGCATGACTTACGACCAGTTCCGCACGGAGATACGCGACCAGTTCATCGTCGAGCAGATGAATCTCAAGAACGTTTCCTCGGCGGTCATCATTTCGCCATTCAAGATCGAGACTTACTACAAGGATCACCCGGAGGTGTTCAAGCTGCCCGACCAAGTGCGTCTGCGCATGATTGAGCTGCGCAAGCGTGACGGCGGCGACCCCGAGGCGGTGCGCCAGCTGGCGCGAGAAATCGAGGCAGGGCTGGCGAAGGGCGCGAAGTTTGCTGACCAAGCGGCGATCTACTCCGAAGGATCTCAAAAGCGTGAGGGCGGCGACTTGGGCTGGGTGAACAGGTCGGTCCTGCGCAAGGAGTTCGCCGACGCCACCGCCAGTCTCAAGCCCGGCCAGCGCAGCGGTGTGATCGAGGCTCCGGACGCGTGCTTTCTGCTGCTGGTGGAGGAAGTGAAGCCCGCGCAGCTGCGGCCGCTGGCGGAGGTGCGTGACGACATCGAGAAGACGCTCCTGAGCCAGGAGCGCGCGCGGCTTCAGAAGAAATACGTCGAGCGCCTGAAGAAGAAGTCGTTCGTGCGTTACTTCTCGCGAGACTGAGGGAGGAGCGTTCGTGCGCCTCTTTTTGCGCCGACCTTTCGCTGATCACACCAGCGGGAAGAGCTTCGCCAGGACCATCACCACGAACAGCCCGGTCAGCCCCATCAGGCTCACCATCGGCGAGAAGGTGGTCAGGCATTCCCGCTCGGTGAAGCCGCTCATCTTGCAAATCACCCAGAAGCCGCTGTCGTTCATCCACGGCATCATCTTCGAGCCGCAGCCGATGGCCAGCGCCACCCAGAGCGGATGGAAGCCCAGCAGTTCCGGCGTCGCCATGCCGCCGACCACGCCGACGGCGGTAATCATCGCCACCGTGGCCGAGCCTTGGGCGATGCGCACCAGCGCCGTCACCGCCCACGCCAGCGGCAGGATGGCGATGCTGTAGGTGGTCGAAAGTTCCTGCACGCGCAACCCGATGCCGCATTGCTGCAGCACGCCGCCGAACGCCCCGCCCGCCGAGGTGATGAGTATGATCAAGCCCGCCTCCTCAAGCGCGGTGGAAACGCCCTTGTCCAAAACCTCGCCGCTCTTGCGCCCCTGCCAGAGCAGCGTGGCCAGCGCGATGAGCGCGGAAATTCCTAGTGCCACGGTCGAGTCGCCCAGCACTTTGATGACTTGAATCGCCCCCGGCCAGAAGGCGAACAGGTCCGCGTAAAACTTCGCGCCACCCTTCGAGTCCAGCGGCGTGCCCGCGCTGATGAGCAGCACCGGCAGCAGGATGGGCAGCGCGGCCAGCCAGAACGGCGGCAGGCCCTTCTCATCGCGCTTTGACAAGGCCTCCAGATCAGCGAGGGAGAGCTTCGAGTTCTCGCGCAGCGGGATGTCCACGCGGCGGTTGATCCAGTGCGCGAAGGCCCAGCCGACCCCGGCGGTGATCACGCCGACGACGCAGCCGCCGAGGATCATCAGGCCCATGTCCACGTTCAGCTCCTTCGCCACGAAGAGTGGGCCGGGCGTCGGCGGCACGAGCGAGTGCGTCATCGTCGCGCCGGCGATGATCGAGAGCACGTAAAGCGTGTAGTTCTTCCCAGTCTGCATCCGCATCGCCTTGCCCAGCGGAATCATCAGCAGGAACACCGTGTCGAAGAACACCGGGATGCCGAGCAGGAAGCCGCTGAGGAGGAAGGCCAGCGGACCACGGTGCTCGCCCAGCACGCGCAGCGTCGTGCGCACGATGCGATCCGCGCCGCCAGAGTCCAACAGGCACTTGCCCACGATGGACGCGAACGCGATCAGCACGCCGATGCGTCCCGCCGTCGCGCCGAACTCGCGGGTGACGCGCTCGATGACGGGTTGATCGGCGACCTTCTGCGCGGCCTCGGGGGAGAGCTTCTTGGAAATGCCGTGCTTGACCACCGCCTCCGCCGGCGTGAACGCGGCGACGACCAGCGCGCCGAGCACGAGCGCCAGAAACGCGTGCAGGCGCAGGGCGAGGATGCCGCCGAGCACCACGACCATGCCGATAAACAGAATCCAGAGCGGGTCCATAGCTGAGTCAGAAAACCGGGTGACATGCGGAGTCTTCCGATGACGCGGGCGCGTGTCGAGGCGGGAGTGCGGCAGTGCGGAGCGGCCCGCTTGTTCCTGCTCGTGATCCTGATCCTAATCCTGCTCTGCTCGATGACGCGCTACTCCTGCAACGATGCCAGCACCTCCGGGTCGCGCACGTCCACCCAGCGGCCCGCGATTTGCAGCCCGGCCATCTGGTGTCCGGCGGCCAGCATCGCCGTGAGCGCGTCGGTCAGCTCGTATTCGCCGCGCGGAGATTTCTGGAGGGTCGCGGTGAACTCGAAGAGCGCGGGGTCGAAGAGATAGATGCCCGCGTTATACCACGCAGTCTCGCCCGGCTTGAGCCAGCCCTGCGCGGACAGCTCGGCGAGCTGCGCCGCGCTGGGCTTCTCCACGAGGTGCTTCAGGCAGAAGGCCGCGTCGAAGAAGAACAGCCCGCCCTTGGTCACGTCCTCGCTGCCGGTCACGGTGACGAGGCCGGAGAATTTTCCCTCGCTCCAACGCTTGAGCATGGCCGCGTAAGTCTCGGGCTTCACGAGAATGTCGCCGTAGGTCAGCAGGAACGGCTCGCTGCCCGCGAAGGACTTCGCAAGCTCCGGCGCCTTGCCCGTGCCGTCCTGCACGACCTGCCGCACGTAGCTGATGCGCGCGCCGAACTGCGAGCCATCGCCGAAGAAGCGCTCCACCACCTCCGCGTGCCAGCCCGTGACGATGCAGAACTCGCAGATGCCCACGCTCAACAGCCCCTCGACGATGTGCTGGAGGATGGGTTTGCCCTGCACGAGGAGCATGGGCTTGGGGATTTCATCGGTGAGGTCGCGCATGCGCGTGCCTTTGCCGGCGGCGAGGATGACGGCTTTCATTGGGCGTGCGGATTTTCCACGCGCGGAAGTTAGCGGCGAGGGCAGGACGGGCAAAGAATTTTTCCACAGGCACGCCACTGCGAAGCCACTGATCCCGCCGGACTGTTGGTCAAGGAATCCACCCCCGAGGAGTTGATTTCTTTGCCCCAATCCCTTGCCATCGGCCCTGCCCCGGATGTCCCGTGCAAATCCCCGCTCGCCAGCCCGCGAGCCGGGCAATAGTTTTTCCCCAATGGCAGCGCTGCCCAAACCAGACATCATCCTCACGCACGAGAGCGACCTCGACGGCCTGCTCTCCGGACTTTTGCTGCGTCGCCTCGCGCGCAAGCTCTTCGACCAGGACATCCGGCTGGAGGCGCACCATTACAACTCGTGGAAGCAGCGCCAGCTCCGCGAGCGCTCCGCCTGGGTGAGCGACTTCTGCTTCGAGCCGCGCATGGACCGGCCCGACTGGCTCATCCTCGACCATCACATGACCGACACGCCGGCCAAGCAGGCGCATCTCATCCACGACATCGGCAAGTCCGCCAGCCTCCTCTGCTACGAACTTTGCTGCGCGCACGGCCTCGGCAGGCCCGAGCTGGACCGCCTCGTCCACCTCAGCAACGTCGTGGACCTCTACCTCGTCGAGGACCCGGACTTCGAGCTGGCCTGCGATTACGGCAACTTGGTGAAGACCTACAATTTCTGGAACCTCCACGCGCTCATCGAAGGCAACCCGGAACGACTGCTCGACCACCCGCTGCTCGACGTGATGGCTGTGAAGCGCCGCGTGGAAGACCCGCTGGGCTTCGCGTGGAGCAAGCGCAACGTCGTTGAGATCAGCCCGACCATCGGCTTCGTGGACACCGTCGTCGGCAATGGGAACAGCATTGTCCACCGCCTGCTCAGAGCGAAGGCCACGCCCTACGCCGTCCTCGTCACGCTCTTCGTGAAGTCCAACCGCACGGTCATCGCCAGCTTCCGCAGCGAGAACGGCGAGGCGCTCAAGACCGCGCAGCAGTTCCAGGGCGGCGGTCACGCGAACGCCTCCGGCGCAACCCTGCCGCGCTCGGTCACCTCGCTGGAAGACGCTGTCCTCTACCTCCGCAGCGTCCTCGCGCCGACTCCGGAGAAGGGCGGCAGCCTGACAAGCCTTGAACAAGCCTTCGCCGCAGTTGAAAGCAAGGCGACAGGCCGGTAGTGGCTCGCTCTGAACTGGAGCGGCGCTCTGTGAGCGCCGTCCGAGCGCGTGGATCACCCAAGGAACGGCCGCCGCTACAGCGTGTGGCCGAGGATGGAACAGCGCGGCAGCTCGCCGGAAGTCTTTGGCAACTGGTAGCTGCCCTTCAGGGGACAGCGCGGCATCTGACTTCCCTTCAGATAACGCACCACCTCCGTCAAAACTACGTTGTCGTTTGTTGTCTTCCTGTGTTCGCTCGCCCAATACTGAACAGCACCGTCCATCTGCTTCAAGTTGGCAATGCACCCGTTTCTAGGGCTGGTTCTGGAACCAGCCGAGTTCATGACTACAAAGGACCAAGCCAATGCCGAACTCAGGCCGTCAACCGCAAAGAGTAGGAACCAGTCGGACGGCCGCCACTTTTCTGGGAAGAACGATTTCATCTACACCTTGCTCCACGGCGCACGGTTCTCGCGGCTTCGCAGCTTGTTCGCCTCGACGTCGCCGATGAACTCCTCCTTTTTCGGGTCCCACTTGAGCGGGTGGCGCAGCCAGTAGCCGATGTTGCCAAGCTGGCAGACGGCGGCAGTGCGCGCACCGATGGCCACGTCGGCCACGGGCTTCGCGCGGGACTTGATGCAGTCCACCCAGTTCTGTTTGTGGCTCGCGGCGATGGCGGGCAGGCGGAAATCTTTTTCGCCCAGCGGCGTTTCCAAAATGCTCTTGGGCGTGGACTCGATGCCCTTGCGATCCACGTAGATCGTGCCCAGCTCGCCCTCGAAGGTCGTGCCGCTCGGCCCGCCGTGGAACATCTCGATGCCGTTCGCATAGACGAAGCGCAGGCCGCTCTCGCCGCTGGCGGGCGGGTGGATCTCGACGGGACCGGAGTCGTCCATGCCCAGCGCCCATTGCGCGATGTCGAAGTGGTGCGCGCCCATGTCCGCGAGGCCGCCGCAGGCGTATTCCCGGTAGTTGCGCCACGCGGGGAAATGCTTGTGGATGTCCAGCGGGCAGAGGACTTGGTTGAAGGCGCGCTGCGGCGACGGGCCGTTCCACATTTCCCAGTCGGTCCCGGCGGGCACTGGCTCGGCCGGGAGGTCGCAGGACTTCGCCGGGCCACCGACACCCACGCGCACGGTCTTCACCTTCCCGATGCGCCCGTTGCGGACGTATTCCACGGCTTGGCGGAAGTAGCCCTTAAACTCCGTGCGCTGCTGGCTGCCGGTCTGGAAGACGATGTTGTTCTCGCGCGCTGAGTTCACCATTGCGCGGCCCTCAGCGATGGTGAGCGAGAGCGGCTTCTCGCAATACACGTCCTTCTTCGCGCGCGCGGCGAGGATGGCCGGGATGGCGTGCCAGTGATCCGGCGTGGCGATGCACACGGCGTCAATGTCCTTGCGCGCGATAAGCTCACGGAAATCACCGATGGCCGCGCAGCCCTTGTAGGCGCCAGACTCCTTGTCCTTCGCGTAAGCCTTGTGGACGCGTTCGACGGAGTCACCCAGCCGGTCCTTGTGCACGTCGCACACCGCAACGACCTGCACGTCCGCCATGCCGAGGAAGCCGCCGAGGTGGCCGCGGTTCATCATGCCCATGCCGATGAGGCCGAGGTTGATGCGACCATTTGGACCGGAGCCGGACTTGGCTGCAGCCCAGACGTGCGAGGGCAGGAGCATCGGCGCAGCGGAAGCGGCGAGGGTGGTTTGAAGAAACGAACGGCGAGTGACGGTGCGGTGGTTCATGGGCGCATTGAAGCAAAACGCCCGTTTGCGGGCCAGCCTGAATCGCGCGCCGGTCGGGCCGTCCATTGCTGCGCACATGAAATCCTTGCCCGCCCTGCTCCTCGCCCTTTGCGCCCTGCCTGCCCTCGCCGAGAACTGGCCCGGCTGGCGCGGCCCGCGCGGCGATGGCACGAGCTTGGAGAAGAACGTCCCCGTCAAGTGGAGCGGCACCGAGAACGTGTTGTGGAAGACGCCGCTCGCCGGTGGCCACGCCTCGGCCATCACGTGGGGCGACCGGCTCTTCACCGTCGGCGCGGTCGCGGAGACCGAAGGCCGCAACCTGATCTGCCTCGACAAGAACTCCGGGAAGATTCTCTGGGAGCAAGTCGTGGTGAAGTCGCCGCTCGAAAAGAAGCACCGCGAGAACAGCCACGCCTCCAGCACGCCCGCCACCGACGGCAAGCTCGTCTATGTCGCCTTCCTGGACGTGCAGGACATGGTCGTGGCGGCGTATGACTTCAGCGGCAAACAGCAGTGGCTCGCGCGGCCCGGCGTTTTCAAGAGCGTCCACGGCTTCTGCACTTCGCCCATCCTGCACAAGGACAAGGTCATCGTGAACGGCGACCACGACGGCGAGAGCTACCTTGCCGCGCTCGACAAGGCGACCGGCAAGACGCTTTGGAAAGTCCCGCGCGCGAACAAGACCCGCAGCTATTGCGCGCCGCTCATTCGCACGCTCTCGGGCCGCACGCAGATGATTCTCGCGGGTGACAAGTCCACTGCGAGCTATGACCCCGACACCGGCAAGCTCCACTGGTATTTCAAAGGCCCGACCGAGCAATACGTCGCCTCGCTCGTTTACAACGAGAAGGCCGACCTGCTCTTCCTGACAGCCGGCTTCCCGCAGCACCACCTGCTTGGCCTGCGTCACAACGGCAGCGGCGATCTCGGCGACATCTACCACCATGCAGAGATCACCCACCCGCAAGTCGCGTGGCACCACACCAAGGCCAGCATGGTTTCCTACGTGCCCTCGCCCATCAGCGAAGGCGACTACTTCCTCGTCGTCGGCGACCAGGGCCACGCCAACTGCCTCGTCGCGAAGACCGGCGAGCCGCTCTGGTCGGAGAAGATTGGCCGCAGCCACGCCTCGCTCGTGTCCGCGAACGGCCTGGTCTATTTCCTCAACGACGACGGTGTGGCCTTCGTGGTGAAACCCGGCCGGAACTACGAACTGGTCGCGCGCAACGAACTCGGCGAGCCAACCTACGCCTCGCCCGTCATCAGCGACGGCAAGCTCTTCCTCCGCGGCGACAAGCACCTCTTCTGCATCGGCACCGGCGCGGCGAAGACGGCGCAGCGGTAGGGACGTGTTCCACTGTAGCGGCGGTCTGCGACCGCCGAGTTTGGGCCAGTTCTTGCGATTCGTTTGGCGCTCTCAGAGCGCCACTACAGAAGCAACGGCCAATGGCCAAGTTTCACCTTCCCAGCCGCTGTCGGGTTGCTAGCTTCAGCCTGTCAACGAAACACAGCGCGTCCACACCATGCCCTCGCTCAACCGCCGGTCCTTCCTCCGTAACTCCTCCGCCTTCGCCGCAACCGCCGCGTCGCTGCACATCACCAGCGGCGTGCGCGCGCAAAGCCCGAATAGCAAGTTCACCGTCGGCCTCATCGGTCCGGGCGGCATGGGCACGGGGCACCTCAAGACGCTTGTGAAGAACGACGCCCTGGACCTGGCCTACGTGTGCGACGTGGACCAGACCCGGCTCGCGACGGCCGTGAAGAATGCCGAGGACGCCGGCCGCAAAGCGCCCAAGGCCGTCACCGACCTTCGCCGCATTTTGGAAGACAAGTCCGTGGATGCCGTCTTCATCGCCACGCCGGACCATTGGCACGCGCCCGCCACCATCCTCGCCTGCGACGCCGGCAAGCACGTCTATGTCGAGAAGCCCGGTTCGCACAACATCCGCGAGGGCCGGATGATGATCGAGGCCGCGCGCCGGACGAAACGCGTCGTGCAAGTCGGCACGCAGACGCGCAGCTCGGCGCACATGATGGAAGGCACGGCCAAGGTCCGCAGCGGCGCGATCGGCGACGTGCTGGCCTGCCGCGTCTGGAACAGCCAGCGCCGCCGAAACATCGGCAAGGCTTTGCCGTCCGCCCCGCCCGCGCATCTGGACTTCGACACTTGGATCGGCCCCGCGCCGATGGTTCCCTACAAGTCCACACTGCTGCACGCCGTGTGGCGGTGGTATTACGCCTTCGGAGCCGGCGACATGGGCAACGACGGCGTCCACGACATTGATGTCGGGCTGTGGGGCCTGGACGTCGGCTTCCGGCACCCGAACCGCATCGCGGCGCTGGGCGGGAAGTATTTCTTCGACGACGACCAGCAGTTCCCTGACACGCAGACGTGCATCTTCGAATGGGAGCTTCCCGGCGGGAAAAAGAAACAGCTCATCTACGAGCAGCGCATCTGGGCCCCTTACGTTCAGGAAGGCTACGAGAACGGCGACGCGTGGTATGGCACCAAGGGCTACGTCATCGGCGGCAAGGAATCCGGCTGGCAGATGTTCGCGGAGAAGAACAAGCCGGTCGAATCCGGCAAAGGCTCGCCCGACCTCCCGGCGCACCACCGCAACTTCCTGGACTGCATCAAGACCGGCGCGCGCCCGAACGCGGACGTGGAAATACACCACTACTCCGCCTGTCTCGTCCACCTCGGCAACATCGCCACGCGCCTTGGCCGGACGCTGAAGTTTGATTCAGCGAAGGAGCAGTTCATCGGCGACGCCGAGGCGAACGCGCTCGTGCGCCGCGCGTATCGCAAGGAAGGCCACTGGGGCGTGCCGAAGGGAGTGTGAGGCTCCGGTAGGGCGCGTCTGTCCCAGCGCGCCGCTTCGTGACCAATGCTGCGGCGGCGCGCTGGGACAGACGCGCCCTACCTTCTACTGCGGCAGTTGCAGGTGGACCACGCCGCTCTGGCTCTGGCCGAGGAAGTAGCCGGAGGTCCAGCCACGCTTTTGCAGCAGCGCGCCTCGGAACGCGGTCTCCTGCTTTGTGGCAGGATGGATGAAGGTTCCCTCCACGTAGCCGGTGTCAGGCCGGAAATTCCACGCGAAGTGCTGGAGCACTTGATGGCCCGGCATGCCGGCAACCAAGGACAGCCCGGAGTCGCCGAGGACGATCTTTTCCAGATTGCCGCCGCTCAACATCCCACCGACGCGCTGGTCGCCGCGCACCGCCGCGCCGCCGCCGGGCGTGTAGAGGTTCCCGAAGAGGTGCCGGCGTGTGGAGAAGCCGTTGGGATAGTAGCGGTCCTGCGGCGAGAGCGGCTTGTGCCAGATGACCTCGCCGAACGCGTCGAGGCCGGGGTCCTTGGAGACGGTGATCCAGCCCAGCAACATGCCGCGCCCACCGGCAAGCGGGACATGGAGCGGCCAGAGACCGTTGCGACCCATCACAGCCTCGTGGCGCACGAGCGTGCCGTCGGGAAGCTCGCCGGAGAACCTCACCTTGCCCGCGCCGTCCACAACGATCTCGCCGAACGCATCGCCGCCCGGGCTGGCCGGGGAGTTTGTCGCCATCGCCATGACGAACGTGTAGCGGCCCGCGAGCGGAGTGAAGCTGCTGCGGCCATCATAGACTTGCCGGTAGGCGAACATCTCGACGCCTTGGCCGTCATCGCTGAAGCGGCCCATCAGGCGCTCGCCCGCCACGGTGTCGAGCTGGAGCGAGACGGTCAGTGGCGAGAGGCCCGCGCGCGCGACGGTCGTGGTGGCCTGGCCGTTCAGGTCGAACTGCCCGCTCATCGCGTGGCTCGCGACGCCCTGCCGCAGCGAGCCGGTGTAGCTGCCGTCCGCCGCGACCGCGAGCTGGAAGAAGCCGCACCGCGACGGCGCGAGGGAGTTGGTCGGATACAGGAGGCCGTTGAACACGCCCCGGCTCAGGCTGGCCACGCGCGGGGCGAAGTTCGCCTCGATCACCAAGTTGGGTTGCATGGTGAATTGCAGCGATGGCGACACGCCGCTGACGCCACCGCTCCAGCCGGTGAAGACGTGGCCCGCCGCCGGAGTGGCTCGCACTTCGTAACCGACTCCGACGTCCAGGAGCCGCCCGTGTCCGTCCGGCGTCACGGTGCCCGCGCCGTTGACGCGCACCGTCAACACGCTGCCCACGGGATAGTGGAGCGTGCGCTGGAGCGGCACAGATTCGTTGCCCGCCTGGTCCACGGCGCGGACGCGCACGGTGTTCGGGCCGGGCCACGCAGCGCTTTGGAACATCCATGTGTCCGTGCCTTGCGCACGCTCCCACGGGCCGTTGTTGACGGAGACTTCGACGCGAGCCACGGACACGTTGTCGCGGGCCGCGCCTTGCAACGTAAACGCGGCGGATGACAAACGCGTGCCGTCGTCGGGCGAGGTGATCGCGACCTCGGGCAGCTCGCGCTCCATGTTGTAGCCGAACTGGAAGTTCGCCGAGAGGATCGTGCCAGTGCGCATGACGAAGCGGAGCACCGGCGAAGTGGATTCGATGCTGCCAGTCCAGCCGACGAACGCCGCGCCGCGCGCGGGCTGCGCCTCGACTGTGTAGGTCTGGCCGACTTCGAGTTCCGCGCCGTTGAGGTCGGGAATGACCTTGCCCGCGCCCGTGGCATAGACGCGGAGGACGGCCCGCACGCGGCCGGCGATGACTTCCATGGAGGGGCCTTGCAGCTCGGTGATGCCCTGCTGCGCGGTCTTGCCGGGCCGCATCTCGCGGACCTCGCGCGGCGGGGCGGGCATCTGCGGCATGCCGGGCATGTTCGTCTGCATTGCCATCGCGCGAGGGAGAAACAGGTTGTTCTGGTTCGTGACGGGTGCGTATTGCACGCGGGGGAAGTTGGTGGCGTTCAGCGCGCCGGGCGCGGTCGCACGCGGGTCGCGCACCACGATGTTGTTCGGCGGCCACTGCGCGGCGGGGCGGGGCTGCTGCGCGGACTGCGGCTGGCCTTGCTGCGCCTGCTGGTCCTTCTTGCTGCGGACGAAGAAGCCGCCGACGCGCGACCAGAAACCTGGCTTCTCCTCGCGGGCTTGAGGCTCAGCAGCGGCTTCAGGGACCGGCTGCACAACTTGGGGAACTGCAAACTGCGGAACTGCGGCTTGCGGGACCGGCTGGACAAACTGCGGCGGCGGCGGCGGCGCCTGCAGCATTGCGGCGCGCTGCTTGATCAACTCGATCTGCTCCGCGAGCGGGTCCACCGTCGGCTGCGCTGGCGTGAAGAACGAAGCGGGCGGCGGGGCGGGCGCGGCGGGGCGGGCGAGTTCTGCGGAGTCGGAAATATACTTGAGCGGCACGCTGGGAGCGGCGACCACCGGAGCGGTCACGGTCGGAGGCGGAGGTGCGACCGGCGTGGGGAGAACGGGCGTCGTCACCACTGGCACCGGGACTGGAGCCACGGTTGGCGGCGTGGGCACGGACACGACAGCTTGCGGGACTGGGGCGACGAGCGCGGCGGGCGCTTCTGTCTTCACCTTCGGTTCGGACGAGCCGCCACCGAAGAGACGGCGGAAGAAACCGCCCGAAACCGGCTCCCACTTCTGACGTTCGGCCTCGATGCGACGGCGCTCGGCGGCCTGCTCAAGCGCGGCGGCGCGGGCCTGGCGGTCAGCTTCCGCGCGCGCGGCCTTCTCGGAACCGGCCATCACCTTTCGTGCAATTTCCTGTTCCTTCGCGTTCATGCGCGCGATCTCGGCGGCGGCCTTCGCCTCCAGCTCGGCTTTCGCCTTGGCCTCGGCAAGCTCGCGGGCTGCGGCGGTTTCCTGCGCCTTGCGCTCGGCGTCCTGCTGCAGCTTGGTCTGGCGCGCGACATCCATCGCGGCGCGGCGATCCGCGTCGGCCTTGCGCTTGGAGGCCTCGCGCTGGTCGGCCTCCTGTTTGGCGAGGCGCGCCAGCTCGGCGGCGGAGAGTGCGCGGCGATAATCTTCCTGCCCCTGCGCCTTGCGGGCCAGCTCGGCCTCCTTCAGGACGCGCGCGTTGTCGGCGAGCATCTTGGCGTTTGCATCGGCCTCGGCCTTTTTCTCGGCGAGGCTTGCGGCCTTCGCGTCACGCGCGGCCTTCGCATCGGCCTCGGCCTGGGCTTTGGCAAGGCGCTTCGCCTCGACAGAGGCGTCGGGCAACTTGGGCGGCTTGGGCGCAACGGGAGGCAGAACCGCCGCGGCCTTCGCGCGCGCGGCGGAGTCTTTCTTCGCGTTCATTGCCAGGTCGCGCGCGGCTTGGGCGCGGGCGAACTCCTCGGCAGCCGCGCCCTTGTCCGTGACGGCCAGCGGCTTCGTGTCCTGAACCGGGAAGGCCGGGCGCACGACCGGCGCGGCAAATTGCATGGGCGAGGGATCAACCTGCGCCCCGGTCTGGCGCGCGTCACCGCGGAACTTGGTCCATGCGCCGGCAGCCGGGCCGCCGCCGCCCTTGACCGCGTAAAAGCGGTGGTTCCAGCCGCCGAAGTAAACCACGCCGTTGGAAGCAAGCGCGGGTGACGCGGAGATGGCCGAGTCCGTGGTGAACTCCCAACGCTTCAGACCCACGCCGCTGATGGCGTGCAGGCTGTTGTCATACGAGCCGAAATAGACGGTGTCGTCGCTGCTGACGGCGGGCGTGGAGCGGACCCAGCCGCCGGTCGCGTAGCTCCAGAGCTTGAAGCCGTCCGGCGCGAATGCGTAGAGCTTGCGGTCGTCGGAGCCGATGTAAATCACACCGTTCGGCCCGACCGCTGCCGAGCCGCGCACCGCTGCGCTCGTGGCGAAGGTCCACTTCTTTTGACCATTGGGATTGATGGCATACACGTGGCCATCGAACGCGCCGAAATAAATCGTGCCGTCAGGGCCGATGGCGGGCGAGGAGTTCACCTTCTCCGAGGCCTTGAACTTCCACTTCACCTTGCCCCAGAAATCCACCGCGTAGAGCACGCCGCTGAGCGATGCGACGTAGATCGTGCCGTCACGTCCGACCGCCGGTGAGGAAACGACTGCGTCCTCCAACTCCAGCTCCCAGCGTTTCATGCCCTCACCGTTTATCGCGTAGAGCGTCTTCTGCATCGTGCCGAAGAAAACGGAGTTGCTCGCGCCGAGCGCAGGCGAGGAGACGATTTTGCCGTTCGAGCGGAAGCGCCATTTTTCCACGCCGTCCGCGCCGACCGCGTAGAGGTAGCCGTCCACTGAGCCGATGATCACCGTGCCATCCGCGGCCACGGCGGGCGAGGCCACGAGCGCGTCGCCCGTGGGGAACTCCCACTTGCCGTTGCCCTGCGGGTCGAAGGCATAGAGCTTCCCGTTGTCCGCGCCGAAATAAACCGTGCCGTCCGCGCCGAGGGCGGGCGAGGACTGGATGGAATGGCCGGTGTAAAACTCCCAGAGCTTGGTGCCGGCGGGCTGGTCGAACGCGCTGACGAAGCCGAGTAGCAGCAGCGCGGTGAGGAGGAATTTGGCGTTGTGTCTCATGCGAGTCGGCGCGCGGCACTGGCCCCGGGGCCGCTTCTAAGTTCGATGCGGTGATTACTCACTTCTGGCGGGAGTTTTTCAAGGTTTAACGCGGCGCGAACCCGGAAGTTGCGCCGGGAAAAATCCTGTCCTTTTCCCCGCCGCTGCCGAAACTGGCCCGCAACCGCCCGATGAATGCCCGTCTGCGCCTGCTGCTGCCGCTCTTCGTCTTCCTCGTCGGCGTGTCGTTGTCAGCCGCCGCGCCGCCGGTGCGCCCCCCGAACTTCGTCTTCCTCCTCGCCGATGACATGCGGCCCGACGCCATCGGCGCGTTGGGTCACCCGGTGCTGAAGACACCGCATCTGGACTCACTTGTGCGCGAGGGCACCGCTTTCACCCGTGCGGTCGCCGCGTATCCGATCTGCCACGTCAGTCGCGCGGAGATGCTCACCGGTTGCACGGCGTTCCGCAGCGGCGTGCAGTATCGTGGCACCAAGCTCGACCCGAAACTCGCCCTCTGGCCGGAGACGCTCCGACGCGCTGGCTACGCCACTTGGTATGCCGGCAAGTGGCACACCGACGGCCAACCCAAGCAGCGCGGCTACACCGGCACGCGCGCCCACTACAGCAGCGGTGGAGGGGCGGGCAAGACACCTTCTCCCGACCACGCCGGACGCCCCGCGACCGGCTACGTGGGCTGGACCTTCAAGACCGACGATGGTCAGGTGGAACTCGACAAAGGCGTCGGCCTCACGCCGGACACCGACCGATTCATCGCGGACGGAGCCGTCGAAGTCATTCGCCGCAAGCCGGAGCAGCCGTTCTTCCTCCACGTCAACTTCACCGGCCCGCACGACCCGCGCATCTGGCCGCGTGGCTACGAGCACCGTTGCGACCCGAAGCAAATCCCGCTGCCGAGGAACTTCGCGCCGCAGCACCCGTTTGATCACGGCAACGCCAAGGGCCGCGACGAAGTCCTGCTCCCTGTTCCGCGTCCGTCCGATGAAGTCCGCGCCGAGCTGGCCGTGTATTACGCCGTCATCGCGCACCTCGACGCGCAATTGGGCCGTATCCTCGCCGCGCTCAAGGAGACCGGGCAGTTGGAAAACACCGTGGTGATCTTCTCCAGCGACCAGGGCCTCGCACTCGGCAGCCACGGACTCGTTGGGAAACAAAACCTCTACGAGCACACGTTCGGCGTGCCGCTGCTCCTGCGCGGGCCGGGCATCCCGCGCGGTCAGCGCGTGGACGCCGCGTGTTATCTCCGCGACCTCTTCCCGACCGCCTGCGAACTCGCCGGCCTCGCGATTCCCGAGACCGTCCAAGGCCGCAGCCTCGCGCCCATCCTGTCCGGCAAAGCGAAGTCCGTTCACCCGCACGTCATCGGCTACTTCACCAACACCCAGCGTGCGATCCGCGACGGCCGCTGGAAGCTCATCTGGTATCCGCAGGCGAAACGCGACCAACTCTTCGACCTCGCGAACGACCCCGACGAACTGCGCGACCTTTCATCTGAACCTCGTCACGCCGGCAAAATCACCGAGTTGAAGGCGAAGCTCGAAGCGTGGTTGAAGAAAAACGGCGACCCACTGTTCGCCCCGGCCCGGTGAACAGCGGTGGTGCGGCTTCGGACGGAATGATGCAGTTGAAACGGAGGTTTTGCTTTCAACCCGAACTCCGAAGCCGACGAGGTAGTGGGGCAGGCTTCCAGCCTGTCTCAGCGGGCTTCCAGCCCGCGAAGGCCAGCTAGCAATTGGGCACCACTTCTCACCGAAGAACGCGGGCAAGATGCCCGGTTGGACAGGCTGGAAGCCTGCCCCACTAGCCGGTCACCGGCTCCGACTTCGGAATTTGGGTTCAACGCGGAGACGCAGAGGACGCAAAGTTGCGCAGAGCGGAAACGGATCAGGTCATCCAAGCGGTAAGCGCGACTGCGGTGCCCTCTCTTTGTGTTTCTCCGCGTTCTCTGCGCCTCTGCGGTAAAAGGAAAGCGACATACAACTGCATCGCTCCAGCTCAGAGCCGCTCTGCCAACGCCGCGCTGCTGGCCGCCATGACTGTCTTGTGGAGTGAGTTGCCGTGCGCATCAATCGTGACGACGGCGGGGAAGTTCTCGATCTCCAATTCCCAAATGGCTTCGGGCGAGCCGAACTCCTCGGCGAAATAGACGTTGCGAACCTTCTTCACGCACTCGGCCAGCACCTGCGCCGCGCCGCCGATGGCGTGCAGGTAAACACAGCCGTGCTCCTTGCAAGCCGCGAGCGTCTTGTCGCCCATGCCGCCCTTGCCGATGACGCCGCGCACGCCGAAGTCGCGGATGATCTGCCACTGATACGGCTCCTCGCGGATGGACGTGGTGGGGCCAGCGGCGGTGCAACGGTAGGATCCATCGGGCTGCTTCATCATGACCGGGCCGCAGTGGTAGATGATGCCGTCGCGCAGCGAGACGCCCGACGGCAGCGCGCCGCCCTCATGCAGATACTTGTGCACCGCGTCGCGCCCGGTGAAAACGACGCCCGAGATAGAAACCTCGTCGCCGACCTTGAGCGCGCGGACCTGGGCTTCGGTGAAGGGGAAGGTGAGCTTGGTCATGGGCAGGGGGGGAGTTAAGCACTTTCGGCACTGGCTTTGGCAATGATGGAATCCAACAACTCTTTGCGAAGATGGAGCGACGTCCGCATTGGCAACTCGCGGAGCAACTGGAGCATCACGCCCTTGGGAATCTGTCCCCGCCGACACGAACGGAGTATCAGCCCGATGGTGCCGTGAGTCTGAAAGCCGGCGGCCAAGGCGACGGAGCGCGCAGCTCCATCATCGCTCAGGAGGAATTGCCCGCCCCGCGCCCTCAGGACTGCGAGCGCGGCGCGTTCGCCCGCGTGCAAGGCCAGTTCATCGGCCAGACGTAACAGGTCGTCGGTCAGTGGCGGTGGCTGGGAGATGATTTCGAGATTGGCCAAGGCTGACAACTGAAGGCGTGGGCGATGCCTCAACGCTTCGTCCAACACGGGCTGGGGAACGAGCAGGACCCCGAAATCACCCAGGAGGTCAATCCGCCCCAGCTCATCGAGGTGAATCAACGGTCCTGCATCAAGGACTGCGACAATCTCAGTCGCGGCCATGCAACCCCCACTCGACATCCGCCATGATTTGCCGCTCCTGCAATTCGACCGAGTGCCCGCTCAGGTAGCGCCGCAATGCCTCCAGCACGCCTTCCTCCGGTGACTTGAACCAGCCCGCCGCCACCAGCTTGGCAAGCTGCTCGTGGAGCTGGTCGGGACATTCGATGTTGACGGTCTTCATGGCTCCTTTGTCGCACAGGCCGGCGTCCGTTTCAATTCCTGGCTTGCGCCCGGCCACGCCCGGCGGCGATGTCCTGTTTGGCCTGCGCGACCTTGGCCTTGAAGGCGTCGGTGAACTCCCGTTCGTCCTCGACCACATCCTCCAGCCAGTCCAGCAGCGAGCGTTGGTCTGGCTTGGACAACTGCACCACATCGTGTTCGACCTGTTCGAGCGTCGGCATGGTGGAATTAAAGCGGAAGCGGGCCGCAGCGCAACCTCCCATTCGGCAAGGTGCCTATTCATCTTTCGCATCACTCCCTACGTCATGATTTGGTGGCGGAAGGTGGCCGCAGGCCGGATGAGGGGTGCGGCCACCAACGCCGAGCACGTAACCCCTCACCCCGGCCCTCTCCCCTCCTCCGAGGAAGGGCGAGGGAGGACACGGCGTGTTCTGCCGGTGCCCAGCCAGTCGCCCATTCCCGCCCAGCCTTTGTCGGCGTAGGCTCTTTCGGGGTGCGTAGGAATGTCCGTCGGCAACACGCCATTCTTTGGCAGGTTGCCTTTGCAAAACTCTCCCCATTCAGCCCAGCTCTTGAGGCCAAGTTTGCGAGCAAATGCGCGAGCGTCTTTGAACGTGCGATACTGCCGCAACCGGGGCGCTATGGTTCCAGTGCCCAGCCAGTCGCCCATCCCTGCCCAGCCGTCGTCGTCGTAAGTTCGGTTGGGGTCGGCTGGAATGTCCTGAGGCAACGATTCTCTACAAAACTCACGCCACTCAGTGCTGCTCTTGAGGCCAAGGCCGCGAACAAATGCGCGAGCCTCCTTGAAAGTGCGAAACTGTCGCAACCGGTTTGATATGTTTCCGGTGCCCAGCCAGTCGCCCATCCCTGACCAACCGTGGCTTGCGTAGCAGTGGTGGGGAGATTTAGGAATGTCCGCTGGCAGTTTGCCTTTCTCCGGCAGTTCGCCACGACAGAATCTATCCCATTCCTCCCGACTGCACAGGCCAAGACCACGAGCGAAGGCTCGGGCCTTCTTGAAGGGACGATGCCGACGCAGCCGGGGTGCTATCGTTCCTGTGCCCAACCAGTCGCCCAAACCTTTCCAGCCTTTGTCAGCGTAGATTCTGGACGGACCGACTGGGATATCCGCAGGTAGTCTTCCCGCTCGTGGCAGTTGGCCTTTGGTGAACGCAATCCATTCGACATTGTTCTTTAGCTTGAGTTTGCGGATGAACGCCCTCGCCGCACGAAACGGACGGAATTCTCTGAACCTGTCCGCAATTCGACCAGTCCCCAACCAGTCACCCATGCCCTTCCACCCTTTGCCATCGTAGGTCTGATTAGGAAAGGCTGGAATGTCCGCAGGCAGCCTCCCCACCCGTGGCAGTTGGCCCTTGGTGAAGGCGAGCCATTCAAGGTTGTTCTTCAGCTTAAGTTTGTGGACGAACGCCCTCGCTTCACGGAACGGACGGTATTCCCTGAGGTGAGGCGCTACGTAGCCTGTTCCAAGCCAATCGCCCATACTACTCCACCCTTCGTCGGCGTAGGTTTGCATGGGATTGGCCGGAATGTCTGCGGGCAGCTTTCCCAACTGCGGGTTGCGCCCTTGTGTGAAGGCGAACCATTCCGTTTGGTTCTTCAGTTTGAGATTCCGGGCGAACGCCCGGGCCTCGCGGAACGGACGATACTGCTTGAGGCGGTTTGCAACTCGTCCAGTTCCCAACCAGTCGCCCAAGCCCTTCCATCCCTTGCCGGCGTAGGTCCGATTAGGACAGGCCGGAATGTCCGACGGGAGCCTCCCTGCATATGGCAGTCGGCCTTTGGAGAAGGCACGCCATTCGGCATCGTTCTTCAGCTTAAGTTTGCGGACAAACGTCCTCGCCTCTCGGAACGGACGGTATTCTCTGAACTGGTCCGCGACCCTCCCAGTCCCCAACCAGTCGCCCCAGCTCACCCAACCATTGTCGGCGTATGTTTTGTCAGCACTTGCTGGTATATCCACAGCAAGTGGCTTCCGCCTTGGCACCTTGCCTTTGCAGAAAGCAAACCACTCATCCTTACTTTTGAGTTTCAGGCTCTGGGCAAAAGCCCGGGCTTCATCGAACGGACGCCACGCTATTCGCGCCAGTCGGTCCCAGCACTTGAGTTCGATGTCCCGCACGAACTGCGCGAGGTCAATGCGCTGGGCGAGTCGCTCGTCCAGGTCGAACTCGACGCTGCCGCCGCCGGTGCGCTGCCGCCCTTGGGAAACCGCCCGGAAATACTCGATGATGCGGTCGTCGTTCGCGGCCAGGGCGCGGAGCGTGGTGAGAACTTCCTGAAACGAGTCGGACTCGAAGATGTCGTCCGGCGTGGCATCGGCATCGTGCAGGATGGGCACGATGACGTAGCCCGATTGCTTGCCGGGCGCGGGGCGCAGCGCGCGGCCCACGGCTTGCACGATGTCCACCGCGCTCCGGCGCGGGTCGGCGAACAGCACGCAGTCAATCCCCGGCACATCCACGCCCTCGGTGAGGCACCGCGCATTGGTGATGAGGCCGCGCCCGGTCTGCGCAAACTCTTGGATGACACGACTGCGGGTGCCGGTGGGCGTCTGGCCGGAAACGTGGAAGGTGGCGAGCGCACCATAGTCCGGGAAGGCGCGGCTGAAGGCGTCGTTGTGCGCCTGAAACAGCTCCGCCCGCTGGATGCTGCCGTGGAACGACACCGCATGGCGGATGGGATATTTCCGCATCGCCTTCCGCAGCGCGACGAGGGAGGCCAGCATGTCGGCCTCAATCTCCTTGTTCCATCGCCCCTTGTCCGGCCGCACGAAGATGTTCTCCCGAATCAGCTCCGCGACCTCCTCCCGCGAGACGGCGATGCTGATGATTTTGTAGTCACAGAGGATGGGCGGGTCGTATTCCATCGCCCGCTTGAACGAGAGCAGGTGGAAGGTTTCGCCGTAGATGGCGGGGTTCTCCATGCTCAACACGGTGTCGCTCTGGCCCGCGTAACGCCGCTCGGTGGCGGTCATGAAGAGGCGGCGGCGGATGGGGAGGTTCGCGTCGTGCAGCAGATGGGAGAAGAGCTTGCCGCCGTCGCCCACGGTCTTGTGCGCCTCGTCCATGATGCCGAGGTCAAAGCGGAACCGGGCGGCGCACGCGGCCTTGGATAGAGCTTCGCCGCTCTGGTAGGTGGTGAAGACGACGGTGAGGCCGGGGTGCTTCCGCTTCAGCCACGCGGCGATGTCGTCGGGGTCGGTGAGGCACGGCACGCCAATGTCCTGCCGCAGCACCGTGACGTCATCGCGCTCGACGCGCCCGGCGGATTCATCGCTGCACACGCAAATCCATTCCACGGCCTGACGATTGGCCATCGTCTCGCGCAGCCACACTTTGAGCGTCTGCTTGATGAGGGAAAGGCTCGGCACGGCGATGACGATGCGGCGTGCGTCGAGTTCGCCGGCAATCCAGTAGGCGGTGAGGCTCTTGCCGCTCCCGCACGGCATGATGAGTTTCCCGCGCTTCGCCTTGGCGACGACGTAGTGGTTACGCCCCGCCTTGACCGCCTCCCGCTGGTGCGGGCGCGGCTTCGTGGGTTTCAGCGCGTCGGGCTTGCGTGCGAGGTGCGCCCGGAGCCGTGCCAGGAAATCAGCGTCCAGCCCCTGCCAGACATCCAGCGCGCAGAACCCGATGCGCTCCTGGTCCTTGAGCACATGGGTGATGCGCTCGGTGGTGGAGCAGATGAGGCCGAACGTGAAGCCACGACAGACGCCAAAGGCGAGGCCGGTGAACGTGGAAATCTCGCGCCAGGTCAGGGAGTGGTCGGTGTCCTGCCGATACTTGCACTGGACGGCCCAGAACTCGCCGTCGTTGGTTTCCGCGACGAGGTCAATGCCCTGGTCGGTGGCGGGAAGCTTGAGCTGCTTCGCGATGGCCTGCGGCACTTCACGGTAGAGCCAGACGTGCTTGAGCTTGCTGGCGTATTCCGGCTCAAGCTGGAGGTAGGCTTTGACCAGCTCCTCAAAGAGGTCACCCTTCAGCTTCTCGGACAGGTCACGGAAATTGCGCTGGAGTTCTTCCCATGAGGAGCAGTTGCAAAGGACAGCGCGCAACCTTGTGTGTCTGCTCGCGCGTGTCATCCGAGGAGTTACTTGCCCGTGAGCGCCTTTTTCCGCCGTAGGGCCACCGGCTTCTTGACCTCGATGAAGCGCCCTCGCTTGACGTCCCAGCGGACGACCTTGTGACCGGAGTCCCACTGGCGTGAGCGGGCGTCCTCGCCGATGGCCCGGACATCGAAGCCGAACTTGGCGGCTTGCGCCTCCTTGATCCGCCGCACTTCTTTGACAATCGGGTCTTTCATAGGTCGTGTGTTCCCATCAGTTCCGCTGGCGTGACGATGACCGGGCATAAACAGCCGTTCGCCTCGCACAACGTCTTCACCTTGGGGTAGATTTCGCCGTTGTTCAAGTGAGTGCAGTTCCACGTCAGCAGAAAGTGAACTCCATGCGCGGCGGCAATCGCGACGCGCAATGCGTCCTTCGCGGCTTTCTGCGGCAGGGCGTGCCGGCTCACGATCTGTTCCGCCAAGTCCAATGCCAGGTCTGAGATTTCCAGGCGGGGAATATCGCGCAGAACTGCCAGCCGTTCGACGGCTGCCGCGACGTCGCCGGCTCCGCACTCATCTTCCACAAGCTGCGAAACACGGAGGCTGAATCTGTCACAGCGTTTGGCCCACCATTCCTTCGTGATGGCTTGATGGACGGCGCGCAGCGGGACTTTGCTCGGCCAAGCCGTCAGGTAGCTCGGAATCGTCGTCTCCAGATAGAGCGTCGGCTTCATTCAGCACGCTCAATACAGCCACTTCTCAATGTTCCCATCCGCACCGAGCGTCACGCCCTGCCGGCGGTAGGCCCAGCACATGTAGCTCACGCTCACGAAGAACGACGCGGGCACGCGGTTGGCCGCGCAGATTTTCACGCCGAGCAAGGTCGTCTTGCCGCCGAAGCCCATCGGGCCGATGCCGAGTTCGTTCGCGGTCTTCAGGATGTCCTGCTCCAGCGCGTCCAGCTTCGGGTTCGGATTGCGGTCGTCGAGGAGGCGGAGGAACTGCTGCTTGCTGAACTCGTAGCCGGTCGCGCGGTCGCCGCCGATGCACACGCCGAGGATGCCCGGGCCGCAGCCCTTGCCCTGCGCTTGGAGCACGGCGTCGAGGATGGCTTTGCGGCAGCCGTTGAGGTCGCGGTTGGCGTGGAGCTTCTCGGCGGGCAGCGAGTATTGCGCGCCGACGTTCTCGCAGCCGCCGCCCTTGAGCACGAGGCGCACGGCGATTTCCGGCGAGCGATGCTGGTGGAAATGCATGGCGGGCGCGCCGGGGCCGAGGTTCGTGCCGTCGTTCTTGCCGGTGAGGGAATCCACGGAGTTCTGGCGCAGGAAACCCTTGGCCGTCGCCTCCTTCACCGCCTCGCGCGCGGCCTCTTCGCAGGCGATCTGGTCGAAGCCCACGGGGCAGTCCACGTAGAAGATGACGCTGCCGGTGTCCTGGCAGATGGGCTGGGACTTGCGCTTGGCCAGCTCGATGTTCTGCTCGATGATCTTGAGCGCGCTGGCAGCGATGGTGCCTTTCTTCTCGTTCTCCAGCGCCGTGACGAGCGCGCGGTTCACGTCATCCGGCAGCTCGGCGGAGGTGCGGCGGATCAGCTCCACCAACGAGTCTTTCAAAGCGTTCATGTCGCGGCACGGTAGGAACGAGGGGCGGGGGTGTCAATTGAACGCAACACAGCCCGTGACCCGAATGGAAAGATCCGCCCAAATCAGGGCAGGACGGGGATTGGCCAACGCGAAAACCCTCCCGTCCGAATCACCGCGCCTCCGCCACCTGCCGCGCGATTTCCTCGCCGATGGCCAGCGAAGCCGTCGCAGCGGGGCTGGGTGCGTTGAGGACGTGCAGCGCCTTCGGACGCGCGACGAGGCAGAAATCCTGCACGAGCGTGCCGTCGGGGGACATCGCTTGCGCGCGCACTCCCGCGCCGCCGGGGGCGAGATCGGACTCCCGGATTTCTGGGACGAGCCGCTGGAGGGATTCGCAGAAGAGGCGCTTGCTGAAGCTGCGTTTCATTTCCTCCCAGCTCATGCGCTTGTGCCGGCCGAGGAAGTTCCACAGGCCCTTGAAGGTAACCGCGTCCCACAGGTCGCCGACGTTGATGTCCGACTTCGTGTAGCCTTCGCGGGAGAAGGCGAGGACTGCGTTCGGCCCGGCCTCGATGCCGCCGTGGATCATCCGCGTGTAATGCACGCCGAGGAACGGGAACTGCGGGTCGGGCACCGGGTAAATCAGATGCCGCACAAGCGACTCGCGGTCCTTCTTGAGCTGATAGTATTCGCCGCGAAACGCGACGATGCGCACGTCGCGGCGCTCGCCGGCCAGCTCGCTCACGCGGTCGCTGTGCAGGCCGGCGCAGTTCACGATGAACGTGCCTTCGAACGCGCCCGCTGTGGTCTCCGCCACCCAGCCGGCCGCGTGCTCGCGCAAGGCCGTGACGCGCGCGGAGATCACGACGCGGTTCCCGGCCTTGGTGATCAGCTCCAGCATCGTGGCGCAGACCTTCGCGTAGTCCACGATGCCTTCCTGCGGCACTTGCAACGCCGCGACGCCTCCGACGTGCGGCTCGATCCCGCGCATCTGCTCGCGGTTCAGCCAGCGTAGTCCGGCGAGTCCATTCTGTGCGCCGCGTGTCTGCAAGTCCTTCAGCCGCGCGACCTCGGTGTCGTCCACGGCCACGACGAGCTTGCCGCAGACATCGTGCGGGATGGCGTGCGTGCGGCAGAACTCTGTCATCTCCGCGACGCCGCTGACGGCGAGGCGGGCCTTGAGCGAGCCGGGCTTGTAGTAGAGGCCGCAGTGCAACACGCCGCTGTTGTGCGTGCTCTGGTGGCGACCGACGCCAGGTTCCTTTTCGAGGACGGTGATGCGGGCGTCCGGGAGTTTGCGCGCGAGCTTGATGGCGGTGGCCATGCCCACGATCCCGCCGCCGATGATGAGGAAGTGCTGGTCAGCCACAGAGCGAGGGAGGCTCTGCGGTTAGTCCTGATCCGCACGCTGCTGCGCGATCGTAAGCCCGGTCATGGTGCGCAAGGGCAGAAGTTGAATTAGACCATTTTCCAGCGGCAGCAAGACAGCAGCCCGCTCACGGGTGAAGGCCAGGAAATCACGATGTGGAGGCGGATACGTGCGCCCGTCAGCCATCTGAATCTCAAAGGGCTGTCCAGAATCCAGCGCCTCGTGAATGTCATCCACAGTCATGGCTGGAGTCTGCCCACTGGAAGTGTTCTGTCAACCAGCTGTTACTTCGCCGGCCACCACGCGTCGAGCAGCGTGGTCAGGTGCTCAACCTTGGCCGTGTTCGCACCGGCAAGGTTCTTTTCCTCATGCGGGTCTTTGGCGAGGTCGTAAAGCTCCACCACATCATCAGGCTGGTTCCGCTTGTTGGGCACGATGAGCTTGGTGTCGCCCTCGATCACCCAACGCCACTTCAAGCTGGAGGCGGGGTTCTGCATATCCACGAAGTTGTGCGTGAAGCATTCGCCATAGACCGCCCTGCGCGCGGCGACGGCTTTGTCGTCGAGCAAGTTGAGGCCGGGCATCTGCGGCGTGGGCTTGAGGCCAGCGGCGACCAGGAGCGTGGGCATGAGATCGAGCGAGCTGGCGAGGTGCGGCGACTTCTGCGGCTGCACCTTGCCCGGCCAGCGCACCATGATGGGCGTGCGCAGGCCGCCGTCGTATTGGGACTGCTTGGACTTCTCTGCGTAGCGGCCCGTGGTGGGGTTGGTGATCCAGCCGTTGTCGGTGACATAGACGACGATGGTGTTGTCCGCGAGCTTCTGCTCGTCGAGATGCGCGAGGAGCTGGCCGCAGGTTTCATCGAACCAGTCCACCATCGCCCAATACTTCGCGACCTGAAGCGACGGGGTCTTGTCCTTGTATTTGTCGAGGAGCCGCTGCGGCGGCGTGTGCGGGTCGTGCGGCATCATCGGCGCATACCAGACGAAGAACGGCTTCTTCTCCTGCTTGGCGGTGGCGATGAAATCGTAGATCGGCTGCATGGTCTTGCGACCGATGTCGAGGCCGGCGTCGCCATGTCGCCCGCCTTGGGTCATACCGTGCGTGAACCCGCCTCGGCTGTAATGCTTCTGCCACCACTTGCCGGTCTGGAGGCTGAGATAACCCTGCTTGGCCAGCTCGCGCGGCAGCGTTGGCACGGCCTCGATGAACTTCGACATCAGCTCGCGCCCGTCTGCGAAGTGCTTCGACTTTTGGAACTCCGCGCCCTTCAAGCCCGGCACCGGCGGCGGGTCGTTGCTCGTGACCTTGTGCTGGTGCGGATACAGGCCGGTGATCATGGACGCGAGGCTCGGGCAGCAGAGGCTGGACGGCACGTAGCCGCGCGTGAAGGTCAGGCTCTGCGCCGCGAGCTTGTCGAGATGCGGCGTCTTGAGATGCGGATGCCCCATGAAGCCGTAGTCGCCCCAGTGATGGTCGTCCGAGACTATCATCACGATGTTCGGCGGGGCTGCGGACAGGCGGAGTGCGACGAGGAGGAATGCGGCGGCAAGGGCGGCGCAACGGAGCAAGTTCATTGCGGAGTTAAGGCCGAGAGAACGTGCGTTGTCAAACCCGCCCGCCGGCTCCGGACGTGCCGTGGTTGCCGTCGTCCGCGTCCCGCTCACACCGTCAACTGCCGCTCGCGCGCCGTCACCTTCCAGCGCTCGCCGGCCTGGCCGGCACGCACCGTGGTCACGAACGAGTGCAGCGCGACCGTCGGACAGATGTGGCGCGGGATGCCGTAGAGCACGTCGCCCACGGCGAACTCGCTCGCGCGCACCGTCTCCACGACTAGGTGCTCTTCGCTCTGCATCACCGCCGGGGCATCCGGTAGGTTCAGGAACTTCACGCGCGGATGAGGGTTTTCCGCCGCGACCGCCTTGTGGCCAAGGTCGAGGCACAGACGGTTCTCGCCCGGCTTGCTGATGACGCGTGTGAGCAGCACGGCGGCGGACAGAAAGTCCATGTCCGGCAGCATCGTGCCGTAGCCAAAATCCCACAGCACGCAGGTGCCGGGGCTGCATTCCACGTCCGGGCGTTTCGCATGGATGGGGAAGGTCGGCGTGCCCCCGGCGACGACATTGGGCACCGGCAGTTGCGCTACCTTCAACTCAGCGCGCAACTGCACCACCGCCGCCCACTCGCGCTCGCACTGCTCGGTGCGCTGGGCGAGGTTCGTCACGTGGTTGTGGCCGTCGTAGCAGTGCAAGCCCGCCGCGCGCAGCCCCGGCGTGCTGGCGATGAGCCGATACAACTCCACCGCCTTCGGCCCCGGCACGACGCCGGTGCGGTGCATGCCCATGTCCACGTCGAGGTAAAGGTCCAGCGTGCGCCCCGCTGCCGCGAAGGCGGCGCCCAGCGCGCGGATGGCGTCCGCATCATCCGCCACGGCGGAGAACTTCGTCCCCGGGAACTTCTGCGCCAGCGCGAGCAGTCGGCCCACGTTCGGCCCGACCGGTTGATACGCCAGCAGCGCGTCCGGCGCGCCACAGCCCGCGACCATCTCCGTCTCCGCGATGGTGGCGCACTTGAACTTCGTGATGCCCAGCCGGAGCTGGAGCTGGATGAGGTCGGGCATTTTGTGCGTCTTCATGTGCGGCCGCAGCCGTGCGGGACCGCCCGTGATGGCGATCATCCGCCGCACGTTCTCCGCCACACGGTCGGGATACACGAGCAGCGAGGGCGAGGGCACTCCAGCGACGTTGGCGACGCGAAACCAGTCAGGATTCATGGGGAGAGATTTAGGGAAACGATGCGCGCACGGAAGCGAATTGTCGGAACGAGAACCAAGGGCGAAGGCAGGGGCGCGTGGTTTGAGCGGCGCTTCAGTCGTTATAAACAAACGTCCAGTTGGCGCCGTGCTGGAAGTCTGGCGCGTTCTGGGTGGCCTGCAAATACTCCACGTGCGAATCCGCGAACGTCACGTTGCCGAAGCCCAGCCGGGTTGGGTCATGCCAGTAGGCATATTGGAAGGCAGCGCTGTTCAAAGCATGGGCATTGAACGAGTAATCATTGACCACGATGACGCGGACCGGATTGTTGACCTGGGTGGCGCGCTTTAGGAAAAGCCCCTTGGTCCCATCGTTGTTGTTGGCGGCGCTGTTGTAGAAATGGCTGCTGCCGAACGTGTCGAAGATGGTGGGCTTGCGGTTCATCGCCCAGGAGCCGGCGAGCGCGCCGCGATCACTCGGGCAGCGGAACGCCAGCGCCGCGCCCTCACTGGTGGTAGTCACCGGCCCGCTGAGGCTGACGTAGGCGTTGAGGAGTCGGTTGGCGACAACGTATTCGGTGCCGTTCTTGCCGCCATACGAGTAGTAGGTGTAGACGGGGTCCGGCAGACCAGTCGCGGGATTGACGCCCGTGGGGAACCGGTCGTCGTGATCGCCTTGATAGAGGGCATGGGCCACGGCCTGCTGCTTCAAGTTCGAGACGCACTGAACCTTTTTGGCCTTCTCCTTCGCCTTACCCAGCGCCGGCAGGAGCAGTCCGGCAAGTATGGCGATGATGGCGATGACCACCAGCAGCTCGATCAACGTGAAGGCCGGGGATGAACAGGAGCGGCCCAGCCTACGGCACGGGCCAGCTTGTGGACGGACAAACCAAGCAGTGGCGTTCATGGCAGCAAAGATTCTTCTTCGAAGAAACATGACACAGGCTTGATAGGCCGAACGTCCGGGTAGGAAGGTCGCGGGTCAAGTCCTGTTTTGTGGCCTTGCTTGGGCGCGAGCCTTCCTTGGGATGCTCGGCTCGTCACTCTGGCTGACAGGAAGGCGAACCCACTGGTTTCGCCCCTCGCAAAAGGGCGCCTAACCTACGCTCACGGCACAATCTCAAACACCGCTTCGACCTCCACCGCGACGTTGCTGGGCAGGGAGGCGACGCCCACGGCGCTGCGCGCGCCGAGGCCGCGCTCGCGTCCGAACACGTCGAGCATCAGCTCGCTAAAACCGTTGATGACCTGCGGCTGGTCCTTGAAGCCGGGCGGGCAGTTCACCATGCCCAGCACCTTCACCACACGACGCACGCGGTCGAGGCTGCCCAGCTCCTGTCGCAACTGCGCGAGGATGGCGAGGCCGCACTGGCGCGCGGCGTCCTTGCCCTGCGCAACGGTGAGTTCCTCGCCCACGCGACCCGTGATGAGCTTGCCGTCCGCGTAGCGAGAGATGTGGCCGGAGACGAACGCGAGGTTCCCGCTGACGACCACGGAGGTGATCGTGGCGGCGGGGCCGGGCTTGGTGGGGGCTGGCAGGGTGAGCTTCAGCTCCGCGACGCGGCGCTCGATAGTGTCCGGCAGCGGAGTAACGGTGGTGGTGACTTGCGGTTGAGGCGAAGGGGCTTGGCAGGCAGTGAGGAGCGTGCAGACCAGCAGGGTCGCTGAGATGAGAAGGCGGGGAAGAGCAGGATTAAGATTAAGATTACGAGCAGGAGTAGGAACAGCGGTGACGGACGGTTTTGGCTTCGTGCTCATAATCTTGATCCTAATCCTGCTCCCGCCTTTCACCTCAGCTCAAAGATGCACTCCACCTCCACCGCGATGTTCCCCGGCAGCGGGCCCATGCCCACGGCGCTGCGCGCGCCCACACCCGCGTCGTCGCCGAACACGTCGCGCATCAACTCGCTGAAGCCGTTGATGACCTTCGGGTGGTCGTAGAAGTCGGCGGCGGTGTTGACCATGCCCAGCGTCTTCACGAGGCGCTTCACGCGGTCGAGGCTGCCCAGCTCGTTGCGCACGGTGGCGAGGATGGCGAGGCCGACCTGCCGCGCGGCGGCCTGTCCTTGCTCCAGGTTCAAGTCCTTCCCCACGACGCCGGTGATCATGGTCTTGTCGGTCTTGAGCGGGCCGTGGCCGGAGACGTAGCACATGTTCCCGGCGATGACGACGGGCTTGTAAACGTGAGCGGGCTTCGGGGCGGCGGGGAGTTCGAGCTTGAGTTCGGCAATGCGGGCTTCTGCGCTCACGGGCAATGGTATTGGGGCTGTGGTTTCGGTAGAGACGAACCCGAGTTTCCGGCGGGCGCAGGAGCGCGGCAAGGAGTTTTTCCTGTCGGACGTTGCTCACTCCGCGCCGACCGTTGACCTTCGTTGCGTCAAAGTCCCCGCACCGCAACCCGTCCGACTCGCTTCCGGGAAAAATCCTTGCCCCACCATTAGCAGGGTGCTACCAACACTCAGCGTCTATTTGCAGTGGTCGGGCGCGTTTATGCGTTGTGCCAAGTGCGGCTGCCTCGACGACAAAGTCATTGATTCCCGGGGTTCACGGGAAGGCTCCACCATCCGCCGCCGGCGCGAGTGCCTCAAGTGCGCGCATCGCTTCACCACCTACGAGAAGATTGAGCACGCCGGCCTCATGGTCGTGAAGCGCGACGGCCGCCGCGAGGAGTTCACCAAGGAGAAACTGCTCGGCAGCCTCAAGGCCGCCTGTGCCAAGCGCCCCGTGCCTGCGGCGGAGATCGAGGTGCTCGCCGAGAGCATCACCGACCGTGTCACCGACGAGTTCGACTCCGAGGTGCCCAGCCAGGCCATCGGCGAGATGGTCATGGTCCGCCTGCGTGAGTTGGACAAGGTCGCCTACGTCCGTTTCGCGAGCATCTACCGGCGCTTCGAGGAGACGGAGGACTTTCTGGACGCGGTAAAACACCTGGAGGCCAAACGTGATACAGCTACATTCCCACTGCCTGGTATTTGAGACGGCCAACGGCGAGCACATCCCCTGCTCCGTCGAGGATGTGAGCGTCGAGGTCATCGGCGAGGCGGTGGACCAGCTCGACCACGAGATCGTCAAAGAGGCCGCCGCCGCCGTGCTCCACTACTTCAAGGTCGAGCGGAAGCAGACCATCGTCACCATCGCGGAGTTCACCGCCGCGCTCGAGGGAGTGCTGCGCGGCCTCGGCCTCATCGTCAACAGCACCGAACCAAAACCCGCGCCCGCGCTCGCCGGCCCCGTGGCGGAGACGAGCCTGGACGACCTCGCGGTGGAAACCGGTGACGGCGGGGAACTGCTCTTCTTCCCGCGCCTGCGCGAGGAGATGCGCCAGCAACTCAGCCAGTCCCCGCGCCTCGTGCGCTTCAACAACCTGCACGACTGCGTGAAGCGCCTCGTGGGCGCGCGCCGCTGGTGCGACCGCTGCCGCGCGATGAGCGACCAGATTGTGGGCTACCTCCGCCAGTGCCTCGACGAAAACCACCGGACGGACTGCGCGCTGGTGGTGAGTTAGGCGCGATGCTGGTGGGCGGGCGGGCAACAACGCAGAATCGTTTTTTGTGAACAGCGATTACAAACTCATTTCCAATGCGGACGATTGGGCGTTGGTCAGCATCGCTGGATGGGATTGCGATGGCATTGTCTTGCCCAGGAAGAAAATCAAAGACCTGCAAATGCAGGTCGAAGCCATTCAGGGTTATGTCAACCCCGATGGACAGCATGTGGCACACGTTCTCTGGGAGCAGTTGGAGATGCTACTGTCCGCGACGGAAGCAAAAGCCCCTCCGATAGCCACCGGCTAGTTTTACCGCCATGAGCAAAACCCTCTTTGAACGCATCGCTGCGAAGGAGATTCCGGCGAACTTGGTTTACGAAGACGAGCACGTCATCGCCTTCCGCGACCTCCACCCGCAGGCGCCCACGCACATCCTCATCGTGCCGCGCAAGCCCATCCCCCGCATCGCCGAGGCCACGCCCGCCGACCACGCGATGCTCGGCCACCTGTTGCTGAAGGCGGCGGAAGTCGCCAAGCAGGCCGGCCTCACCCACGGCTACCGCCTCGTCATCAACAACGGTCCCGACGGCGGCGAATCCGTCCCGCACCTCCACTGCCACATCCTCGGCGGCCGCGCGATGAGCTGGCCGCCGGGGTGAGCGAGCCGAATGGAGTGATGGAGAGTTGGAGTGTTGGGGTAGAGAAGGAAACGCCTGCGGAAGCCAAGCGATTCGGCATGCCAATCCTCCATCACTCCCCCACTCCGCTCGGCCCTCGTTTCCGCGACTACTTCTTCGGCTCTTCCTTCTTCTTGAAGAGATCGCCGATGCCCTTGGGGACACCCTTGGCCGCGTCAACGGCGGCTCCGCCCACGTTTTTGGCGGCGTCGGTCACGGCCTTGGCTCCACCACTGAGGAAGCCGCCCACGGCAGCCGTGGTCTTGGTCATGACTTCCTTGATCACCACCTTGATGACCTCGGCGGGGGTGACGCCGTCCGCGCCTTGGCCGAGGCCGGTGAGCTTGATGTCGGGCAGTGGGATAGTGGCGGACTTGCCGCCGAGGATGGTCATGCTGAGGTTGATCTTCGTGTTGGAGATGGTCAGCTCATCCACTTGCAGCTTCTTGCCGAGCGCGGCCTTCTTGTCCTTGTCAGCGGGTCCGAGCAGCGCGGCGACATAGGCGTCCACGTTCTCCTGAATCTTGCCAAGGTTGCTGCCGCTGAGGCGGCCCTCGAAGGTGATCTCCGCGCCGTCGGCCTTGATGGACTCCACAACGATCTTGTCGCCGAGGAGGGACATGGGCTTCACCTGGAGGCTGGCGGTGCCGAGCTTCACGGCGTTGGGCGTCTTGAAGCCCTCGGGATTGCCGATGACTAGGCCCTTGATCTCGCCGCCCCCGGAAAGCGCGGAGATGCTCACGCTGTCGAGCTGGATGGGGGCCTTGATGACCTCCGGGCCGAAGCTGGTGACGCCATTCTTCACGATGGAGTTGAGCGAGAGCATCAGCGCGAAAGCGGCGATGACGGCGACAACGACCAGACCGACGAGGATTTTGACAAGTGTGCTTTTCATAGTTTGGAGGCGGGAACGGAAGGTTTCAGTCCCTCAACGCGGGAAATCCTACTCACGAATCGGGCGCGTCCAATCGCAGATTGACTTGGAGCGCTGGCTTCCAAGCCGGCTTTGGGCGACCGCTCGGTGTTTGGCATTCCACGCCTCGCGCCGGCTGCAAGCCCGCGCTCCACACTAAAGCCGGGCGTCAGCCCGTGCGCCGCGCAAGGGCGGATGAAGCGGGGCCATGAACTCAGCGGGGGCGCAGTCGGAGCAGAGGATTTGCTGGCCGACCAGCTCGACATGGCGCAGAGAGAACACGCGGCGGCAGCCATCGCACTGCTCCATCTTCTCCATCGCCACGCCAGCGCCGGAATACACGATGCGCGTCAGCGCCGAGCGGAGCGAGGGCTTGCCGTGTCGGGCGCTCATGTGACGCCCGTGGGTGACAAGCGACGCAGCGAGTGTCAACGTTGTGTTACGGTAAAGTTACCAACCGGTGACGCATCCTCACGCGCCGACGCGGCGGACCAGCTCGGGGAAGCGGCACTCGTCGCACAGCGCGTTGGAGTGCTCGCAGAAGTCGCGGACGATCTGGAGCAAGCCCTGTTGCGCAGAGGCGCGGAGGAAGAGTCCACGCGGCGGGCTGCCGGCGAAAAGGCGTTCGCGCGCGAGCCGCAGCGCGGAGTTGTCCTCCCCGGCGGGCCACGCGAGGAAGCGCGCTTGGGCGGCGGTGCGGAGCTGCGCGTTCCGGCGAGCGCTGGCGCGCGCCCAGAGCCACGGGAAGAAGACGTTCATCGAAAGGTCGGTGAGCCGTGCGTCGCCGAGCAAGGGCTGCGGCTTTTTCAAGCGCGGGGATTTCAACGTCCAGTGCCACGACCAGAAATCGTCGCCGGGCGGCTGGAGCAGTTCGAGGAGTGAACCCGGCAACTGCGCTTCGGGAACTTCGCGCGTGAACCAGCGATCCAACCGCGCGGGCAGGTCGCCGCTCGCCAGCCAATGCGCGGCGAGCGCGAGGCGGCGGAGTGGCTGGTTCGCCGGGCGCAGTCCGCTCATCCGCCACGCGGCGCGGGGCAGAATCACTTCGCCGAAACGCTCGCGCTCGCGCCACCACGCATCCCAGAGCTGGCGCAGATACTCCGCATCCGCACCGCGACTGCGAGGCAGCTCGGCGGGCAGCAGTCCGCTCCAGCCGGTGAGCCGCGCTTGCCAAAGCTCGACGGTGAGTTTGTCGCTGGACGCGCCCGCCAGTTCCGCGAGGCAGCGCATGGGCCAGACGTTGTGCTTGTAACCGAGCGCGGTGAAGAGGCCTTCCCAGAGCGCTTGCTCCCAGCCGCACTGCCGCGCACGGGCGGCGAGTTGCGCGGCCTTCAACTGAAGCCGGACGAGCGCGGCTTGCTGGAGGATTGCGTCGAGCTGCTCGCGCGGCAGTTCGTGCAAGGGACCGTAGCACTTGCCCGCGAGTCCGCCGCCGCGCCACGAGTCCTCGCCGCCGAACCACTCGCTCAACTCCCCCAGCGGCGCGTCGAGCCGGGACTTGAGCGAGAGCGTGGGCAGACCGTCGGTGTCGCTGCCGTCCCAGACCACGTGCAGCACGACGGCGCGGAAGTTCGGGTTCACGTCGTGCCGGTGCGCTCGCCAGCCGCTCGTGGCCAAGTCCACTTCCACATCGCCGCGCAACGGCGTCTCGCTGCCGAACTGCACGATGGCGTCGCGGAAGTCCGGCCCGGCCTCGCGGTTCAGAAAGCCCGGATGCAACACGCGCACGGTGCGACCGTCTGCGAGGGTGAGGGTATCCCGCAGCACGCGCTGGTGTTGCCAGATCGCCTGCAGCAACCGCTCCGGCGGCGGGCCGTCCTCGCGCAACGGCCCCGCGCCCGGAGGCGACGCGCGCCAGATGGAGTAGAGATTGGAGGGGAGGGGCATTGGGAACTTTTCTGTCCGGAGGATACAGAGCGTGTCAGCGGACGCAGCGCTTTTCCCTGCTCGCTGTAGCGGCGGTCTGTGACCGCCGTTTGCGCAACCCGGCGCTCACAGAGCGCCGCTACAACCCGCGCCGCGCACTTGCACCACGCCGCCGACATCTCCACACTTTGCGCCACTATGTCGTGGACAGTGCTCATCACCGCCCGGGCCGCCGAGGAAGTTGGCCAACCCGCCTATCAACTCCTGCGCGATTCCGGCTGCGAAGTCGTGCTCGCGCCCAAGTTCGGCCCGCTCAGCGCTGACGATGTCCAGGCCTACATGGGCGGCTGCGATGCGACGTTGTGCAGCGCGGACAAATACACGCCCGCCGTGCTGCAGCACGCCAACGCCGCCGGCATCAAGTGTCTCTCGCGCTGGGGCGTGGGCTACGACTCCATTGACATCGCCACGGCCACGCGGCTAGGCATCGTGGTGGCCTTCACGCCGGGCATGCTCGATGGCGCGGTGGCGGACTACACTTGGGCGCTGCTCTTCGCGCTCGCGCGGCGCGTGCACGAGGGCCACATCGTCATGCGCGACAACCGCTGGTCGGTTGCGTGGGGCCACGACGTGTCGAACAAGACGCTGGGCATCATCGGCTGCGGGCGCATCGGCCAGGCCGTGGCGAAACGCGCGTCAGGCTTCAACATGAAAATTCTCGGCCACGACATCGCGCCAAACCCGCACGCAGAGGCGCTTGGGGTGAAGTTCGTCTCCCTCGACGAGCTGCTGGCGCAGAGCGATTTCGTCTCCCTCAACTGCGCGCTCACGCCGCAAAACCGCGGCCTCATCGGCGAGGCGCAGTTCAAGAAAATGAAGCCCAACAGCTACCTCATCAACACCGCGCGCGGCGCGCTCGTGGACGAGGCCGCGCTGGTTCGCGCGCTGGAGCAAAAGACCATCGCCGGGGCCGCCGTGGACGCCTTCACCACCGAGCCACTGCCCAACGATCACCCGCTGCGACGCTGTCCAAATGTGCTGCTCACGCCGCACCAGGCCTTCAATGGCCGCGAGACCGGCGAGCGCGTCAGCCTCGCCGCCGCGCAGGCCATCGTGGATCTCATGAACGGCAAGAAGCCGACGCATGTGGTGAACGGGGATGTGTTCCAGTCGCCAGTGTTGCGGGCAAAGCTGAAGTGATGGCCCGCAAACAGGCTTTTCTCCTGCTCGGTTTTCGTCTCGCGACTGCGGGACTGCTCTTCACGGTTCCCGGTTTCGCTGCGGACTGGCTTTACCTCGACAACGGCCAAGTTCGTCTCGGTGTGGATCGTGCGGCGGGGGCGAGCATCGGCTTCTTCGGCGAGAGCGCGACGGGGCGGAACTTGCTGAACCATTTCGACAAGGGCCGGTTTATCCAGCAGTCCTACTACGGCGCGAAGGACGGCTCCGACTGGAACGGCAAGCCGTGGCGTTGGAATCCCGTGCAGGGCGGCGGCTGGCGCGGCGAGCCGGCGCGCACGCTGGCCTTCACCAACACCGCGACCACACTCTACGCGAAGACGCTGCCGAGACATTGGGCCACCGGCGTGGATTTGCCGGAGGTGGTGATGGAGGAGTGGTTGGCGTTGACCAACCGCGTCGCGCACTTGCGCTTCCGCATGACTTACGGTGGCACGACGAATCATCCGCCCGCGCATCAGGAACTGCCCGCTGTCTTCGCGGACCTCGCGCTGGCCAACCTTGTTTACTACCAAGGCGGCGCACCGTGGACGAGCGGCACCCTTGCGCGCCGCGTGCCCGGCTGGCCTAACGAGTATGCGAAAGGGCTGGCGGAGAATTGGGCCGCCTTCGTGGACGAGCGCGACTGGGGCCTCGGCGTCCACTTCCCCGGCACGACGGAGGTGACTTGCTACCGCGCCCCTGGCAAGCCCGGGCCGTCCGGCAGCGGTTGCTCCTACCTCGCGCCCATCCGCACGCTGGCAATCACGAATGGCTTCAAGCTGGAATACGACGTGTTTCTTGCGGTCGGGACGGTGGAGGAACTGCGCGACAGGTTCCGTTCATTGGCCGACGAGTTGAGGAAGAAGCCGGTGGCCCGCGAAACACGGGAATAGGCGCGAAAGGAAGAATCGGCTCGCAAATTCACCCTCGTTCGCGTCCATTTCCGGGCACCAAACACATGAAAAAAAACCACGTTCGCGCCAAACTCAAACGCGGTGAGCCGAGCTTCGGCACCTGGCTCGCGCTGCCCGACCCCGTCGCTGCCCGGCTCATGTCCGGCCTGGGCTTCGACTGGCTCACCTGCGACATGGAGCACTCGGGCTACAACTTCGAGACTGTGTCCAACAGCTTCATGGGCATCGCCACCGGCGGTTGCGCGCCGCTCGTGCGCGTGCCGTGGAACACCGGCGAGAACATCAAGCGCGTCCTGGACCTCGGCGCGTGGGGCGTCGTCGTCCCCATGGTCAACTCGCGAGCCGAGTGCGAAGCCGCCGTCCAGCACACGCGCTATCACCCCATCGGCAATCGCTCCGTGGGCGGGCAGTTGCACGCGCCGAACTTCGGCACCGACCCCGCCACCTATTTCGAGAAGGCCAACGACGAAATCCTCCTCATCGTCATGATCGAGCACGTCGAGGGCGTGAAGAACCTCGACGCGATCCTCAGCGTGCCGGGCATTGACGGCGTGTTCATCGGGCCGAACGACTTGCACAAGAGCATGGGCCAGAAGCCGGCCTTCGACAGCGCCTACCCGCCCTTCGTGGACGCGCTCAAGGCCGTGCGCGAGACCGCGAAGAAATACGGCATCGCCTCCGGCATCCATGTGCCGGACGTGGAGTCCGCCAAGCGCCGCGCGGCGGAGGGCTTCCAGTTCATCGCCGTCGCCAGCGAGCTGGGGATGATGCTTGCGAAGGCCCGCGAGAACGTGGCCGCGCTCGGCCTCAAGCCCGGTGGAGCCGCAGCGAAGTATTGAGGCACCACTGCAAAAGTGCTGGGTGGGGCTGAACTCTTTTCCTTGCCACCCGCCCTCGCTTCTCCCGACACTCCGCGCCAGTCAGCAACCATCAACCCAAAGGCCACACCATGTCCGTCCGCCGCCTCCCCGTTTACATCCTCGCCGACTGCTCCGGCTCCATGAACGGCGCGCCCATCGAGTCCGTCAAGTCCGGCATCCGCTCCCTCCACAGCGAGCTGATGGGCGACCCCTCCGCCGTCGAGTGCGCCTACCTCAGCGTCATCACCTTCGACGCCAACGCCCAGCAAGTCGTCCCCCTCACCGAGCTGACCAGCTTCGTCCCGCCCGACATCCGGGCCGGCGGCACCACCTCCTTCGGTGCCGCCCTCAAGCTCCTCATGGACTGCGTGGACCGCGAAGTGCAGAAGACCACGCCCGAGAAGAAGGGCGACTGGAAGCCCCTCATCTTCATCTTCACCGACGGCGAGCCGACCGACGACTGGGAAGCCCACGCCGCCACGGTCAAGCAGCGCCGCCCCGGCAACCTCATCGCCGTGGCCTGCGGCGAAAAAGCCGACCCCGACGTGCTCAAGCACTGCACCGAGACCGTTCTGGTGATGAAGGAAATGACCCCCGACGCATTCAAGCAGTTCTTCAAGTGGGTCAGCGCCTCCATCAAGCAGACCAGCCAGAAAATCGGCGCCCCCGCCCCGTCCCCCGCCCCCACCCCCGCCCCCGACGCGATGCCCACCGTGCCCGGGATGCCCCCGCCCCCCCCGGCCCCGATGGAAGGCATCTCCCTGCCCCCGCCCCCGCCGCAGATTGTGATTCATGTGTGAGGTGAGATGTGGATTTCTGGGGCTTTTCCATCTTCGCGTATTGGCGGGCTACGCTGCCTGCCATAGGTTCCATTTTCTCATACGTGAAAATCACCGACGCCATGCATGACAGCCTTTTGAGGAGGACACTTGGAGGTGCCATGATAGTCTTGGGACTCACCATTGGCGTGTTCTGGGAATTGCGACGCCACTCCGCTAATGACTAGCTATCCCAGCCAGCGGCCTAGCGGGTTGACTGGCATTCTGCGGTTAGCTTTTCACTCCTCCCGCTGGGCGAGGGAGGGCGTCCGTCCGCCTCGGGTCGGAGGGAGCACCGCCGGCCTCCACCGCCACGCGAAGGCCCACATTGGTAGGGCGCGTCTGTCCCAGCGCGCCGGTTGGGCGTCCCTCCACCGCAGAGGCGCGCTGAGGACAGACGCGCCCTACCTCCTGCGCCCCCGCCATGCTTGACCGCCTCCGCAAGTTTCTTGGCGACGACGAAAGGAGTTCTCCTGCTTCCCCGAAGGAACCGGCGCGTCCCGAACCAACTTCTCCCCGCCCCGGTTCAAATCTTCCCGCTGCCTGGTCAACCTCTGCGCAGTCCGGAACGATTCTCCCTCAATCCGGGACAAATCCTCCCCGTGACCCAGAGCCGGACGCGGCCAAGAAGGCTTCGGACACGGCCGGGAAGTCTCCGGATGCGCCCAAGGACTCTCGGGTGACGCCCGGGGAACCATCAGATGCGACCAAGAATCCTCAGGAGACGCCCAAGAAGTCTCCGGAACCGGGGAAGGATGCGCCCAAACCGCCCGAGAAGTCTTCCGGGACGGTCAAGATGGCGCCGGATGCGCCCGTGCGGCTTCCGGAAGCGATGCGGAAACCTTCGGACGCGACCACGCCAGCTTCGGCCCCGGTCGAGTTCAAGCCCCCGACCATCGCCGTGACTGTCCCGGCGTCCGCCGGCGTCTCCGCCCCGGCGGACAAGGTCAAGGCTGCTCCCGCACAGGCGCTGCCGGCGTCTCCCCCTCTCCCAGCGGGTGAGGGACGGGGTGAGGGAGGAAAGCCGCTTGGTTCCAGCGCCCCCGCACCCGCCAAGACTCCCCCGTCTTCACCCTCTCCCCAGCCCTCTCCCTCCGAAGCCGAGGGAGCGCGCTCGACCGCCAACGTGCCGGCGGCTTCCAGCCGCCGTCCGGACGCCCCAGCACCGAGTGGCGCGTCCAGTGTCACCGCCCCCGGCTCCGGCGTTGCATCTCCGACGGCGGCTGGAAGCACGCCGGCACTGGCCCCTGCCGCCCCGAAGCCCGCCACTTGGAAAAACCTCCCGGCGAAAGACCCGTGGTGCCCGCCTGCCATCGCCGCGCAGGCCCCCGAACTGCGGAAGGTCGCGGCGGCAGACGCGGTAGCCTTCGAGCGTGTCCTCCCTGGCTGGCGCGCGGCCGGTGCCTCGCGGCGCGGACGCATGCACGCGAACGGCGGCACCCACCGCGAGGATTCCCTCGCCTTCGATGCCCACGACCGCGCCACCGTCCTCTGCGTCTCCGACGGCGCGGGCAGTTGCCAGCACAGCCGCATCGGCAGCCACGTCGCCGCGCACCGCGTCGTGGAGATGTTGCTCGCCGTCACCGAGAAGGTGGACCTCGCCATCGCCGCCGACGCGACCAAGCTGAAGGAGTATCTCACCGCACGCGTGACCGAGGCCGTCCTCGCCGCCACCGATGCGCTGCTCGAACTCGCCAAGAAATCCGGCTGCGCGCCCAAGGACTTCCGCTGCACGCTCCTGACCGCGCTGCACTATCGCGGTGAGAAGCACGAACTCCTCTTCACGAACCAAATCGGCGACGGTGCCATCTGCCTCCTTCGCACGGACAAAACCACCGCCCGCCTCGGCGCGAGCGACAGCGGCACGCACAGCGGCGAGGTCAGTTGCTTCGTCCCCGACGATTGTGCGCGCATGAAAGCGAAGGCCGTGGACGTAATCAGCGACGTCGCGCCCATCGAGTGCGTCCTCCTGTGCAGCGACGGCATCGAAGACCCGTTTTATCCGCTCGAAAAGCAGGCGGCGGACATCTTCCGGCAGTATTATGCGGGCGTGACCCAGCCGCTGAAGGATTTCAAAGCGCAGCCGACGCAGCCCGCGCCGCTCCTGCAAGAGTCCGCCGCCTGGGGACTGGCGCAATGGCTGGAGTTTGAGAAGCGCGGCGAGAATGATGACCGCACCGTGGCCGTGCTGCACCGGCTGCCACAGACAATTTCCTTTTAGCCACAGATGAAACACGGATTGAACACGGACCGAGGAATCAATAAGGAGAGCAGGAATGCAGGAATGCAATTTTTCCTGTCCTCCTGCCCTCCTTATAAATCCGCGTCTCGTTGTCTGTGTTTCATCAGTGTTTCATCCGTGGCTAAAATTGGCTTCTCCCGCTGACCCGTGGCTCTTCTCTCCAAACCCAAGTCCCCACCGCCGGTCCCTCCACCGATCCCCGCCGCGCCCGCGCAGAAGTTCCTCCGCGCCAAACTCACGGACGGCAGCACCGTGGAGTTCGACAGCGAACCCCTCGCGTCCGGCGGCGAGAAAATTGTCTTCTTCACCAAGGACAAGCAGCACGTCGTCGCCTTCTTCTTCGGGCACGTCAACGACCCAGGCGAACGTCGCCGTCGCCTGGAGAAAATCCTCGGCCCCTACAACCCGACCATCGGTGGCGCGCAGTCGGATTACTGGCGCAAGCACTTCTGCTGGCCCGTCGGCATCATTGATAACGACCCCAACCTGCCCGCCGACTTCATCAAGCGGCACAACCTCTTCAAGCCCGTCCTCGGCGTCGTAGTCCCCGCCTATCGCAGCAATTTCTTCTTCAAGGACCGCACCGGCAACACGCGCGAGAAGAAGGGCCGGTGGTTCACCGGCGTGAAGTCGCGCAAGCTCGTGCCCGAGGAGGAGCGCGGCAACTTGCTGCGCTACCTCCAGTGCTGTTCCGTGATGGCCAGCTCTGTGCGCCGCCTGCACTTCGCCGGCCTCGCGCACTCGGACTTGTCGCACAACAACGTCCTCATTGACCCGAAGCACGGCGACGCGAGCGTGATTGACTGCGACTCGCTCGTGGTGCCCGGCCTCGCGCCGCCGACGGTGATGGGCACACCCGGTTACATCGCGCCGGAAGTCGTGGCCGGAAAGAAGCAGCCGAGCATCGAGACAGATTTGCACGCGCTCGCGGTGCTGATATACGAGACGCTGCTGCTGCGGCATCCGCTCGCGGGGCCGAAGGTGCGCAGCACGCGGTCGCCGGAGGAGGACGACCTGTTGAGCATGGGCGCGCAGGCGCTTTACATCGAGCATCCCAACGACCCGAGCAACCGGCTGAAGCCGCCGCCGGAGATTCCAGTGGCACGGCTCGGCCCGTATCTGGAGAAGCTCTTCATCAAGACCTTTGTCGTGGGCCTGCACGCGCCGCACCTGCGTGCCAGCGCGAGCGAGTGGGAGAAGGGCTTGCAGAAGACGCTCGACCTCGTCCACCCCAGCCCCGACGGGCACAACTGGTTCATCGTCGCGCAGGGCTTGCCGCTCGGATGTCCGTTCAGCAAACGCAAGCTCACCGCGCCCGTGCCCGTGGCGACCTTCCTCCGGCACATCAAGCGCCCCGGCAGCGACACGTTAGACTTCAAGGACGACGAGCACGCGCTCACCGTTTGGAACGGCCAGTATCTTTACCCCTGGCACGCGCGCTCGAACGTCTCGCCCCTCGACGCCAAGCGCGACACCGTGGGCTACTTCACCTTCCACCAGAACAAGTGGTATCTCGTGAACCAGAGCAACGCCGACATGCTGCTCGTGGACCAGCCCGACTACCTCCGCCACGGCCACGCGGTGGAACTCACACCGGGGCTGCGCGTGTTGCTGTCGCTGGAGGATGGGGGAAGGCTCGCGGTGTTTGATTTCTTGGAGCCGTAGGGGAGCCGGTGTCCAAACGGCGGGTTCAACTGATTGCCCTTCTCCCGGGTTGGGCGCCTGCAAAACCGGCTGGGCAGGTCGTCCCTTTTTCGCCACGCTGCGCCCCATGTCCGCTGGAATGACTTTAACCCGTCTCCTCGCGGCCTTCCTTTTCATACTCGTGACCAGCTCTCCCATTCCCGCAGCCGAACCACGTGACGAAGCCCTCTGGCAGCGCGCCCTCGCGCTCCACCGCTCCGCCATCGTCGTGGACGGCCACAACGACATCACCGGCGCGATGACGGACGACGGATACGACCTCGCCACTCCCTCCGCCGGCAAGCACCACACAGACCTGCCCCGCCTGCGCGAAGGCGGCGTGAGCGCGCTGTTCTTTGCCATTTACGTGGACAACAAGTTCGTGACCAACAACGCCGCCACGCGCCGCGCTCTCGCGGTGATTGACGCGACGCATCGTCAGATAGAGCGGCATCCGAACGACCTCGTCCTTTGCAAGACTGCCGCTGAGATTCGCGCGGCCAAGCAATCCGGGCGCATCGCCGCGCTGCTGGGTGCGGAGAATGGCGCGGCCATCGAGGACTCGCTCGCGACGTTGCGCACGTTCTACCGGCTCGGCATGCGTTACCTCACGCTCACGCACATGCAGGCGACGACCTGGGCCGACGCCTCCACCGCGCCACCACAGCACGACGGCCTCACCGACTTCGGCAAGTCCGTCGTCCGCGAAATGAACCGCCTCGGCATGATGGTGGACGTCTCGCACGTCGCGGACAAAACCATGAGCGACGTGCTCGACCTCACCACCGCGCCCATCATCGCGTCGCACTCCTCCGCGCGCGCCCTCTCGCCGCACCCGCGCAACATCCCCGACGACTTGCTCAAGCGCATCGCCACCAACGGCGGCGTGGTGATGGTGAACTTCTACCCCGGCTACATTGACCCGCGCACCGCAATCATCCTCGAACAGTTGCAGCCCGAGATAGACGCCATCCGCAAACAATGGCGCGACAACCCCGCGCGGTCGAAGGCCGAGCGCCGCAAGCTCATGGAGAGTAAGTTGCCGGTCACGCCGCTGTCCGTGGTGATTGACCACATCGAGCACATCATCAAGGTCGCGGGCATTGACCACGTCGGTCTCGGCTCGGACTTCGACGGCATCTCCATCGTCCCCGCCGACCTGCGCGACGTCTCGATGTTTCCCAACGTCACCTACGAGCTCCTCAAGCGCGGCCATTCGGAGACTGACGTGAGGCAAATCCTCGGGGAAAATTTCCTCCGGGTGTTCACCGAGGTGGAGCGCCGCGCCACCGCGAAGGCGGAACAAGTCAGTGGTGGTGCGGGGAGCAAGGGGCCTTGACCTCCTGCCTCTGAACCTCGGTCTCTGCGTCTTTCCCGCCTCTGCGGTGCAAATGCCACGCAAACACCGCAGAAGCGGGAAAGAAGCAGAGAAAGTTGTGGGAGGAACTCAGCAGTCCCGCCACAAGGCTTGATTCACATGAATGTAACCTTACACTCTGTCCGTCCCAAGCAGGACACCAGCGGTTTGAACTGCGACGGAAAAAAACTTTATGGACGAGCAACCGAAAATTCCGACGCCGTCGCCCGTGCTTCTGCGCGAGCTGAACTACGCCTACACCCCCATCGTCGCGTTCATCATCGTCGCCATCGTGGCGCTCGTGTTGTGGACCAAGCGGCTCGGCCCCACGACGCTGCTCGCCGAGGCGGAGACCATTGACGCCATCGTGTCCAGCCCGCAGCCCGGCGTGCTCGCCGAGGCCAGCAAGGACATCCGCATTTTCTCCAAGGTCGCCAGCGGCCAGATTGTCATGCGCCTCGTCGGGGCCGACCCGAAGAACCCGGTAGCGCTCGCCGCGCCCATCGAGGGCACGATCACCAGAATCCACCGCTTCCCCGGCGACACCAACGCCGTCGTCGCCGCCGGCGAGCCGATCATGACGATAACCGCGCCGCGGCCCGACCGTCTGATCGCGTTCCTGCGCCAGCCGCTGACCTTCGATCCCAAGCCCGGCATGAAGGTGGTCATCCGCCCGCGCGCGCGCAGCCGCAAGACCTTTGAGGCGACGATTGACAAGGTCAGCCCGCAGCTCGCGCCCATCCGTGGCGCGCTCCTGCCGCCGGGCCAGACACGCGTCGAACTCGGCCTGCCCATCATCATCGAGAAACTCCCCGCAGACCTCGCGCTCTACGCCGGTGAAATCGTGGACCTGACGATTTACCCGAACGACGTCTCAGCCCCAAGCTCGGCCCCGACTCCGGCGGTGAAGTAGCAGTCAGCGCTTCTTCCCAGCGATGCTGCAACCGCGCTGGCTAACTGGAGCGGCGGCTTACCAGCCGCCGGGTCGGACGGGCGGCTGGTAAGCCGCCCCTCCGCCGCCGCGACGTGCGGGATCACCACCAAGCCAGCTCAGCTCCGATGGACAAAAACGTCCGTCTCACATCGCGTGCAGCCCGACCGCCTGCTTGAGTTCCTTCAATCCCTCCGCCTCCAGCCGCCAGCGCAGGCCGTGGACGATTCCACTTGCGAGGCCGGGGCCTTCATAGACGAGGCCGGAATAAATTTGCACGAGCGACGCGCCCGCCGTGATTTTTTCCCACGCATCCGCCGCGCTGGAAATGCCACCGACGCCGATGATGGGCAACGCGCCCTTGGTCTGGCGGAAGAGATGACGAATCACCTCCGTGCTGCGCGCGTGGAGCGGACGGCCGCTCAAGCCGCCGGTCTCCGCGTAAGCCTGCTTGAGCCCGGCGTCGCTCGTCTCGGGCCGTGCGGTGGTCGTGTTCGTCGCGACGATGCCAGCAAGCTGGCGCGGGCCGGCAAGCTCAAGGATTTCGTCCAGCGCCTCGAAGGTGAGGTCGGGCGCGACCTTCACGAGGATGGGCTTTGGGCAATTTGGAGTTGGGAGTTGGGAGTTGGGAGTTGGGGCGAGTTTGCGCGCCTGGGCGCTGTTGACCGCTTGCAGGGCGGCGAGGATTTCGTCGAGCGCGGACTTGTCCTGAAGCTGGCGGAGGTTCGGCGTGTTCGGCGAGCTGACGTTGACGACGAAGAAGTCGGCGTGTGGCCAGAGGACGCGGAGGGAATTGGCGTAGTCGTCAGCAGCCTCTTCGAGCGGCGTCATCTTGGACTTGCCGAGGTTGATGCCGACGGGATGCGCGGGCCAGCGACCTTGCTCGCGCCATGCAGTGAGCCGCTCGGCCAACGCGCGCGCGCCGCCGTTGTTGAAACCCATGCGGTTGACGAGCGCCTCGTCGGCCACGGCGCGGAACATGCGGGGCTGCGGGTTCCCCGGTTGCGCGTGCCACGTCACGCCGCCGAGTTCGCTGAAGCCGAAGCCCAACGCGGACCAGACCGGCGCGGCGGCGGCCTGCTTGTCCATGCCCGCGGCGAGGCCGACGGGGTTCGGGAAGCGCAGGCCGAACAAGTCCACGGGCAGCTCCGGCGAGCCATACAACTGCCTGAGTGCGCCGGTGAGCCACGCGTGGCGGGCCGCCATGCCGAGCGCGGCGAGCGTGCGGTTGTGAATCGCCTCCGAGTCTTGCGTGAAGAGCGCCGGGCGGATGAGCGAACGGTAGAACCAACTCATGCGGCGCTAGGCTAGCGAAGCGCGGGCGTGTCAGGAAAGAAAAAGGGCCGGCATCGCTGCCGGCCCTCGTGAAGGTTCGTGGTCGCTTGCGTCAGGCGGAAATCGCCGGGACGACGAACGGCTTGCGGTAGTCGCGCGTGAGCAGCTTGTCCGCCGCCGCGTTGCCGATGAACTTCTCGGTCTTGCCGTTCATCTTGAGCACGGGGCCGAGGGTGAGCTTGTCGGTGTCAATGTTGACCTCGTTGGCCTTGAGGTGCTCGAACATGCGTTCGACCGTCGCGGTGGCCTCGCGGTCGCCTTTGATCTGCTCGCGGATCGCGCCGGGCGCGGCCGCCTGGCCGAGGCGGTGCGAGATGTTCCCGGTGTGGCAGAGCGCGCTGGAGAGGTGGCCTTCGAGAATGTCGGCATAGAGATCCTCGTGCTTCCGGCTGCGCACGGCCTCGATGAAGTTCTTGAAGTGCGGAGCCTCGCCGCCGCCCTTGTCCTCTTTCCATGCCTTGATCTGCTTGCCGTCCTTGTCGTAGGCCGCAGAACCGGTGTAGCTGGGCACGGTGATGTGACCGCCTTCGCAATGCACGATCACGCCGATCTTGGCACCCATGAAGCCATCCATGTCCTTGGAGCCTTTCCCAGACGGGAGGCCACGGACCTCAAAGATCAGCGGAGCCTTGGCGTAGTCGTGGAAGATGACCTGCGTGTTGGGCGTCTCGCCGTCGTCCTTGTAGCCGAGGCGGCCGCCGACGCTCCAGACGCGCGGGCTGAGTTCCATCTCGCCGGTGAACCAGCGGCCGATGTCCATCTGGTGGATGCCCTGGTTGCCGAGGTCACCGTTGCCGTAGTTCCAAATCCAGTGCCAGTCATAGTGGAGCTTGGCGCGTCGCAGTTCGTCCTTCGGCGCGGGACCGCACCAGATGTCGAAGTCAATGCCGGCAGGGATGGGCTTGGCTCCTTCGCTCAGACCGATGCTGCCGCGGGGCTTGTAGCACAAGCCGCGGACCGCGATGATTTTGCCGAGCTGGCCGGACTGCACGAACTTCACGGCCTCGCCGATGCCGGTGCGTGAGGCGCGGCTCTGGGTGCCGGTCTGGACGATCTTCTTGTATTTGCGCGCGGCGTTCACGAGCTGGCGGCCTTCCCAGACGTTGTGGGAAACGGGCTTCTCCACATACACGTCCTTGCCGGCCTGCACGGCCCAGATGGCGGCGAGGGAATGCCAGTGGTTCGGCGTGGCGATGGAGACGATGTCAATGTCCTTGTTCTCGAGAACCTTTCGGATGTCGGTGTAGGCCGTGACCTTGACGCCCTTCTTATCCTGCGCGTCCACTCCCTTGCGCAGGACATTGTCGTCCACATCGCAGAGCGCGGTGAGGCGCACGCCGGAGTCCTTCAGCCCGCTGAGCGCACCGATGTGCGAGCCACCCCGGCCGTTGAAGCCGACGACAACGGAGTTGAGCGTGTCGCCCGGGCTTTTCTGCGCCCAGGAAGTCGGAGCGATGTAGAAGATGCCGGCGGCTGCGCCAGCGGTCTTGAGGAATCCACGACGATCGAAGTATTTCATGTGCTGGATGGTTGGCTGATGGTCGGTTGTTGTTGGCGGACAAATGGACGCGGCCCAGAAGCGATGGCTTCAAGACGAACTACGGTGTCAGTCAGGCTCAGGGACACGTGTCGGGAGAGTATCAGCAAGGCGCGGTGCGACTTAGCAACCACATTCTTCGGAGGCTTCGCCACGCGCGGGGGCCTGAGTTTTGGCTTTGAGCCGCCCACCGGCTCCCGCAGCATCGGCCCATGCTCGACCTGACCACAACTCCACAGTCCGACCCGCTGGGCATATACCGCTACCGCGACGGACTCTACGCGGTGGACCTGCTCATCGCGGCGATCGTCCACCTGGACTTCTTCTCATGGCTCGCCACGCACCCGGCGGACAAGGCGACGATCTGTCGTGAGTTGCAGCTCACCGAGCGGCCCGTGGACGTGATGCTGACGCTGTTCACTGCAAATGGTTTTGTGCGTCAGCAGAACGGCATCTTCCACGTCACCGAGGTCGCGCGGGAACATCTCGTGAAAGGCCCGCCGTGGTTTCTCGGGCCTTACTTCGGCTCGCTGAAGGACCGGCCTGTCGCGCTGGACATGCTCAAGGTGTTGCGCACCGACAAGCCGGCGAACTGGGGCAGCTCGAAGACCGAGAAGGAATGGTCGAAGGCGATGGAGGATGAGGATTTCGCCGCGCGCTTCACTGCTGCGATGGATTGCCGCGGAGTTTACCTGGGCCGCGCCGTGGCGCAGGCGCTTGCTCCGGGCGGACGGACTCGGCTGCTGGACATCGCCGGTGGCTCGGGCATCTACGCCTGCGCCATCGCGGCGGCGCATCCGCAACTGCGCGCGACCGTCTTCGAGAAGCCGCCGGTAAACTTGGTGGCGGCCAAGCTCATCGCTCAGCGCGGCTACGCGGAGGGCGTCTCTGTGCTGGCGGGCGACATGTTCACCGAGGCGTTGCCGGCGGGCTTCGACATGCATCTCTTCTCGAACGTCCTTCACGATTGGGACACGCCCGTGGTGAAGCAGCTTCTCGCCAAGTCCTTCGCCGCGCTGCCGCCCGCCGGGCTGCTCGTCATCCACGACATGCACCTGCACGCGGATAAATCCGGCCCGCTGCCGGTGGCGGAGTATTCCGTCATCCTCATGCACTCGACGGAGGGAAAATGCTATTCGCTCGGCGAGCTGGCCGAGTTGTTCACCGAGGTGGGTTTCCGCGACTTGAAGCATATTCCCACCGCCGCCGATCGCAGCATCGTCACAGCGGTGAAACCGGGCTGAAGCTGCTTCAACCGCCGGCGAACACCGGGCGGAAGTTTGCCTCCGTCAGGATGCGGGCGACGGTTTCGCGCTGGTCGCCTTGGATCTCGATCTGGCCGTCCTTCACCGTGCCGCCGGAGCCGCAGGCTTTCTGCATCGCCTTGGCGAGTTGCGCCTTCTCCGGCAGGCCGATGCCGACAAACCCTTTGACCACCGTCACGGTCTTGCCGCCGCGACCCGCCTTCTGCCGGATGATGTCCACGCGACCGCGATTCTTCTTCGCCGCCTTCGCGGGTTCAGCAGCATGGGACGCGGAATCCGCCGGGGAAATCTCAGGCGCGGGCGGGAGACCTCCGCTGGACAAGGCACCGAAGGGATTGTGACCAAAACTCTGCCCGCCGTCGGTGGGGATGCGTTTGGGATTGCTCATGCGTGGCTCAATCGCCAGGCGTCCAGGAGGAGTTGTCGAGCAACTGGATGCCGGGCTTCGAAAACGCGATGCGGCGTTCGCGATAGAGTTTGCCGAGCGCCTGTTTGAAAGCCTTCTTGCTGACTCCGAAATTATCCCGGATCAGCTCGGGCGAACTGTCATCGTCGAAGTCCAGCCGGCCGCCGCTGCGCTCCAGCGCCTGCACGATTTGATCCGTCAGGCCCGCCACGCGCTTGTAGCCAGACGCATCGAGACTCAGGTCAATCTTGCCGTTCGGCCGAACTGCGCGGACAAATCCTTGGAGCACCTCGCCGGTCAGCAGCGGGGCCGAGAGGTTGTTGCGGAAAAGCAGCCCGCTGTGCGCGTTCTCCACGATGGCGTTGTAGCCCAGCGGCGACTCGCCCGTGATGAGGAACGTCACCGGCTGGCCTTCACGGTAGCGCGGAAGCTCGCGGCTCAGGTGGCGGTTGAGCCGCGCGCTGGCCATGATGCGGTTCGTCTTCGGGTCGAGGCAGACGGCCACGACCACCCGCTGGCCCGCGCGCACCGGGATGCCCTGCTCGCGAAACGGGAGCAGCAAATCCTTGGACAAACCCCAGTCCAGAAACGCACCGATCTGATGGTGAACGTCCGTGACCTTCAGCCAGGCAAACTCGCCGACCGTCGCAAACGGCTGCTCCGTGGTGGCCACGAGCCGATCCTCGGAATCGCAGTAGATGAAAACATCCAGCCGGTTCTCAGGCGCGCGGCCGTGCAGGACGTAGCGGCTGGGCAGAAGGATTTCGCCGAGTTCCTCGCCGTCGAGGTAAAGCCCGGAGGCGGACTCCCTGACGACGGCGAGCGAGTTGCGTTTGCCGATAGTTGCCATGCGGGCAGAAGCTACGCGCAGTTCGGTTCGATCGGGAGCAAAATGCGAAGCTCACTCCCCAGCGCGGACAGCTCTGGTCGCCGCTTCAGACAATGATGGGGCGGACGACTTCGCCCGCCACATCCGTGAGGCGGAAGTCGCGGCCGGCGTAGCGGTAGGTAAGGCGTTCGTGGTCGAGGCCGAGCAGGTGGAGCATCGTGGCGTGGAGGTCGTGCGTGTGGACGGCACCTTCGGCGGGGAGGATGCCGTGCTCGTCGGACTTGCCGTAGGCCAGGCCGCGTTTCACGCCGCCGCCGGACATCCACGAAGAGAAGACGAGGTTGTGATGCTCGCGGCCCGCGTGGTTCGCCTGCTGGTGGAAGGGCGTGCGGCCAAACTCCGAGGTCCACACGAGCAGGGTGCGCTCCAGCATCCCGCGCTGCTTGAGGTCCGCGATGAGCGCGGCGATGGGCTGGTCAATGGCCTTCGCGAGGCGTTCGTGGTCGGCCATGTTGCCGTGGGAATCCCAGTTCCCGCTGGAGCCGACGTCAATGAGTTCGAGGAAGCGCACGCCGCGTTCGGCCAGTCGGCGGGCGACGAGGCATTGCCAGCCGAAGCCGGTGTTCGCGCCGCGCGTGAGGCCGTAGAGCTTGAGCGTGGCGTCGGTTTCGCGGGAGAGGTCGAAGGCGTCCGGTGCTTCGCGCTGCATGCCGAAGGCGGTCTCGAAGGAGCGGATGCGGGCGTCGAGCGCCACGTCGGCGGCGCGCTGTTCGAGGTGCGCGCGGTTCAGCTTGCCGAGTAGGCCCAGCTCCATCGCCTGCAACTCGGCGGCGGTGTTGGGCTTGAGGTTCGGCAATGGTTCCTTGCCGGGGATGACGTGCGTGCCCTGATGGCAGGCGGGGAGAAAGTCGCTGCCCCACGTCTGCGCGCCGGCGTAGGGCGCGGCGGGCGCGAGCACCATGAAGGACGGCAGGTTGCGGTTCTCGGTGCCGAGGCCGTAGCTGACCCACGCGCCCGCGCTGGGGCGGATGGCCTGGTCGGTGCCGACGTGTGCGGCGAGCGTGGCCTTGTCGTGGCCGTCGCTGTCGCAGTGCATCGCGTTCAGCACGCAGACGTCGTCAATGACGCCGCCGATGTGGGGGAAGAGGTCGCTGACCCAAATGCCGCTCTGGCCGTATTGCTTGAAACCCCAGCGGGACTTGATGAGGAAGCGGTCGAACTTGCCGGGCTTGTTGAGCCAGCGCGAGGCGGTGACGGCCTTGCCGTGGTCGCGCGTGAGCTGGGGCTTGTAGTCAAAGGTGTCCACCTGCGAGACGCCGCCGGTGGAGTAGAGGAAGATGACGCGGTCGGCCTTGGCGGGGAAATGGCCGGAGCGCGGGGCGAGTGGGTCGGTGGGGGCGGCCTGGGTTTCGTTCCAGAGGCCGGCGAGGGCGAGGGCGCCGAAGCCGCCGGAGGCGCGGCGGAGGAATTCGCGGCGGGGTAGCGGGAACTGCAACCGGGACGGTTCCAGGACAGCGGCAGCCGGGACGGCTGCCCCACTAGGGCGGCGGGCTGGGGAGGGCGTGGGGTTCATGACAAGGCGAGCGCGATAGTGGGGCAGGCGTCCTCGCCTGCCTTGGTCTGCCAAGCGTCTCGCTTGGCGGTGCGGTGGACTGCAACCGGGACGGTTGCAAGACCCAGCGGCAGCCGGGATGGCTGCCCCACTAGCGCGGCCCTCCGACGGTTCTGGTTAGTCCACATACAGAAAGGCATTGCTCGTGAGCAGCACGCGGGCGAGGCCGGACCACGCGAGTTCAGTGTCGTTCGTCGGAGGCTTTTCGAGGGTGGTGAGTTTGGTGCGGTAGGCGGTGAGGAAGGCGAGGGCGTCGCTGGTCTCGGTGTCGGTGGGCACGCGGCCGTGGGCCAGGGCGAAGGCGAGGCGGATGCGTTTGGTGTCGTCGCCGGATTCAGCGAGCAGGCGGCGGGCGAAGGACTCGGCCTGCTGCTGCACGAAGGGCGAGTTCATCAGGAAGAGCGTCTGCGTGGGCGTGGTGGTGGGCAGGCGTTGCGCGATGCTGAGGTTCGGGTCGGCGGCGTCGAAAAGCGCGAGGAAGGGGTGGCGGCGGTTGCGCTGCTGCATCAGGTAGAGGCTGCGGTGGTCGCTGTCGTAAACGGCGAAGAACGGGTTGTGGATGGTGTAGCCCCACTTCTGCACGTCGGGAAACGGATGCGGGCCGGGCACAGTGCGATTGAGCCGGCCACTCACGGCGAGCATCGCGTCGCGAATGGATTCGGCGTCGAGCGGGCGGCGGGCGTGCCGCCAAAGCCAGACGTTCGCGGGGTCGCGCTTGAGATTCGCGGCGTGGTCATCGCTCGCGAGCTGGTAGGTCTGCGAACGCATGATGAGCCGGTGCAGCGCCTTCACGGACCAGCCGGACGCGATGAACTCGGACGTTAGCCAGTCGAGCAGCTCGGGGTGCGTGGGCGGCTCACCGCGCAGGCCGAAGTCGCTGGGTGTCGGCACGAGGCCCGCGCCGAAATGCCATTGCCAGACGCGGTTCACGAAGACGCGGGCGGTGAGCGGGTTGCTCGGGCGCGTGAGCCAGTGGGCGAGTTCGAAGCGACCGCTGTTGGTGGAGCCGGCGGGCAGTTTGTCGCCGCCGAGCACATCGAGGAAGCGCCGCGGGGCTTCGTCGCCGGGCTTCTCTGGCTCGCCGCGAAGCTGGATGCGCGCGTTGACGGGCTTGTCCTCGCTCACGCCGTAGGCCACGGGATACAGCTCCTTCGCGGCCTCGGCTTCGCGCTGTTTGGTCGTGGCGGCAATGTCCGCGTCGAGTTTCTTGAGCCGCTCGGCAAGGTCGGCGGGCTGTGCGGGCGCGACGACCGGTCCGGTGCCCGGCTCGGCGAAGGGTGTTTCCTGCAAGCCCACGTTGTCCAAGTCGCGCTCGGGAGCGGGGCCGCTGACGTGGCCAATGGCGTCGCAGATGAAGGTGTCGGCCACGCCGTCCCAGTTCGCGCCGAGCGGTTTGTCCGCGAAAGTGGTCAGGTCGCCGAGCGGGCCGACTGCGCCAGAGTAAGTCTTCTTCGCGGGGTCGAGTGTGAGTCTGAGCGTGTGCCAGGTGCCGGGCTGGAGCTTGCGGAGCGTTTCCCATTTCGTGCCGTTGCGCAGCGCCAGTTCGGTGGCGGTCACGCCCACCTCGACTGCGAGCGACGCGATGACGCCGCGCCCGAGGTAGAAGCGATACGCGCCGGACTTGTCCGTGGGCGCGACCGTGCGGAAGTCCACGCTGAAGTGCATCTGCTTGCCGGGCGCGGCCTTGAGCGGGCGGGCGAAGACGTAGCGCACGCCGTTGTTGGCCTTGCCGGTGCCGACGCGAACGCCGCGCGTGCCGGCGGGGTGGATGTGCGCGAAGGGGCTTTGTGCCTCGGCGAGCACTTTGTTCGGCCCTTCGGAAAGCCACGGTGCGGTGGGCGGCTCGCCGAGTTTCTGCAACTCGAAGCCGAGGTCCGGGCCGCCCGCGATGGACTTGCTGTCGAGTGCGACGCGGTCGGCTTTGAGTTTCGCGAGCGAGACGTCGAGACGGGCGAGTTCGGCGGCTTTCAACTTGTCGAGACGCGCGGCTTCCTCGCGCGGGACGAGCGGCGGAAAGTCCGACGGGCGCTTCTGCTCCTCGCCGCCGGGAAACGCCCACTTGGTGCTCTGGAAGATGCCGTAGAGCGAATAGTAATCCGCCGCGCTGACGGGGTCATACTTGTGGTCGTGGCAGCGCGCGCACCCGAGCGAGAGGCCGAGGAGCGAGCGACCGACGGAGTCAATGGCGTCGGCGAAGTCGAGGTGCTGGTAGTCCGGCGAGGGCTTGTAGCCGTAGCGCTTGCCGATGGCGAGGAAACCGGTGGCGGTGATGCGACGGGCGAAGTCGGCGGGCGGGCCTTGCGCGGCTAGAAGGTCGCCGGCGATTTGCTCGCGGATGAACTCGTTGAAGGGCTGGTCGGCGTTGCAGGCGTTCACGACCCAATCGCGATACTTCACGGCCTCGCGCACGGGGTAGTCCGCGCCGTCGCCAGCGGTGTCCGCGTAGCGGGCGACGTCGAGCCAGTGGCGGCCCCAGCGTTCGCCGTAGGCGGGGGAAGCGAGGAGGAGGTCAATAGCATTGGCGATTGCCGATTGCTGATTGCCGATTTTGGAAAAGGCGCGCTCGAACGCTTCGAGTTGCTCGGGCGTTGGTGGGAGGCCGGTGAGGTCGAAGGTCATGCGGCGGAGGAGCGCGCGCGGGTCGGCGGGGGGATTGGGCGCAAGGCCTTGCTGCTGCATCCGGGCGAGGACGAAGCGGTCGAGCGGTTGCTGGCTCCAGGCGTTCGCCTTCGGAGTCGGCGGCTGCGGTTGGGTGAGCGGTTGGAAGGCCCAGTGTTTCCGCACGGCGGCGGGGTCCACGCCGGACTTGGCGGCGGCGACGCCTTCGCGCGGGTCGGGTGCGCCGAGCTTCACCCACTGCTCAAGCGCGGCGACTTCCTCGGCACCGAGCGCGCGCTTGGGCGGCATCTGGAGCGACTTGTCCTTTCGCCGCACCGCTTGGATGAGGCGGCTCTTCTCGGGGTCGCCGGGGACGATGACCGGGCCGTGGTCGCCGCCCTTTTGCCAGCCAGCCTTGGTGTCGAGGCGAAGGCCGGACTCCTGTTTCTTTTCCCCGTGGCATTTCTGGCAGTGCTCGATGAAGAGCGGGCGAATCTTAGCCTCGAAGAAGGCGGGGCCGTCGGGCGCAGCGGACCAAAGCTCGAAGCAGCCACTGAGCAGCACGGACAAGATGATTGAGCCACGGATGAAACCCGGACGCAACACGGATGGTGCCGAGACCAGACGGCTTTCGTGCTTCGTTTTCCTTTCTGTGTTCAATCCGTGTTTCATCCGTGGCGGAGAATGCCTTTCCAGTTCAGGCGGTGATGATGCAGGGCATGAATGCATGGCATGGCGAATGGATGTCAGCCTAACGGGCCGTGCGCGACCACGGCAAGCACTGCTTGGAGCGCACCCGCCTCGTGCGCGGCCAACGGGTGCCCCCTTTTCTCCCTCGCCCCGCTGGGGGAGAGAACCCACGAGCCGCCGAGGCTCCCGATTTCAG